>VBAK01000068.1 GCA_005882275.1 Candidatus Segetimicrobium genomatis
ATCCGGCGGGGACGCGACGCGGCGGGGCGCTCCGCCCGGGGCGCGGCTACCGGTAGACCAGTCCCCATCGCTCGATCGTCGCCTCCTCCAGCGGACGGAGGAGGAAGTAATCGGTCAGGTACCAGAGGACGCCGATCGCGGTCATTCCGGCGATGATGCGGGCCGTGAGGTGAAATGTCTCGGCCTTGAAGATCAGGTATCCGAGTCCCCCGCTTCCCACGACGATCTCGGCCGCGATCAACGCGCGCCACCCGTAGGCGATCCCCAACCGGACGCCCCCGACGATGTAGGGGATCGCGCCTGGCAGCAGCACCTGGAACACAATCTGCCGCCAGGTCCCCCCCAACGTCAGCACCGCGTACCGGTACAGCCGGGGCACCGTCCGCACGCCCAGCATGGTGTTGAACGCGACGGGGAAGACGAGCGTATACCAGACGGCCACAATGATCGTCTTATCGGAAAAGCCGAACCAGATCAGGAACAGCGGGAGCCAGGCGATGCCCGAGAGCGACTGGAAGAACCGCAGCGGCGGGTTGAGCAGCGCGGCGATCCAATCGTTGAGGCCCATGACGAATCCCGCGGCGATCCCGATCGCGACGCCCGTCACCGCGGCCAGCACGATCCGGCGAATCGTCTCCCCGGCGTAGACCGTCAGGATGCCCTTCGCGAAGACCTCCCCGAACGCCCGTGCCACCGCGGAGGGCGACGGCAGCACATCCTCCGGCCATCGGGTGACGCCAACCACGAGCGCCCACACAGCAGTAAAGAGCACGAACGGGGCCAGCACCAGCCCCACGGCGGCCGCGGCGCCCGCCACCGCCGCGGCCCGTCCCCGCGGCAGCGCCCGCGCGGAAAGCCGATCGAAGCGAAGAGTGAACCAAAGGTAGCGCGAGGGAGCACGCCGCAGGCCCGCGCGGCCGGGATCGGTCACGCCCGCACCGCCTCGGCGGCGCGCTCCTGGGCGTCGAACTCTTCCCGGATCATCCGCAAAATCTCCTGGCGGTACCGGACGAACCGCTCCTCGGCGCCGAGGACATCCCACCGCCGGCGCTCCCGGGGAATCTCGATCGGCAGGGAGGCCTTCACCCGGCCGGGACGATGCGTCAGCACGACGACCCGGTCGCCCAGGATGATCGCCTCGTCGACGCTGTGCGTGACGAAGACGATCGTCTTCCGCTCGTGCTGCGCGATGCGCACGAGCTCCTCCTGCATCACGTTCCGGGTCTGCGCGTCGAGCGAGGCGAACGGCTCGTCCATCAGGACGACCTCGGGATCGGCGGCGAGCGTCCGCGCGACGGCGACCCGCTGGCGCATCCCCCCGGACAGTTCATGGGGGTACTTGTGCTCGAACCCGCTCAACCCCATCAGCGCGACGTACCGCCGGACCGTCTCCGCTTTCACCCGGCGCGGGCTCTGGGCGATCTCCAGCCCATGCCCGATGTTGCCCGCCACGGTCCTCCACGGCAGGATGGCGAACTCCTGGAACACCATCCCCCGGTCCCGGCCCGGCCGGACGACCTCTCGTCCGTCGACGAGGATCCGGCCGCCGGTCGGGCGCACGAGGCCGGCGATGAGATAGAGCAGCGTCGACTTGCCGCACCCGCTCGGGCCGACCAGACAGACGAACTCCCCTTCCGGCACGTCCAGCGAGAGGCCGTCCAGGGCCCGCACCCGCTGCCAGGTATTCGGGTTGAAGTACTCGTGCACGATGCGCTCGACGCTGATTTTCACCCGCACGGCAGTCTCTCGGCGATCTAGCGCACCGGCTTGAGATCCGCGAAGAACTGGGGGACCTCGCGCGTCGCCCGCTCGACCGGGGCCGGGTCGAGCTCCTGGGAGAAATCGACGAGCTGCTTGATCCGCCCCTGGGTGAGGAGCGCCCGCTGCTCGAGGTCGGCCGCCGTGAACGTGTTGCGGCTGAACCGGGGGTCGAAGTTCATGTAGGTGATGGCCTTGGCGGCCGCGGTCGGGTCGAGACCCTCGATCCACCGCGTCGCGATCTGCGCCGCTTCGGCCTGGTGGTGGCGAATGTACCACTCCGACTCGGCGAAGCCGGCGACGAGCCGTCCCACGACGTCCGGGTTGTTCTTGACGAAGTCCCCGGAGGTCGCCACGTACAGGTCGTACCCGAGGTACCCGCCACCCCGGATGACGATGTAGGCCCCGGGAACTTGCTGCAACATCATCGTCCCGAAGGGCTCCCACGTCGCTTCGGCATCGACATCGCCGGAGCGCATCACCGAGACCTGGTTGGGCGCGGGGACGTTCACAAAGGTGACGCGGTCGGCGGCGATCCCCTGCCGTCTCAGCACGGCGCGAAGGTAGGCCTCGCCCGTGCCGCCCAGGACCATGCCGACCCGCTTCCCCACCAGGTCCTCCACGTGCAGGCGCCGGATCCCGCTGCCCGGCCGGCCGGTGATCGCGAGCATGTCGTCGTAGTAGACCCGCGTCGGGTCGCCCATCACGACGACGAACGCCACGAGCCGCAGCCCGGCGTTGTACGCCGCCGCCAGCGTCGTGGGGGTCACCGTGATGAACTGGGCGTCCCCGCCCTGGAACGCCCGCATCGTCTCGGCGCCGGAGTTCAGGACCTTGATCTTCAGGTCGACCCCGTGCCTGACGAAGATCCCTTTCTCCACTCCGACAAACTCGGGCACGTGGTTCATGTTGTTGACGGTCGCCAGGGTGAACTGGCGAAGCCCCTGCCCGAGGGCGGCCGGCGCCCAGCCGATCAGCATGACCAGGGTCCCGATCAGGATGCCGTTCCTCATCCTCCCCACTGCCCGCATCGCTGCCCCCCCCTTGCCGCCTCGGCTCCCGGTCCCCGTCCCGATCCGCCCCCGCACCGCCCCCGCTCAGGGCACCGGCTTGAGGTCCACGAACATCTGCGGGGATTCCTTCATGGCCCTGTCCAGAAAACTCGTGTCGATCGCCTTGGACAGGTCCACCGGCTGCTTGATTCGTCCCCGGTCGATCATGGCCCGCTCGACCAGCGCGTGCGCCCGGAGCGTGTTCGCGCTGAACCGCGGATCGAAATCCATGTAGGTGATCGCCTTCCTGGCCGACGCCTCGTCCAGGCCCTCGATCCAGCGCGTGGCGATTTGGGCGGACTCGACCGGGTGGCCGCGGACATACCGGGCCGCCTCGACGAACCCCCGGACCAGCCCGTCGACAACCGCCGGGTTGCGCCGGACGAACTCCTCGGTCCCCATCATGTACAGGTCGTATCCGAGATACCCGCCTCCCCGGAGCACCACGTAGGCGCCGGGGACCTGCTGCAAAATCATCGTCCCGTAGGGCTCCCACGTGACCTCGGCATCGACCCCGCCTTCCCGCAGCACCGAGACGTGGTTTGGCGGAGGCACGTTGACGAAGGTGACCCGCTCGGCGGGGATCTTGTCGGCGGCGAGCAGCGCGCGGAAGTACTCCTCGCCGGTCCCGCCCAGCACCATCCCGACCCGCCGGCCCACCAGGTCCTCCGCGTGCAGCCGCCGGATGCCGCTGCCCGACCGGCTCGTGATCGCGAACACGTCGTCATAATAGACCCGCGTGGCGTCGCCCATGACGACGACCACGGCGACGAGCCGGATGCCCGCGTTCCACGCCGCGGACAGGGTCGTGTTGCCGATCGTGGCCATCTGCGCCTCGCCCGCCTGCAGCGCCCGGGTCGCTTCGGCGCCGGAGTTGAGGACCCTGAGTTTGACGTCCACGCCGTGCGCGACGTACAGTCCCTTCTCGACCGCCACGAACTGCGGGACGTGGTTCATGTTGTTGACCGTAGCGATCGTGACCTGCGCCGGTCCCTGGCCTGAGGCCGCGTGTGCGGCGCCGAGCACGATGCAGATCCACGCCGCCGCCCCGATCCGGATTCGGTGTGCCGTCACCCGGCGCATCAGGCCCCCCTCCCGGTATGGCGTCCGGTCCCTACGTTCGCGATCGGGGCTCGGCCACCCAGGACTTCTCCACAAAGACCGTTCCGGCGTCGTCCTTGCTCGGGCAGTTGCCGTACGTAAAGACCAGTTCGGCCGTCTCCGTCTCGCTCAGATTCTGGAGCCCGTGGATCACCCCCGGCGGGATGAACACGAACTGGTTCTCCGTGACGATGTACTCCTTGCGCTCTTCGCCCATGAACAACTTCAGCGTCCCCCTGCGGATGAAGAACGACGCCTCGCACGAATGACGGTGCGCCTGATTCCGGCCCTTGGGCGGGATCTTCGTCCGGCCCATCGTGATCGATTTCGACCCGACGCTGTGCTTGTCCACGCCGAACGCGATGACCAGCGGCGGCTCGTACGTGACGTCCTTGTTCATTTTCTCTGAGTCGACGATCGCGAACTGCGACACAGCAGACCTCCTGACGATAGTTCGAGTTCTGGCACCGGACGTGTTGTATAGGTGAGACGGTTTATCCTCCCCCGCGTCAGCCCCCACGCCGTAGGGGGTCCCGGGCCCCCCCGAGAAGACTCGAAGACGTTCCGGCTCATACCGCGATCTCGGAGGCGCGTTGATGGACAGACCACGGATCGGCTTCATCGGGTTGGGCAAAATGGGAGCGCCGATGTCGCAGCGGCTGCTGGCGGCGGGATATCCGCTGACCGTCCACGATCTCCGACAGGAGGCGATCGCGGCGGCCGGCCGGGCGGGAGCGGAGGCGGGCGGCAGCCCCGCGGAGGTCGCGGGCCGGACCGACGTCGTCATCACCATGCTGCCGGATGCGAACGCCGTGGAACAGGTCGTGTACGGCGACGGCGGCCTCCTCCGGGCGATGCGGTCGGGGCAGTTCCTACTCGAGATGACCTCGTCGCGGCCCCGCGTCACCCGCCGCATCGCCGCCGACCTGACCGCAAGGGGTGTGCGCGTGCTCGATGCGCCGGTATCCGGGGGCGTTCGCGGCGCCGCCGAGGGCGCGCTCTGCATCATGGCCGGCGGGCCCGCGGACGTCCTCGACGCGCTCCGGCCGATCCTCGATCACCTGGGGCGGCACATCGTGCACGTGGGCGACGCCCCCGGCGACGGAGACACCGCGAAGACCCTCAACAACCTTCTCTCCGCGACAACAATCTGGAGCTCCATCGAAGCGGTCGTCCTGGGGATCAAGGCCGGGCTTGCGCCGGACCGGCTGCTTGCGGCGATCAATCACTCCACCGGCCGCAGTTACACGACCGAGACGAAATTCTCGCAGTACATCCTGCCGCGCAACTTCAGCGCGGGCTTTACGGTCGGCCAGTACCTGAAGGACCTGAACATCTGCCTCGACCTCGCGGGAGAGATGGGCGCGCCGATGCTGCTCGGATCGGCGGTCCGCCAGGCCTGGACGACCGCCGCGCAGGAGGGCATGGCCGACCTGGACCACACCGCGCTGGTCGACCTGCTGGCACGCCGGATGGGGGTCGAGGGGGAGCCGCAGCG
>VBAK01000069.1 GCA_005882275.1 Candidatus Segetimicrobium genomatis
TCGCGCGCCACGAGGCGGCCCCGGCAGAAGGTCATGACCGGCCCGCCCACGACCGCCATTCCCGCGTAGGGGCTCCACCCCGCCTTGCTGATCACCTGGTCGTCCCGGATGACGCGCGGCCGCGCCGGATCGACCAGCGTGATGTCGGCGTCGGCGCCTGGGAGAAGGCTGCCCTTGCGGGGGTAGTACCCGTACAGTTGGGCGGGGCGCGCGCACAGGACGTCCACCACCCGCTCGAGCGTCACCCACCCCTGGTGGGCCGCGTGCAGCATCAGCGTCAGGGTCGTTTCCACCCCAGGCAGACCGAACGGCGCCTTCCAGATGTCACCACCCTGCTTCTGCGCTCGGGTGGCCGGCGCGTGGTCGGTCGAGATGTGTGTGATGTCCCCGCTCGCCAGCAACTGCCACATCCGGCCCG
>VBAK01000088.1 GCA_005882275.1 Candidatus Segetimicrobium genomatis
ATGGCCTTCCCAGTCGTCCGGCATGAGGATCCGCCGCAGGTCGGGATGCCCGTCGAAGACGACCCCGAACATGTCGTAGACCTCGCGCTCCGGCCATGCGGCGCCCGGATAGATCCCGGTGGCGGTCGGCAGCCGCGGGGGATCGCCGTCCACCTGGACCTTGACGGTCAGCCGGTCCGCGCCGCCGGCCTGACCCAGCAGGTAGACGACCTCAAATCGCGGCGCGTCCGGCAGGCGGTCCCAGCACGTCAGATCGACCAGGCTGTCGAGCGGCAGATGGGTTCGCGCGGCCCGCAGGACCTCGAGCAGCACCCCGGGCGTCGCCAGCAAGATCGCCCGGCCGCGCTCGTCCTTCGGGGTGGTCAGCCCCCACGGCACATGCGGGCGCAGCCGGTCGAGGATCGGCGTCTGGTCCATGGATCGCGCTAACGGTTCAGGAGGCCCGTCCCCCGGACCTCCGCTCGCCGGACGCCCCACGGGCAACCTGCTCTTGGAGCAGCCGGAGCCCGTCCAGCAGCGCCTCGGGGCGCGGCGGGCAGCCGGCCACGTACACGTCCACCGGGATGATCTTGTCGACGCCCTGCACCACCGCGTAGTTGTTGTAGAGCCCGCCCGTGCTGGCGCAGTCGCCCATGGCGATCACCCACTTCGGCTCCAGCATCTGGTCGTAGATGTGGCGAACGACCGGCGCCATCTTCTGGCTCACCCGCCCGGCGACGATCATGAGGTCGGACTGCCGCGGCGACGCCCGGAACAATTCCGAGCCGAACCGGGCGATGTCGAACCGCGCGGCGGCGGTGCACATCATCTCGATGGCGCAGCAGGCGAGGCCGAACTGCGCGGGCCACAGGGAGCTCTTCCGCGCCCAGGCGACGATGTGGTCGACCGTGGTGGTGAGGATGTTCCGCTCGAGGTCCCGGTCGGAGGCGATCACTCCCACTCCAGGGCCCTCCGCTTCAAGAGGTACAGATAGCCGGTCCCGAGGACGGCGAGGAAGGTGAACATCTCGAGGAGGCCGGGAGTCCCGAGTTCGCGCACGAGCACCGCCCACGGGTAGACGAAGACGATCTCGATATCGAAGAGGATGAACAGCATGGCGACGAGGTAATACCGGATCGGGACGCGCTCCTGCGCGCCGCCGACCGGCCACACCCCCGACTCATAGGGCAGGGACTTTTCCAGCGTCGGGCGGCGGCCGCCCGCCAGCCGGTGCAGCCCGAGCAGCGCCACCGCGAACAGAATGGCGAGCGTCAGGTGGACCAGCACAGGGATGTACGCGGATATCATCTAAGCCCCTTGGAGCCGGCGGGACGCGCAGCCCCTGTTGAGCGGCGCCCACGCGGCCCTGTTCGAGTCACCAATGTTTCATGATTGCAGACTTGGGATACCCTGTCAACGACACGCACGCCGCCGGCCCCGGGCCTCACACAATCCCGGCGCAGAAAACCCGCGTTGGGGGGCAACCCGGGACGCCGCGGATTCGTATAGTTCGTATAGAGTTGACGGGGAGGTGTGACGATGCAAACCTGTTCAACGTGCAAGAAGGAGTTCAAGCCCGGAGCCGCCGGGTGGATGGCGCGGCTGGAGGGGCAGGCCGCCGGGTTCCTCCCCGGATCGCCCCTCCGGAAGGTGCTGATCTGCCCCGAGGACTTCGCCAAGCTGGGGCCTGTGCAGAAGGCGTCGTGGCACGAGTACATCGATCCCCCGAAGAGCGGGCCCACCCGGGAGAAGCGTCCCGGGCGACTCGGGGAGGCGCAGGAGGCGGAGTAACCTCAGACCGTGGGAGGACGCCTCAGGCCGCCTGCTGGAGCCGGATGACGACGTCGCGTAGCGCGTCGAGCGCGTAGGCCACGTCCGCGTCGGTCGTCCAGCGGCCGAGGGTGAGCCGCACGGCCGCGGCGGCGAGCCGGGCCGGAAGCCCGAGCGCGGTGATGACGTGAGACGGCTCGATGCTGCCCGACGTGCAGGCCGACCCGGAACTGGCCGCGACCCCCTGCAGGTCGAGCCCCATGACGAGCGACTGGCTGTCGGTGCCGTCAAACGACAGGTTGACGTTGTTGGATAGGCGCCGGACCGCATCCCCGTTGAGGCGCGCCCCCGGCAGCTCAAGCGCCTCGCGGATGAGGCGGTCGCGCATGACGGCGAGACGGGCGCGTTCCGCGTCCATCTCCTGCGCCGCGATCCGCAGGGCCGCCCCGAATCCCACGATCCCCGGGACGTTCTCCGTCCCGCCGCGCCGGCCCCGCTCGTGGCTGCCGCCGTGCTGGACAGAGGCCAGCGGCGTCCCGGCGCGGACGTAGAGCGCTCCGATCCCCTTCGGCCCGTAGCGCTTGTGCGCGGACATCGAGAGCAGGTCGACGTTCAACTCGTCGACGGTGACCGGGGCCGCCCCCACCAGTTGGGTCGCGTCCGTGTGGAACGGGATCTTCCGCGCGCGGGTCAGCTTCCCGATCTCGGCGATCGGCTGGAGCGTCCCGATCTCGTTGTTCGCCGCCATCACCGAGACGAGGACGGTATCCGTCCGCAGGGCCCCGCGCACATCGTCGGGATCGACGATCCCCTGCCGGTCTACGGGCAAGGCGGTCACGGTGAACCCCCGCCCCTCGAGGAAGCGGCACGTCTCGAGAATCGCGTGATGCTCAATGACCGTCGTGACAATGTGGCGGCCGCGCTTCTCGCTCGCCAACGCGACGCCGAGCACGGCCAGGTTGTCGGACTCCGTGGCGCCGCTGGTGAACACGATCTCGCTCGGCCGCGCGCCCACCGTCTCGGCCACCTGCGCGCGCGCCTGGTCCACCGCGCCGCGGGCCTCCTGCCCGAAGACGTGGACGCTGCTCGCATTCCCCGCCCGTTCCGTAAAGAACGGCAGCATCGCCTGGAGCACGCGGGGGTCCACCGGGGTCGTTGCCGCGTGGTCCAGGTAGACTCTCATCGCGCGTTCCCTCACCGCGTCCCTCGCGGCTTGGGTCTCGCGATCACCCAGTCGCGGCGGGCCGGCCCGGTGTTCTCCGCGGCGCTCTTCTGGAGAAGGCGCTTCACCTCCGCGAGGGAGAGGCGTCTGGTCTTCAATAGATGTGCCGCCTGCTGTAGTTGTTCGACATCCGACCATGAGTAGAGGGGACTCCCGCCGTTCCGGCGGCGGCCCGCGCCGTTGAGCCCCCGCCGGCGGGTACCGTTCGGGATGCCCTGGGTTCGCCAGCGGCGCAGCGTGCCCGGCGATACGCCGGTGAGCCCCGCCACGATCCTGGGGCTGAGGAACGGAAACTCGAGGTCTTGCATACCTGGACCTCCGGGAGGAGATCGGGCTCAAAAGATTATACCACTATACCATCTATACCATCCCGGCTTATACTTCCCCGCCGAGGGGTCCGGGGAGCCCCTGCGGGCCGGTCCCCGCTATCGCCTGACGGCAACCAGGTTCAGCCAGTGATGGTGAAACCGCAGTTCGTCTCCGACCAGGGTGGGCTGCATGCCGGCCTCGTCTCCCGCGATGGTTTGGAGGAGCCGTTCGCGTACGAGGGAGGCGACATCGGGCGGCGTCGCGGCAACCCGGCACCACTCGCCAAACTCGCGCACCTGCTTCCCACCCGCGCGGCCGATGACGGCGAACCCGCACGACGTCAGCAGCGCCTCGAGCGCGCCCGGGCTGTACACCGCGACGTGCGCGGGATCGCGCAGGCGCTCGATCTCGTTCTGGCGGGCCCGCTTCGCCTCATCGGACGCTCCCACGATGTCGCCCACGGCGATCTTCCCGCCCGGCCGGCAGACCCGCGCCATTTCGCCCAGGACCTGCCGCGGATCGCCAAAATGATGAATCGCCAGGGTCGTCGCGACGAGGGTGAACGTTTCATCGGGGAATGGGAGCCGCGACCCATCGGCCCGTACGAGGAAGAAACGGGCGGCGCCGCCGGGCCCCGCCCGCCGCGCCTGTCGGAGCATCTCCATCGTTGCATCCGCGCCGACGGCCATCCCCACCAGAGGGGCAAACGTCTTGAGCAGCCGCCCCGCGCCGCAGGCGACGTCCAGCAGGAGATCGGCGGGGGCCGGCGCGGCGAGCCGGACCAGCGACTCGATCTCGGCCAGGTTGCCGACCGCCGCGCTCTTCGCAAACGCCTCCGCGGTGCGCGCGAACCGCTCCTCGTTGAGCCGCCGGATCCGGTCGTCCATGCGCGGCGGGCCGCGATCAGAGGGGGGCCATTGTTCGGACCCGCTGCGCGAAGGCCGCCGTCTCCCGATACCCCGCCTCTCGCGCCACGGCCGCCGCCCGGTCGAAATCTCTCCCCACATCCTCAGGGACGTGGGCGTCCGAGTTGATGAGCACCGGCACCCCGGCGAGCCGGCAGGCCCGCAGGAACGGCGGCGCGGGGTAGATCTCGCCGACCGGCTTGCGCCATCCGGCCGTGTTGATCTCCACGCAGACCCCGGCGGCGGCGAACTCCGACGCGGCCGCCTCGTAAAGGTCCGCGATGTCGGCCTTCGGCCGGTAGCCCATGACCTTGATGACGTCCGCGTGCCCGATGATGTCGAACAGGCCGGTCCGCGCCGCCTGCCCGATGAGACGGAAGTACCGGCGATAGACCTCCAGCACGTCCACCCGCTCCCAGTCGCTGATCCGCGCGGGGTCGTCGAACCCCCACCACTCGCCTCCGCGCGCTGCGGGCGGCAGCCAGTGCACGGACCCGATCGTGTAATCCCACGGGTGCGCGCCGAGCGCGCGCTCGAGCGCCGCCTCGAACCCCGGAAGGTAATCCCATTCCAGGGCGAGCTTGACCGGCAGCCCGGCGGCGCGGGCCTGCTCGATGAGCCGCAGGTAGCTGTCGAGCCGCTCGGTGTTCTGCGCGTCGACCCAGGGCAGCGGCGCGGGGTAGATCGCGCGGCACTCGCGGAACCGGTGCGGGTGCTCGCTGAAGCCGATCTCGCGCAGGCCGCGGGCGCGGGCGGTGTCGACAAAGCGCTCGAGCCACTCGAGCGTCCACGGACCCCGCTCCAGATGCATGTGGTAGTCGGTCACCGCCGCCACGCCGATCGGCCCCTCCCCCGCCCCTAGCGCAGGACCGTTCCGCCGTCGACGACCAGGGTGTGGCCGGTGATCGTCGCGGCGTCGTCCGAGACGAGGAAGACCACCGCGTTGGCCACAGCCTCCGGGGTCCCGACGCGCCGAAGCAGCGACACCGCCCCCAATCGCTTTCGCACGTCCTCGCTCCACCCGGGCCGGGACTCGACGATCCCCGGGGCGACGGCGTTCACCCGGACGTGAGGGGCGAGTTCCAGGGCGAGGCGCCGGGTCAGCATGATCACCCCGGCCTTGCTCGCCGCGTAGGGCGCCGAGGTTTCATACCCGGGCCGCGGCGACAGTCCCCCGCCGCTGGCCAGGTTCACGATCACGCCGGACTGCTGGGCCAGCATCACCCGCGCGGCCGCCTGGGCGCACAGGAAGGTGCCCTTGAGGTTGACATCGAGCACGCGGTCCCAGTGCGCCTCGGCCACCTCGAGGAGCGGCACCCGGCTGAACACCCCCGCGTTGTTGACCAGGATGTCCAGGCGCCCGAACGTCCGGTGGATCTCCTCGAACATGTTCCGGACGGCCGCGGCCAGGGAGACGTCGGCGCGGGCCACGAGCGTGGGCACCCCGAGCCGTCCGGCCGCCTCCGCCGCCTCCGCGGCGCCCTGAGCGCTCTCCAGGTGGTGCAGCACGAGCGAGGCGCCCTCCTGCGCGAGCGCTTTCGCGATCGCGCGGCCGATCCCCCGGCCTGCGCCGGTGACGAGGGCGACTTTCCCCGTGAGCCGGCGCATCACCGCGCCCGGCGGGCGCCGGCGATCTGCACATTGAACACCGCTTCGAGGAACTGGGTGATCACCCGGCCGGTCGCTCCCCACACGACCTCGGCGCCGACGGAGTAGAAGTAGATCTCCCGCGGCACGCCTCCGCGGGTCCAGATCTCCGTGCGCACGTTGGCGGGATCGAGCAACACCCGGAGCGGCGCCTCGATCACCGCGCGCACCTCGGCGGGGCTCACCCGGAGCGGGTACGGGTACGGGATCGTGCCGACCACGGGCATCAGCAGGAACCCGGAGACGGACGTCTCCTCCTCATCGAGCGCGCCCAGGACCGTGATGTCCTGGGCCCGCACCCCGATCTCCTCGCTCGTTTCCCGGATCGCGGCCGCCTGGGGAGACTCGCCCGGCTCGATCGCGCCGCCCGGCAGCGAGATCTCACCCTTGTGCCGGTCCACGGTCTCGCTGCGCTTGGTCAGGAGGAGCGCCGCCTCGCCGTTGGCGTGGACGACCATCAGCAGCACGGCCGCCTGGCGCAGCCCTTGGGGCGGCGGCTTCCGCGCCCCGCCCCGGCCGGCCAGCGCGGCCCGAATGTGCGCGCGGAGCGCCTCCGGACGGGTCAGCAGGTCTGGAACGTTCACCGACGTCTCCTCAAAACGGTGACATGATACCACAGGGGGCAGGTGAATCACATTCTCCAGCGAATTGCCAAAACGGCCAAAACGGGCAAATTCGACAAAGTGATATTCGTTGCCCATTCAGCATTCGTTCACCAGCGCGATTCCGACGGAGGAGCGGTGATGCCCGAGCGCCTCGCGGATCCCGGCACGATGCGGGGACGGGCGGTCGGTTCCGTGGCGCTGCCCGGCGGACGCGAGATCACGCTCTACGCCGTCCGGCCGGTGGCGACCCTCCTGGCCGCCACTCCCGGCGCGGACCGGCTCGCCGCGATGGCGGCGCGTCAGTGCTACAGCGCCGGCAGCATCCTCGACCTCCCCCAGCCGCTCTCGCCCAAGACGACCGCGCACATGGTGAACCGCGTCGTCTCCGCCGGACACACGAGCTGCGTCGAGCACAACCAGTTCGTCTTCGGGGTGCGGGGGATCTCCCGCAGCTGCTCGCACCAGCTGGTCCGCCACCGCGTGGGCTGGTCGTACGAACAGCAGAGCCAGCGGTACGTCGACTTTTCGTCCCAGGATTTCGTCGAGATCGTCGTGCCGCCGACGATCCTCCGGATCCCCGAGATGCTCGAGTCGTTCCTCGAACCGGTCAAGGCCGCGGTCCGCGCCTACTTCCTCCTGCGGGATGAGCGGGTGCATCAGGAGGACGCCCGGTACCTGTTCAACAACGCCTTCGAGACGAAGTTGATCGTGTCGGCGAACGCGCGCGCGCTCCTGCACTTCTTCGAACTGCGCACCTGCAACCTGGCGCAGTGGGAGATCCGCTGGCTGGCCCACCTGATGCGGGCCGAACTGCAGCACGTCGCGCCCGAGATCTTCAAGTTCGCCGGCCCGACCTGCATGACCCAGAAGATCTGCTGGGAGGGCCCCCGCGGGGCGAAGTGTCCGCGCCTGGTCTCCACGGGCGCCGAACTGCGGGACCGGACGCCGGCCGCCGCGGCGGAGAGGACACCCCCCATGGCCTAAAGGAGTTACCGGAGTGTGCAAGGGAGTATAGGAGTATAATAGTAGTAAGGTTCACGAGAGGAGGCAGCGCAAGATGACTTACACGATCACCGAGCCCTGCATCAACGTCAAAGACCGGTCGTGCGTGGATGTCTGTCCGGTCGACTGCATCCACCCCAAGGCGGATGAAGACAAGGGCGAGGTGATGCTGTACATCCACCCCGACGAGTGCATCGACTGCGGCGCGTGCGAATCGGTGTGCCCGGTGACCGCCATCTTCGCCGAGGCGGATGTCCCGGACAAGTGGAAGCAGTTCACCGAGATGAACGCCGACTACTTCAAGATGAGCAAGGAGGAATTCGCGGCGAAGTACGGCCGCGATCCCTAGGCTCCGCGGCTTCCCTTAGCTCCACTCCACGCTTCGATCGGCCTTCTTCGGGACCCCCGGCGGCTATTCGGCGCCGGGGGTCCCCGCTTTCGCCTTCCCCAGCACCTCCTGCGCCACCTCGACCGCCCGCTCGACGTCGTGCTGCGAGACGTCGAGGTGGGTCACCGCGCGGATGCGCGTCCGCCCCGTCGCCCCCATACGGATCCCACGGGCCAGGAGGCGCGCGACCGCCTCCTGGGCGGTGATCCCCAGCCCCGCGACATCGAAGAAGACGATGTTCGTCTCCACGTGCTCGACCTCGATGCCGATCCCGCGGATCTCCGCCAGCCCGCGCGCCAGGATCTTCGCATTGGTGTGATCCTCGGCCAGCCGCTCGATGTTGTGGTCGAGCGCATACAGGCCGGCGGCGGCGATGATGCCGGCCTGACGCATCGCGCCCCCGAACAGGTGCTTGTAGCGGCGGGCCTCTTTAATGAACGCGCGGTCGCCGGCGACCAGCGCGCCCACCGGGCAGCCCAACCCCTTCGTCAGGCACAGGGTCACCGAGTCGTACCCCCGGGTCTGCTCGTGGGCCGGCGCGCCCGAGGCGACGACGGCGTTCATCAGGCGCGCGCCGTCCATGTGGGTGCGCAGCCCATGGCGGCGGGCCGTGTCGGCGACGGCGCGGAGCCGTTCCAGGGGCCACACCGTGCCGCCCCCGAGGTTCGCGGTCTGCTCGACCGAGACCAGGCGGGTCCTGGGATAGTGGGGGTTGTCCGCCTGGATCCGCGCTTCCACCTGGTCGGGCGTGAACACCCCGCGCGTACCCTTCACCGCGTGCAGCATCACCCCGGAGAGAAGCGCCGGCCCGCCCGCCTCGGCGGTGGCGATGTGCGCGGACTCTTCCAGGATGACCGCGTCGCCGGACTGGGTGTGCGTCTTCACCGCGATCTCGTTGGCCATCGTCGCGGAAGGGAGGTAGAGCGCCGCCTCCTTGCCGAGGAGCGCCGCCACCCGGTCCTGAAGCGCGTTGACCGACGGATCCTCCTGCCGCTGCTCGTCCCCGACGGGCGCCTCCGCCATGAACCCCCGCATGCCTGCGGATGGGCGCGTCGCGGTATCGCTGCCGAGATCGATGAGCGTGGTCACCGTGTCCTCCTTAGGCCCGCGATGATGTGGCCGGAACCGCGGGCCACAGCGTGGCGACGAGCGCCGCCACAGCCTCGAGGAACTGCCGATCCTCCGGGCCGAACGCGCCGAGTTCCCGGCCGTCGATGTCGATCTCGCCGATGACTCTCGTCCCCGCCCGGATCGGGACCACGATCTCGGACTTCGTGGACGCAAAGCACGCCAGATACCTCGGGTCCTTGCTGACGTCCGCCACGACTTCAGTCCTGCCCGACGCCGCCGCGGCCCCGCACACGCCCTTCCCGATCGGGATCCGGGTGTGCTCGGTCGCCGCGGGCCCCTTCCAGGGACCCAGGACCAGGTCCTGCCCTTCGACCCAGTAGATCCCCACCCAGTCGTAGTGCGGGAACGCGTCGTGAAGATACTCGACGATCCGGGTGGGGGCTTCACGGGGCGCATCGGCGATCATTTTGCATACTGCGGAAAGGGCAAAGCTGAAATTCACAGATGTTCCTCCCGGCCTCAAACAGCGGCGCAGCGGTGGCCTTTGCCGCCTTAATTCTTTCACTCGGACGGTGCATCCCCCCTTTTCACCAAACATACGTTCGATATCATGGCCTCGCTGCCGTCCCTTGACACCCCAAGGAAGGTCCTGCAACTGCTCCGGCTCTGGTAAAATGGCGGGTGGGGACGTACTGCCATGACGAGCACCCGTCGGGAAATCCTATCGCTGATCAAGCGCAACGGGCCGATGACGGTTCAAGAGCTGAGCCGGCGTCTCGAGATCACACCCATGGGCGTTCGCCAGCACCTGGCGATCCTCGAACGGGACGGGTTCATCGCCTCGAACGGAATTCGCCGCGGCCAGGGCCGCCCGAGCCGCCTCTACGGCATCAGTCCCGAGGGAGACAAGTTGTTCCCGCGGACCTACGAGCAGCTCGCGCAGGCACTGCTCGACGACATCCAGGCCCTCGGAGGCGCCCAGACGGTCGATCAGATCTTCGAACTCCGCCGCAAGCGTCTGCTCGAGCAATACCGGGCGCGCATGGCCGGCCGCGACTTTCGGGACAAGGTCGCCGCCCTGGCCGAGGCGCGCGACGAGGAAGGCTACGTCGCCGAACAGACCCAGCTCGATCGTGACCGGTTCGTCCTGATCGAGCACAACTGCCCCATCCGCGCGGTCGCCGAGGCGCACCGTGAGACCTGCCGGTGCGAGATGGCGTTGTTCCAGGAAGCCCTCGGCGCCGACGTGGTCCGGACCGAGCACATCCTGGACGGCGCGCCGCACTGCCGCTACATCATCACCCGGCCCCGCGAGACCAGTTCGAAGTCGTAACCGCCCACGGCGCCGCGGGCTGCGGCGCGCAGGAATTCCCCCCCTCCGCAGAGGATTTGTCATCTCGCAGCGGATCCATCACCCCGCGTCCCACACCATCTCGGGAGGGTCACCAATGGCGACGCTCACTTATTACGGCCATGCAACCTGGGGGCTCGAGACCCAGGGGATCTCGATCCTGATCGACCCGTTCTTCACCGGCAACCCGATGACCAAGGTCAAGGCGGCCGGCACGGCGGCGAACTTCATCATCCTCACGCACGCCCACGGCGATCACTACGGCGATACGGTCGAGATCGCCAAGCGGACGGGCGCCACCTTGATCTCCAACTTTGAGATCGTCGCCTACTGCCAGAAACAGGGCGTGGCCAATGCCCACCCAATGCACATCGGCGGCTCGTATGCGTTCCCGTTCGGCCGGGCGAAGCTCACCGTAGCCCACCACGGCTCGTCCTTCCCCGACGGGACCTACGGCGGGAGCCCCGCGGGCATCCTGCTGGAGATCGAGGGCCGGCGTCTCTACAACGCCGGGGATACCGCCCTCTTCTCGGACATGGCCCTGATCGCGCAGGGCGGCCTGGATGTCGCGATCCTCCCCATCGGCGACAACTTCACGATGGGGCCCGAGGACGCCGCCGCCGCCGCGAAGCTGCTGGGAGCCCGGACGATCATCCCGGAGCACTACAACACCTGGCCGGTCATCCAGCAGGACCCCCAGGCGTTCAGGCGCCGGGTCGAGGGTTCGACGGACTCCAAGGTCGTCGTGCTGGAGCCCGGGGCGACGTTCAAGATCCCATAAAGCAACGCGCCGCCTATCGGCGCACGTCCACAGCCCGGCCTAAACGCCTACCACCAGAAGGCCGTGGGCTTGAGCCCCAAGTGCGAGTGCAGTGTCATGAGTCGCCATAATAAGATTGGCGTGCGCAAGATCCTTCCAGAGCAGGGCAGTGGCGAGGTGAATCGCATCACGCGTGCCGAGTTCAGTCGGCATCGGTTGGGCCGCTCGTTCGAGGACGACCGAATCGATTTCCACGAGCTCGAGGGACCCGATCAGCGCGAGGATCGTGGCGCGGCGTGTCGCCACCGCGGCGTCGGAGAACTTGGCGCGGAGGCGAAGCCGGTCCAGCGTCCGGAGACACTCGGTCATGACGAGGGCGCTGGCAACGCCCTGGTCGATCTGCCGCCACTCCGGCAATGCGTCCGGCTGGCGCAGGGCGACCCTCAACAGGACCGAGGCGTCGACGTATGCGATCACCGCTGTCCCTGACGTTCTTCGAGCAGCAACTGGACGATGTCGACGGGGAGCTTCGCCGGCTTCGGCAGTGGGACGCGATTGGGCGGTGGCGAGCCGGGCGCCGGCTTTCTGACCCGCAGCGCGGATGACGCGCGAACCGGCATGATTTGCGCGATGGGTGTCTCACGATCAAGGACCGCGATGGTTTCACCGCGGCGCACGGCCCGAAGATATTCGCTGAGCTTGGCCTTCAGTTCCGCGATGCGCACCTGCTTCATGACTATATGATAACCAGAATTGGTCATTCTGGCAAGTCCCGCCGGTCATTGGTGGGCGCACCGGGTGCGGCCCGCGCCTGGCGTCACCGGAACGGCAGGACGAGGAACACCGTGAGGTCCCAGAGGACGTGGGACACGATGAGCGGGGCGATCCGCCCGATCCGGAGGTAGAGCAGCCCCCAGAACCCGCCGGCGACCAGCGCGGCCAGAATGAGCATTGGGTTCGCCGCGGCGGCGTGCACGCCGCCGTAGATCGCCGTGGCGGCGCCCCAGCCGAGCCCCGGCCCGAACCGCCGTACCAGCCCCCACTGCACGAGGCCCCGCCAGAACAGTTCTTCGCCGGGCCCGATCACGAAGACGAGCAGAAGCGCGATGACCGGCCACGGCGCCTGGGCGCGCAGCGCATAGACGTCGCTGATCTGCCCGGCCGCGGACGGCAGGAGGCGGCCGGCGATCGCCCGCCCGAGGGCGAACACCGCATAGAGCGCCGCGGCCGCCGCGGCGCCGGTCCCAAGATCCCTTGGGCGGACGCCCTCCTCGAAGGGAAACGCCCCGCGGAGACGGAGCGCGAGGCCGCCGAGCCCGCCGGTGCCGGCGGCCATGAGCAGCCAGAAATTGGCCGGCCGCCAGGCAAAGATGACGATCCACACGGCGACGGCGGCGGGAATCGCCCACGTGAGGGCGCCCTCGGCCTCGGAGCCGGGTCGCATGGGACGGTGAGGCCGCGCCATAGGCCGCGTCATCGCCATGGTAGAATGGTAGCATGAAGGGTGGACACGGCAGCGCCACGCAGGATTTCGTGCACTACGCCTTCTACAAGTGCCGGCCGGAGTGGCGGTTTCTGCCCGACGGGCAGAAGGAAGCCGGTCGCGCGCAGTTTCTGGACGCGGTCGAGCGCTTCAGGGACGCGGTAATGATGGAGACCTACTCGACGCTCGGGCTCCGCACCGACGCCGACTTCCTGATCTGGAAGGTCTCCCCGGAACTCCTGCCGATCCAGCAGATGGCCGAAGCCTTGAACCAGACCGGTCTGGGCCGGTACCTCGATCTCCGGCATTCGCTCCTGGCGCTGACGAGGAAATCGATCTACACCCGGGACGAGCCGCTGGAAGGCGGCTTCAAGGTCGACCCCGGCGAGGGCACCTACCTCTTCGTCTACCCGTTTGTGAAGACGCGGGAGTGGTATGCGCTCCCCCTGGATGCCCGCCGGCGCATGATGGCCGACCACATCCGGGTCGGGCACGACTATCCCGACGTGCAGCTTCACACCGCGTACTCATTCGGGCTCGACGACCAGGAGTTCGTCGTCTCGTTTCTCACCGACCACCCGAAGCGCTTTCAGGAACTGGTGATGAAACTCCGGGAGACCGAGGCCAGCCGCTACACGCTGCGCGACGTCCCGATCTTCACGTGCGTCAAGCGTCCGCTTGCGGAGATCGTGCGGTCGCTCGGCTAACGGGGGGGCGGCGGGACGCCGCGGGCGGATCAGCGCTCGAACCAGAGCGTCTGCGGACGGAGGTTGCGGGAGATCCCCAACTGAGAGGCCATCATCGTCGTCCACGCCAGGAAGCCGTCGACCATCGTGAGCGCTTCGTCCTCGACCTCGTCGGGATCGAGATCGGACTGCTGGGCGTGACCGAGGAGATCCCCGATCCCATTGCAGAAGGTCCCGATGTCCTCGAGCAGCTCGGATGCGACGCGGCGCGCCCCGGATCCGATCGTCTGCGACTGGGCCCGCACGGACCGCGACCGCAGCCGCGCGCTCTGGGCGGCGGACCACTCGACGAGATCCTCCAGCGCGTAGACCGCCTCGCCGGGGCCGCGCTCCGTGACCAGGGCGACGAACGCCTGACAGCCCCGCCAGACCTGCCGGATCAGGGCGGCCAAAAATCTCTTCTCGTACGCGGTCAATGCGTTGGTCTGCTTCAACTCGTTCGCCTCGCGCCGGCTCCCATGCGGTGCCGTGCTCGTACCGCGCGCTTGTGGTTCGACGGCAGCGGGAGCGCCTCCTCCGGCCCATGACGAAAATGGCGCAAAAAAGTGGGCTGGCGGATCTGCTGCGCGGCGTCGGCGAAGCCCCGGCCGTTCCCTTTGCCCCAGCCGCGTTTCAGGTAGCCGCGCTCGCCGCGCTCGAGCGGGGGGACGTGCTCGTGTCCGCGCCCACCGGAAGCGGCAAGACCTGGATCGCCGAGCAGGAGATCGCGCGGCTGCTCCAACCCACACGCGCGGGGGCCCCCACGCGAATCTGGTACACGGCGCCGCTCAAGGCGCTCTCGAACCAGAAGTTCCGGCGGTTCCAGGGATTGTACGGCGCGGATGCCGTCGGGCTGCTCACGGGAGAGCGCCGCGTCAACCCCCGTGCCCCGGTGCTGGTCGCGACCACGGAGATCCTTCGCAACGCCTTCTACGATCCCGCGGGCTCCGCCCCGTCCCCCGACGTCATCGTGCTCGACGAGGCGCATTACCTCGCCGATCCCGAGCGCGGCACGGCCTGGGAGGAAATCCTCCTCCTGGCTCCGCGCGAGACCCGCCTGCTGATGCTCTCGGCCACGATTCCCAACGCGGACGAGCTCGCGGCATGGCTCGGCGAGGTGCGCGGCCACGCACCGGACGTGATCACGCTCGACACGCGGCCGGTCCCCCTCCAGTTCCTGCTCGCCGACCCCGCCGGGCGGCTGCTGCCCCCCGATCCCAACGCCGTGGCCTCGCGCCCGCGCCACGGGGGGTGGCTGCGCACCGCGGCGGATGCGCTCGAGCAGCGCCGCCTCACGCCGGCCATCCTGTTCTTCCCCAGCCGGCGCGAGTGCGACGAGGCGGCGCGCCTGCTGGGAGGCCGGCCGGCGCCGGACGAAGCGCGCAGGGCCGAGCGCATCCAGGAGTGGATCGCCCAGGTCCCCCGGCTCGCCCAGCACCCGATGCTGCCCGCGCTGCGGCGCGGTGGGGTCGCGCCGCACCACGCCGGCCACCTGACGGCCTGGCGGATGTGTGTGGAAGACCTGCTCGAGGCCGGGCTCGTCCGAATGGTCTGCGCGACGACCACGCTGGCCGCAGGACTGGACGTCCCGGCCCGCACCGTGCTCCTCTCCACCCTGTACCGCAACGGGCCGGCGGGTCCGGAGTCGCTCACCCCCACGGAGTTCCATCAGATGACCGGACGGGCGGGCCGGCGGGGACGCGACACCCTCGGCATCGCCGTCATCGCCGTCGAGTCCCCCTCCGAGGCCGACGAGGGGCTGGCGCTCGCCGGCGCCGCTCCCGACCCTGTGGTCTCCGCCTTCGCGCCCTCGGATGCGCAGGTCCTCAACCTGCTCGCGCGGGGCACGATGCGGGATGCGGAAGCGCTGCTCCGGAGGTCCTTCACCGCGTTCCAGCGGCGCTCCCGGATCGAGGACCTGCAGATCCGCCTTGCGGCCCTCCCCGCGGACCCCCTCACGAACCGGCCGTGCGGCGACCGCGCGGCGACCCGCGCCCGGTTCGAACATCTGCTCCGCCGGCTGCGGCGGGCGCGGCGCAAGAAATCCGAAGCGGCCCCGGAGGTGGCCGAGTTGGGGCGCGCGGTCGTGGAGATGCCCTGCACCGGCTGCCCGGTCGTCGAGCGGTGTCTCGCGACCATCAAGGACCTGCGCGTGGTCGAGCGGAAGCGGCGCCGGCTGGAAGGCGAGGTGGCCCACCTCGAGGATCAGGAGGTCCAGGTCTTCCGCCGCCGCGCCGGGATCCTGCGCGAGCTCGGCTATCTGGACGGCGATTTCCGGCTCACGCCCCGGGGACGGCTCGCCGCCCGGATCCGGCATCCGCGGATGCTCATCCTCGCCGAGGCGATCAGATTGAGGATCCTTCCGACCGATCCATCGGCGCTCGCCGCAGTGGCCGGCGCCCTCGGCACCGAGCGCATCGGGCCGCCGCCGCGGGCCGGAATGGCGCGCGGGGGTAGATTTCGCGCCGGGTACCGACCAGGGATGCGCGATCACGACATGCGGCACCGCGGGGGATACCCGCAGCAATCAACGGACCGCGGGTGGACAGAACCCACGGCGGGAGCAGCCTTCCATCAGGTCCGCAAGGCGATCCTCGGCCTGCGCGGCATCGTCGCGGCCGTCAACGGACGTTTGCACGCCGCGGGCCTCCCCGAAGATCCGGTCGAGCGGGAGTTTGTGCCGGCGGGCGGGGGTCCTCCTGGGGCGATGCAGCGCGCGGCGGTTGTCGGCGAGTGGGCCGCCGGCCGGCCGTGGGAGGAGGTCACCACCCGGCATCGCATCCCCGAGGGCGATCTCCAGCGGCTGGTCTGGCAGGCCGCGGAGGTCCTGGCCCAACTCGAGGATCTGCCCGAAGGGCCGCTCCCGGCCGCGGCGGGGATGGCGCGGGACGCCATCCTCCGGTCGCCGGTGCTCTGAGCGTGTCCGCCGCGACCGGCCCGCTCGCGGATCTCACCATCCTGGACCTCTCCACGATCGTCTCGGGGGGCACGGCCACGTCCATGCTCGCCGACCTCGGAGCGGAGGTCATCAAGATCGAGCATCCCAAGGGGGGCGACCCCCTGCGGTCGTGGGGCCCGTTCATCTCCGGGCAGTCCGTCTGGTGGAAAGTCGTCTCGCGGAACAAGAAGTCGATCACCCTAAATCTCAGCGCGGCGCGCGGTCAGCAGATCCTGGCCGATCTCGTCGGGCGCGCCGACGTCCTGGTGGAGAACTTCCGGCCGGGGACGCTGGAGCGGTGGGGGCTGGCGCCGGAAGGCCTGCTGGAGCGGAACCCGCGCCTGGTGGTCCTGCGGATCTCAGGGTTCGGCCAGACCGGGCCGTACCGGCACCGTCCGGGGTTCGGGACCGTGGCCGAGGCCATGAGCGGACTCGTCGCGATCACCGGGTTCCCCGACTCCCCGCCGTTGGTGCCGGCGATCCCCCTGGCCGATGAAGTCGCAGGACTGACGGGCGCCCTCGCGGTGATGACGGCCATTCATCACCGCGCCGCGTCGGGCCGCGGCCAGGTGATCGATGTCAGCCTCTACGAGCCCCTCTTCCGGCTCCTCGTCCCGTATGTCACGCAGTACACGGCCCTCGGGATCCTCGCGCAGCGGGCGGGGAACGAATTCCCGGACGCCGCGCCCCGCAACCTCTACCGCGCCGCCGGCGGCGCGTGGATCGCGTTGTCGGCCAGCAGCCAGCGCGTCTTCGAGCGGCTGGCGGCGGCGATCGGCAGGCCGGACCTGCCGGCCGATCCGCGGTTTTCCGACAATGCGGCGCGGGTCGCGCACCGCCGGGAACTGGACGCCATCATCGGCGAGTGGATGGCCGGCCGGAGCCAGGAGGAGATCCTGGCGCGCCTCGGGGAGAGCGGCGCGGTGGCCGGCCCCGTGTACGACGTGCCGCGGATCCTCGAGGACCCGCAGTACGCCGCCCGCGAAGACGTGATCACGGTCAGCGACCCGGAGCTCGGCGAGATCCGGATGGTGGGCGTGGTCCCGAAGTTCTCGGGCACGCCCGGCGCGGTCACGCACCCCGGCCCGAAACTGGGGGAGCACAACCGGGAGATCTACCGCGGGTGGCTCGGGCTCGACGACGACGCGCTCGCCCGGCTCGCCGAGGAAGGGGTGCTCTGAGATGGCCGGGCGGCGCCCTCCGCGATCGAGGCCATCTGAGACCTCGGGGCCGCGCAAGGCGCGGCAGCGATCGCGTGGTGCAGCACTGCGGACGCTCGATGCCGCCGCGATCACCCGGGCGGTCCGCGACCTCTGCATCACGGTCAACCACCGGATGGGCGCGGACATGCTGGCCGCCCTGGAGCGCGCCCGCGCGATCGAAGAATCCGAGATCGGCCGCTCGGTCCTCGACCGGCTGCTCGAGAACGCCCGCGTCGCCCGTGAGAAGTGGTTCCCGATCTGCCAGGACACCGGCAGCGCCGTAATCTTCGCCGACCTCGGCCAGGACCTGCACGTGACGAACGGCACGCTGGAGGACGCGATCAACGAGGGCGTGCGGCAAGGCTACCGGGAGGGATACCTCCGCGCGTCGATCGTCCGCGGCCCCCTCGACCGGGTGAACACCCAGGACAACACCCCGGCGATCGTCTACTATCGGATCGTCCCGGGCGACCGCCTGGACCTCGCGATGCTCGCCAAGGGCGCCGGCTGTGACAACATGAGCCGGCTCGCGATGCTCACCCCCTCCGACGGCTACAAGGGAGCAGCGGAGTTCGTGACCCGCGCGATCTCCGAGGCAGGCCCGAACCCGAGCCCGCCGCTCATCGTCGGCGTCGGCATGGGCGGGACGTTCGAGCAGGCGGCGCTCCTGAGCAAGCGCGCGCTCCTCCGGCCGGTGGGCCAGCCCCACTCCGACCCGCGGCTCGCCGAAGTCGAGGCTGACCTGCTCCGCAGGATCAACGATCTCGGCATCGGCCCGGCCGGATTCGGGGGACGGGTGACCGCGCTCGCGGTGCACGTCGAGAGCCACCCTACCCACATCGCCAGCCTCCCGGTCGCGGTCAACCTCGACTGCCACTCCCACCGCGCCGGGCGCATCGTCCTGTGAGTGTGGTGTCCTGTGAGGCGTGGTGCCCCGTGAGGCACCCATGACCCGGCCGCCAATCTCCCTCCGCGCCCCGATCGGCCCGGAAGACGTGGAACGCCTT
>VBAK01000070.1 GCA_005882275.1 Candidatus Segetimicrobium genomatis
CGCCCCTTGTGCAGCTTGATGAGGTCCATGGTCGCCATGGCGAGCCCCGCGCCGTTCACCATGCAGGCGATGTCCCCGTCGAGGGACACGTAGTTGAGATCGTGCTCGCTGGCGCGCCGCTCCATCGGATCTTCCTGGCTCGGATCGCGGAGAGCTGCGAGATCGCCCTGGCGAAAAAGCGCGTTGGCATCGACGTTGACCTTGGCGTCGAGTGCCATGAGCGCACCGCTCGCGGTAACGATGAGCGGGTTCACCTCGACCAGGCTCAGGTCCTTGTCCGTGTAGAGCCGGTAGAGCGCTGCCGCGAGCGACTGGAACTGCGTCACCTGCGCGCCCGTCAACCCGAGACCGAAGGCGAGCTCGCGCGCCTGGTAGGGCTCGAGGCCCGCTGCCGGATGGATGTTGACCGAGAGGATCCGCTCTGGAGTTTTGTGCGCCACCTCTTCGATGTCCATGCCGCCCGAGGCGGAGGCGATGAGCGCGATGCGTCCGCGCTCGCGATTGAGCGTGAGCGACAGGTACATCTCCCGCGCGATGTCCGATCCCGACTCGACGTAGACGCGCGAGACCGGTAGTCCCTCGGCGGAGGTCTGCGCCGTTACCAGATGTGTGCCAAGCATGGCGGCGGCGGCGGAGCCCACGGCCTCGACATCGCGGGCCAGCTTCACCCCGCCCGCCTTGCCGCGTCCGCCGGCGTGAACCTGCGCCTTGACCACCCAGACAGACCCGCCGACCGCGCGGGCGGCGGTGACGGCTTCCTCGGCGGTGGCGGCGACCCTGCCCAGCGGGACGGGGATTCCGTAGGTGCGGAACACGTCCTTCGCCTGGTATTCGTGCAGATTCATGGCCGCCGCCGGTCACGCATAAGGCGCGCATTCTGCTCGAAAACGCGCGCTCCTGCGATACGGGTCGCGTTCCAGATGCAGGCGAAGATGCTAGAGTCGCGCGCAGTTCAACGGCCCGCCATCCATCTTGCCCCGAACCCCGGCCAGCGCCGCCGCCCCATCTGTCACTCCGAGCGATCTCGCCTGGCGCGTGATCGGGCTTCTGAGTCTCTATCGCCTGCTGGTGCCGCTGCTGCTGCTCGCGATGCAGTCGCTCGCGGGTCCCGACTGGGGCCTGGTGGCGGCGCGGCCCAGGCTGTTCCTCGACGCCTGCATCGCTTATTTCACCGCGGCGGTGCTGCTCGTCATCGCCCGTCGACTGAAGTGGTCGAGCCTGCGGATCGTGGCGCTAGTCAATGCGAGCGTCGATGCGATCGCCGTCGGCTTCATTCTCTACGCGAGTGGCGGCGTCGCGAGCGGGCTCGGGATCCTGCTCGTGCTGCCAGTGCTCGCGCTCACGGTGCTCGCCGATCGGCGCGATGCGCTTCTCATCGCCGCGGTCGCCGCGCTCGTCGTGCTCGCCCAGCAGGCGGTCACCGGCCTCGAGGGCGCGACTCCGGCAGCCGACTACACCACGGCGGGTGTCCTCGGAGTGCTCGTGTTCGTCGTTGCGCTCGCCACGTTTCCGGTCGCGAACCGGCTGCGCGAGAGCGAGGCGCTGGTGCGCCGCCAGGAGATCGACCTGGCCAACCTGGCCCAGCTCTCGCAGTACATCGTGCAGCACCTGCGCGAGAGCATCCTGGTCGTCGACGCCCAGGACCGCATTCGGCTCATCAATGAGTCCGCCGCCCAGATTCTCGGCGATCAGAGCGCCTACCCCGACGCTCTCATCGGTGAGGCGTCCCCCAGACTCCTTTTTCTACTCGAGTCCTGGCGTCAGGGCGGTGGCGGCAGCGGAACGTTGCCGGCCGTGGATCCAACCTTCGTAGCCGCCGACGGCGGGCGGGTGATCCGGGCGCACTTCGCGCCGCTCGGCTCCTCGAGCCCCGCACCGGTGCTGATCTTCCTCGAGGATACGGGCCTCATTGCCGAGCAGGTCCAGCAGTCCAAGCTGGCGGCCCTCGGGCGCCTCTCCGCGAGCATCGCCCATGAGATCCGCAACCCCGTAGGGGCCATGAGCCACGCCGGCCAGTTGCTCGCGGAATCGCCCCATCTCACCGAGGAGGAGCGCCGGCTGACGCAGATCATCCGCACGAACGCCGATCGGGTGAGCGGCATCATCGACAACGTGCAGCGGCTCTCGCGGCGGGAGCGGGCACGCCTCGAGCTGCTGTCGCTGCCCCCGTGGACCGAGGAGTTTCATGTCGAATTCTGCGAGACCATGCAGTGGCCCCGCGCGCGGCTCATGGTGACTGGAACCCCCTCAGACGTCGAGGTGCGCGTCGATCCGGACCAGCTGCGGCAGATCGTCTGGAATCTGTGCGACAACGCACTGAAGCACGCCTCGCAGGACAACCTCGGACAGAGCATCGAGATACGCTATGGGCGCATGTCCCCGAGCACACGCCCGTTCCTGGAGGTCGCCGACCGGGGTCCCGGCGTGGCATCCGAGCACGTGGAGCGCATTTTCGAGCCTTTTTACAGCGGCGGACGCGGCACGGGTCTCGGACTGTTCCTGGCCCGTGAGCTGGCCCAGGCGAACGGAGCGACGCTCCTCTATGAGCCGCGCGGGGGCGGCGGCAGCGTCTTCAGGCTGGTATTCGCCGACCCGCGCCGTTGGGAGAGCTGATGAACGAAGTGGCGCAGAGCCCTCGCGTTGCGGTCGAGCAGGCCGTCGTGCTCGTGGTGGACGACGAGCCCGATCTCCTCGAGCTCGTCGGGTTGACGTTGAGCCGCATGAGCCTGAAGACGCGCACCGCCTCCGACCTGCAGAGCGCGCGACGTCTGCTCAAGGCGGAGCGCTTCGACCTGTGTCTCACCGACATGCGCCTGCCCGACGGCGACGGGCTGGAGCTGGTCGCGTGGATCCAGGAAAACCGCGCCGACCTGCCGGTGGCGGTCATCACGGCACACGGCAGCGTCGAGTCCGCCGTGCGGGCGCTCAAGCTCGGCGCCTTCGATTTCGTGTCAAAGCCGCTCGACCTCGGCGTGCTGCGCAAGCTGGTGGGGAGCGCCATCAAGCTGCGCACCGCACCGGACGAGAGGATAACCGCGGACTTCGCCCCGCGCCTGCTCGGCGGCTCCGCCGCCATGGAGCAACTGCGCGAGATGATCACGCGGGTTGCGCGCAGCCAGGCTCCGGTGCACATCTGCGGCGAGTCGGGGACCGGCAAGGAGCTCGCCGCGCGCATGATCCACGAGACCGGCGCCCGCCGTGAAGGCCCGTTCGTGGCGGTGAACTGCGGCGCGATTCCCACCGAGCTCATGGAGAGCGAGCTCTTCGGGCACAAGCGCGGCAGCTTCACGGGCGCCGTGGCTGACAAGAAGGGACTCGTCCAGAGCGCCGAGGGTGGCACGCTGTTTCTCGACGAGGTGGGGGATTTGCCGCTGCACATGCAGGTGAAGCTGCTGCGCGTCGTACAGGAGAAGACCGTGAGGCCCATCGGGGAGCCGCGCGAGGAAAGCGTCGATGTGCGAATCCTGTCGGCGACTCACAAGAATCTCGGCGATCTGGTCGCCCAAGGGCTGTTCCGGGAAGATCTCTTCTACCGAATCAACGTGATCGAGCTGCGGGTGCCGGCGCTCCGCGAGCGCAGCGACGATATCCCGGAGATTGCCGAGGCCATTCTCACCCGCCTGGCGCGCCGCATGAACGCCACGACACCCAAGCTGTCCGCGGAAACCGTGCAGACGCTGCAGGCGTACCGTTACCCCGGCAACGTGCGCGAGCTCGAGAACGTGCTGGAGCGGGCGCTCACTTTGAGCACCGCTGGCAGCATAACGCCGGAGCACATCCGCCTGCGCACCGGCGCGCCTCCTGCCGCCGCGGAGCCGCCGGCCCACGTCGGTCCCTCCGCTGCCGGGGGCGGCGCAGCACTCGGCACTCAGCTCGAGAGCATCGAGCGCGACGCCATCGTCAAGGCGCTCGAGAAGACCCGTTACAACAAGACGGCGGCCGCGAAGCTCCTTGGAATGAGCTTCCGTGCCCTGCGCTACCGGATCAAGAAGCTCGGAATCGAATAGATCGGGGCTCGACCAAAGCGACAGCCGAGGTGACGTTTTGGGTCACTTTCTGACGCAAGCTCCTGCCGGTGGCGTCAGTGTGCGACAGAAGTATGTTAAAGGCCGGTATCTGGGTGGTAGGTACTTCTGGTTTAACATCAAACACTTAAGTGTTCACTGAGCCCTTGGCACACCCCTTGCTGTGTTTCCCCCAGGCAGCGCCTTTTGCGCAGCTAGTTTTGTACCTCAATCCTTAAGGAGTTTCTGCAATGAAGTCTGTGCAAAAGGGCTTTACCCTCATCGAGTTGATGATCGTGGTTGCGATCATCGGCATTCTGGCGGCTATCGCCATTCCGGCCTATACGGACTACACGGTCCGCGCGAAGGCCACAGAAGGCCTTAACCTCGCTTCGTCTGCGAAGACCACCGTGTCTGAGGCTTTCCAGACGAACGGCATCGCCGGCATTGGGGCTGCCGCGGCTGCGTGGAACGCCAATCCCCCCGTCAACGCGAGCAAGTACGTGACATCGGTGACCATCGCTGCAGCTAGCGGGATCATCACGGTCCTGTACAACGCCCAGGTTCCCCAGCTCAGCGGCGGCACGGTTACGTTCAGCCCGTTCGTCAACACCGTGGAGCTCCAGAACATGACCGCAGCGCAGCTGGCCGCCGGCGGCAACATCGACTGGGCCTGTTCGTCGGTGAATGCCGCGACCGCACTCGCTCAGGGCTTGACCGTGAGTGTCAAGGGCACGGTCAACTCGCGCTACATGCCGACTCAGTGCAAATAATTCGCGCCTGATTTGACTTAGAGTCCTTTGAGCCCCGGCCTCGCGCCGGGGCTTTCTTTTTGGCCCCTGGTCCAACTGTGACGCGCACCCCGGCCCCCAAGCGGCATGCTGCCTCAGAATCGGCAAGGATTTGACAATTGCGCCCCGGCCCCCCTGGGGTAAACTGAACTGTCTCAGGCCGAGCTCGACGACCCTAAGCCCATGAATGACAACGTATCTTTGGCGCTCGGCGGCGCTTCCCGCTCGGGGCTCGGCGGCCTGCCGCAGCGGCTGGTGCAGGACGGCGTGGTCGAGGAGGCGGCGATGCTCGAAGCGCTGGCCGCGGCACGCGAGCGCAAGACGAGCGTCGTCACGCAGCTCGTGAGCCGCGGCGTCGCCAGTGCCCGGGATATCGCGCTGGCCGCCTCCGACGAGTTCGGCGTACCCCTGTTCGACCTCGACGCGGTGAACCTCGACCTCGATAGCGTACGGCTGGTGAGCGACAAGCTCCTCGCCAAGCACCGCGTCCTGCCAATCTTCCGCCGCGGCAAGCGGCTCTTTCTCGCGGTGGCGGACCCGACGAACCAGCACGCCATTGACGAGATCAAGTTCCAGACGAGCCTCGCCATAGAAGCCGTCATCGTCGAGGACGACAAGCTGCAGAAGGCGGTCGACAAGGCGATTGAGCAGGTCGACAGCCAGATGAATGCGCTCACCGACGCGGGGGACGTCGATCTCGAGTCGCTCGAGGTCACCGGCGGCGAGGAGGAGCTCGACGACAAGGTCGGGCGCGACGACGTCGAAGACGCCCCGATCGTGCGCTTCGTCAACAAGGTCATGCTGGACGCCATTCGCCGCGGCGCATCCGATATCCACTTCGAGCCCTTCGAGAAGCTCTACCGCGTGCGCTTTCGCATGGACGGGGTGCTGAAGGAGATCGCCCAACCTCCGGTGGTCCTCGCCCCCAAGCTGTCCGCGCGCCTCAAGGTCATGTCGCGCCTCGACATCGCGGAGCGGCGTGTGCCCCAGGACGGGCGCATCAAGATGAAGCTCTCGAAGAATCGCGCCATCGACTTCCGCGTGAGCACCTG
>VBAK01000089.1 GCA_005882275.1 Candidatus Segetimicrobium genomatis
AGTGAATTCGTGATTCAGATTTTCTACACAGGACTGGTGGGGCTGGCGATTTTCCTCCTCCTCACAACGCGCCTCTTTGGCCTGACCCGTCGCACCTTGGAGGTCGCCCGAGACCCTGTTCATGCCGGTTTGGTGCGCGGTTTCCAGCTGGCCCTTGCTTCCTACATGATTTCCAGCATCTTCAACGCTTCCCTGTCGGCGACACGGACGGGTGGCCCGTTCTTTGTGATCGCCGGCCTGATCGCAGTTCTCTACAGATCGCTTACCCAGTCAACGGGAGAAGCCTCGAGTGGCGCACCCTTGTCGACGCAGAAGCTCTCTCCCCCACCACCGAGGCGGCTGAGCTTACGATGGGCACTGCGGTAATCGGCGAAGGGGGAAAGGTGCACGTGGCGCAAACGACGGTAGAGATGGTCATTGAGGGGGGGCATCGCCCGGCGCTCGTGCAGGGTTTGCGCGAGCTGTGGGCGTTCCGAGAAGTGATTTGGGCCTTCGCCGAGCGCGATACGCGTCTCAAGTACAAGCAGGCCGCGCTTGGCGTTGCGTGGGCAGCTATTCAGCCCCTGGCTTTCCTGGCTATCTTCTTCATCGTCTTTGGGCATGTTGCCAGGGTGTCGGGAGGCGGCGTTTCCTATCCGGCGTTTGCGCTCGCCGCACTTGTGCCGTGGTTCTTCGTGCAGACTGCTGTATCTTTCGGCGCTCAATCGCTCCTCATGGACGCTGCGCTTGTGCGGAAGGTCTACTTTCCCAGGGAGGCCCCAATCCTCGGTGCGGTATTGAGCGCCGGCCTCGACTTTGCTATCGGGCTTGGGTTGTTGCTCGTTCTGGGACCGGTCCTCGGAACCCGGGTGTCCTGGACGGTGCTGTTTGCGGTGCCGCTATGGCTGATCCTAGCTGTGCTGGCATCCGGAACCGCACTGACCCTCGGGGCTCTCAATGTCTATTACAGGGATTTCCGGTATGCGCTGCCGCTTATCCTGCAACTCTGGATGTTTGCGAGCCCGGTAGCTTACCCACTGAGCGCGGTGCCGGAAAGATGGAAGGCTGCATACATCCTAGTTAATCCTCTCACGGGAATCCTCGACAGTTTTCGGCGGACGGTAGCGGAAGGGCAGCCCCCTGATCTCCGCCTCGTGGCCATCAGTGCTGGAGTGGCGTGCGTGATCGCCTACGGGGGATACTGGGTGTTCAAACGTATGGAACCTGGATTCGCCGAAACGATCTGAGACGATGACCTGGGCCGTAAAGTTCGAAGACGTCAGCAAGCGCTACCGCCGCGGGGGCGCGGGTTATGGGTCTTTGCGCGCCGACCTTGCGGAGTTCGGCCGTAAAGCAGCGGCCCTGCTCCACGGTGGAACGGTCGAGCCGAGAGGTACGCTCGCACTGGACCGTGTTTCTCTTGAGGTTGGAGAGGGAGAAGCCTTTGCGATCATTGGTCCGAACGGGGCGGGGAAGACGACAATACTCAAGTTGCTCACGCGGATTTCCTACCCGACCGAAGGCCGCGTTCGTGTGCGCGGGCGAGTGGGGGCTCTCATCGAGGTGGGCTCAGGGATCCACCCTGAACTCACCGGCCGCGAGAATATCTGGCTGTACGGGCGGATCATGGGGATGTCTCGGAGCGATATTTCCCGTAGGTTCGACGAGATCGTGGGTTTCTCTGAACTGGCCCATGCGCTCGATACGCAAGTCAAGGCATACTCGACCGGGATGCAGCTCCGCCTTGGATTTGCCATTGCCAGCCATCTTGACCCGGACATCTTCGTTGTGGACGAGGCACTGGCTGTTGGAGACGCGGGTTTTCAGGCCAAATGCGTAGACCGGATGATGCATCTTATTCGCAACGGCAAAACACTATTGTTTGTCTCCCACAACCTTCCAGCAGTGGAAGGCCTATGCCGCAATGCGCTGTTCCTCCACAACGGCCATATCGTGACTATAGGAGCAGCCAGGGATGTGCTCAGGATGTACCTAGACTGGAATGATCGGCAAATGTTTGACCGAGGACACAATCAGCCTTTCGCCTCCGATGACGCCGCGCCAGTCGAGGTTGCGGGTGTCTCTTGCCACGGCGCGGACGGTCAGGAACGATACGAGTTCACATCTGACGATCCGTTAGAGATTCGTATCCGGTTGCGTGCTCGGCAAACGCTTCACAATCCGCACATCAATCTCGGGATAACGGACGGGCGCCCCGGCCTCCTGATTCACTGTTCCACCCTACTCTTAGGCCAAGCGCCCGAGCGTGTCACGGGTGAATGGACCGCAACATGCAAGATTGAGAAGCTCAATCTAATGCCTCGCTTGTATCGAGTTTGGTGTGATGTTTACTCAGAGCACGGACACGGGGTTTTGTGTGACTGGCGGGAAGTTGCAGTGTTTAGAATAGTCGAGCCTTTGGGAAAATCAAGACTCAACGGGAAATTGGCTGTAACTTTTGAGGCCCTCTATGGAGCGGTGAGGAGTGATTATCAGTGGACGCACACCCTCCCGTGAGAGCTCGTAGGAGTTGCATCGATGTCTAAGGTCTTTAGCTCGCCTCAGGATCCCCAACCCAGGAACCTGGCTGGGCTTATGCAGGCCTGGTCGTCATTGAGATTTGCTGTTCACGTTGCGGCACGGGGATATGTCAGGCATACACCGCTTGCAAAAGGCAGAGCATATCTCTATGCGCAACATGTAGATCCTTACTTTGCTCGGTACTCGCTTGATTTTGTGGCTCCAACGGTTTTCGGAAGCAAGGTGGCGGGTAATACGAGGGACATCGTCCAGCGGGAAATCTACACCTTCGGCGTCTACGATCCCCATCTTACAGACTGGATAAGCCGCTCCCTTGCGCCGGGAGATACCTTCATTGATGTCGGAGCCAATATCGGTTACTTCACGTTACTCGCCTCAAAGCTGGTCGGAGATTCCGGGGAGGTAGTAGCCATAGAACCGTCTCCGAGAATCTTCGGCTTCTTGCAGAGAAACTTGGCTCTCAACAATGCCACCAACGTCCACACTGTGAACGCGGCAGTCTCTGATTCTGAGGGTGTGGTGAAGCTCTTTCGCGGTTTCGACGAAAATATCGGACAAACAGGGATCGTTGAAAGCCCATATGGCACAAAGATGGAGTGCGAGTGCGAGGTCGACGCATTGCCTCTCGGCGAGATCTGTCCTGAGAAGATGCGTCACGCCCGCCTGATCAAAATCGATGTGCAAGGCGCTGAGTGGTCTGTCGTGGCAGGAATGCGCCCGCTGTTCGACTCATGCCCTGAGCGCCTAGAGATCGTTATTGAGGTACATCCTGGAATCTTGGCTCTACAGGGGAGGCGCCCCGACGAACTCCTGAGGATATTTCGAGACGCTGGGTTTTTCGCGTATAAGTTGGAGAAATGCGGGCCATGGGTGCGAAGTCGTCCGGCTGATCACGTCACAAAGCGACCAGTACAGCTTCGGGATTCGATTCAAGATGAGACCCATATTGTGTTCTCACGGAAGGATTCAGATTGCCTCTAGTCAACGCCCCCTCCCAGTTGATTTGCCCCGCCGTACCAGTGGAAGGTCAGCATGGCGGCATCCTTCGGGACGTCACCCTTCTTGTCCAACAGGGCGGAGGGCCCCGATGCGCATCCTGATGATCTCCCCTTATCTTCCGTACCCTCCGCTGTCCGGCGGGCAGCGCCGCATTTATCACCTGTTGAGGGGACTCTCAGCCAATCACGAGGTCTCTCTTCTGACCAGCGTCGATGATGAAAGCAAATGCGATCTCGCATCGAATCTGAGGGAATTTTGCCATGAGGTCTTCACGGCTGTCGTTCCCCCTCCCACGCGGCGGCCCTTTCGCGAGCACATTGGCGGTCTTCTCTCCCCCGAGCCATATTATCGTGTCGTGATGCGGTCGTTCGTGCTCAAGACGCAGCTTTCCCGGCTCGTGGATGGCGGGACCTATGATGTCGTTCAAGCTGAGCACCTGGCGGTTGCTCATTTGGTCGTGCCTTTGCGAGGAATTCGCAAAGTCATCGACATGCACAACGTAGAGTCGACCTACTACAGACGCTTGGTACGGCATCTTTCGCCGGGTGTTGGTCAATTGCTCACATTGAGCGATGTGATCAAGTTGCCCTCCTATGAACGCAGGCTTCTTGAGCGATTTGACCACTGCCTTGCTGTGTCTGAGGTAGACGCTCAACAGTTACGCACCCTTGCGCCCCGAGCGAGAGTTTCCGTTATCCCCAATGGAGTCGACTCCGATGAGTTTTACCCTAGCGTTGAGGGCGGGGAGCCGAACCGCCTGGTTTTTACGGCAAAACTCTCCTACTTGCCCAATATTGATGCCATGCTCTTCTTCTGCCGGGAGGTCCTCCCACTTATCCGCAAAGCGGCCCCTGACATTCGCCTCCTCATCGTCGGAGAGCAGCCTCCTCCTGAGGTCAGCGCTTTGAAAACTCTCTCCGGGGTTGAGGTTATCGGATCCGTGCCCGACACGCGACCGTACCTGGCGAGTGCGGCGGTGGTCGTCGTTCCGGTGCGTCTGGGTTCGGGGACCCGCATCAAGGTGCTGGAGGCGATGGCCATGGCCAAAGCCGTTGTGTCCACGTCTGTAGGTGCCGAAGGATTGGATGTTCGACCCGGGGAGGACATCGAGATCGAGGACAGCCCTGCGGGTTTTGCGGAAAAGGTCATCGGGCTGCTCAATAACGCAGAGCGGCGCTCTTGTATGGGGAAACGCGCGAGGCAGGCGATCATGCAGCAGTACACCTGGGCTGGCATCTCTACGCGCCTCGAAGACATCTATCAGCGGATCCGGCCACGGGAAGAGGCTTCGGTCGGAGGGTAGGGCTATGTGCGGCATCTGCGGCATTGTGGACTTCGGCAGGGATGAGCCTGTAACAGCGTCCGCGCTCACCACGATGGCGCGGACGCTCTCCCACCGCGGCCCGGATGAGGAAGGCTTCTACCGCTCGAAGCACGCGGCCCTGGCGACGCGGAGGCTCCGAGTCATCGACCCTGCCGGCGGCCGTCAGCCGTTGGCGAACGAGGATGGAACCGTTTGGGTGGCGTTCAACGGCGAGATCTATAATTTCAAAGAGCTGCGCCGCACTCTCGAGCAGCGAGGCCATACCTTCCGAACCCGGTCGGATACCGAGGTCATCCTCCATGCCTATGAGGAGCGCGCGGAAGGATGCCTGGATCTGCTCCAGGGGATGTTTGCGTTTGCCCTGTGGGATAGCCGGCGCCAGCGCCTCCTCATTGCCCGGGATCGTCTTGGGATCAAGCCTCTCCACTACTGGATCTCGGGGGACCGGATCGCGTTTGCCTCGGAGATCAAGGCGCTCCTGCAGCTGCCAGAGGTTTCCACGTGTGTGGACGAATGCGCACTGGATCTCTATCTGACATACGGCTATGTCCCAAGCCCTCACACCATCTTTCAGGCCATTCACAAACTTCCCCCGGCGCACTACTTGATTGCCGAGCGGGGCCGCGTGAGAGTGCAGCCCTACTGGGACTTCACGCCGGCCGACACATCCGCTAGATCCGAGCGTGAGTATCGTCAGGAACTTCTCGAACGGATGCGGAATTCCGTGCGCGCGCATTTAGTCAGCGATGTCCCCCTCGGTGCGTTCCTGAGCGGAGGTTTGGACAGCAGTACTATTGTTGCCCTCATGAGCGCAGAAATGACAGAGCCGGTGAAGACGTTCTCGATCGGCTTTCAGGAGAACGAGTACAATGAGCTTCCGTATGCCAGAGCGGTGGCTGAGCGATTCGCGACCGACCACCACGAGCTGATGGTCGAGCCCCAGGCAATCGGATCTCTCCCGACCCTATTGACCCACTTTGATGAGCCGTTCGGCGATTCATCGGCGATTCCAACCTACCTGGTCTCAATAATCGCACGGAAATCCGTCACGGTGGTCCTCACCGGCGACGGTGGTGATGAACTGTTCGGTGGGTACGAATGGCAGCGCCGGTACCTGATGACCCGACGCCTTGAAGCGTTGCCGCTATCGTTCCGCCGGCAGCTTTCGACTCTAGCATCGGCCCTCCCGTCCCCAGGGTTTTACCGGGCCCAGCAGGACAAGCTGCGTAACTTCTTGGTTGATGCGGCCTCCCCACCGGAAGAAGGTTACCTGCGCCGGCTCACGCTGCTTGACATCGACTCCCGACGCTCTCTGTACTCGCCGGACCTTCTGAGCCGTCTGGACGGCTGGGACAGCCGTCGAGCGCTTCAGAAATGGGTGCGCCGGCTGCCGATGACCGATTTTCGGAATCGTATGCTGTACGCCGACACACACTTTTATTGTCCGGAGGACTGCCTGACAAAGGTCGACCGGATGAGCATGGCCTGGTCACTGGAAGCCCGGGTGCCGTTCCTCGATCACACGCTCGTGGAGTTTGTCGCGGGGATCCCACCAAACCTCAAGCTGCGCGGCCTGACCTCGAAATATCTGTTGCGGGAGGCTGTCAAGGATATCCTCCCGTCCTCCCTCCTCCAGAGAGGGAAGCGGGGATTCAGCATCCCCCTCGCGGCATGGCTCCGGGGCCCGCTGCACGATACCCTCTGCGATGCTCTCCTCGGCGAACGGCTGCGGCAGCGTGGTTGGCTGCGGCCGGATGTGCTGGAGCGAATGATTCGCCAGCACACCGGGGGCGAGCGCGATCATGCGCACCGGCTGTGGGCGCTCCTCGCGCTGGAGCTCTGGGCTCAGGAGTATCTGGATCGGGCTCGTGTCCCGGAAGAGGTCCTCCGGTGAGGGCAACCAGACTGCTGCTCTTGACCGAATATTTTGCGCCCCACGCCGGTGGGACGGCGGTCTACTATTACGAGATCTTGCGGCGCCTCACCGGCATGGAGATCACTGTTGTCACGCGCGCGCACCCTGATGCGGCGGATTTTGATCGCCTGCAACCGCTGCAAATTGTGCGTACACCGTTTCCACGGATCCCGAAAGTGCGGATGGTGGTTGAGTGGTGGGCACAGTTTCTTGTCGGGCTGTGGATGGTGTTCACCCGCCGGATTGACGTCGTCCACGCCGGCCAGGTGTTCCCCGGCGGACTCGCCGTGTACAGCATCCACGTTCTCTCGGGAACCCCGTACGCTGTCTACATACATGGAGAGGAAATCACCATTGCCATCCGGAGATGGTGGAAGCGCCTCGTGGTCGGCTTTATCCTGCGCAGCGCCAGCGCCGTGTTCGTGAACAGCTGGTTTAGTTCACGTCAGGTCTTGGAATTGGGTGTTCCGAGGAACCGAATCCATGTGGTCTATCCTGGTGTTGACTCGGGCCGGTTCCGACCAGACGCTGATTCTCCCCGCCAAACTTCCCTGCGCGCCGACGGGGAGCGCGTGTTGCTTTCCGTGGGCCGTCTGATCCCTCGAAAGGGGCTCGACACCATGATCCGGCTGTTACCGCGCGTCGGAGCGGCCGTTCCGGACGTGGTGTACTGGATCGCCGGCGGGGGCTCGCTGAGCGAGCGACAGCGTCTCGAACAGCTTGCCGCGGCGATTGGTGTGAGCGACCGGGTCCGGTTTCTCAGCGAGGTCCCCGGTGGGGAGCTTCCCGGACTGTATGCGGCGTGCGAAATATTCGTGATGCTCAATCGGGCGACGTCGGATGGCGACGTTGAGGGGTTCGGAATAGTTTTTCTGGAAGCCGGTGCCTGCGGGAAGGCTGTCGTCGGCGGTCGGTCAGGTGGTGCGGTCGAGGCGGTGAAACATGGCCGGACAGGTCTTCTCATTTCAGTTGAAGATGCTGACGCCGCGGTCGAGGCGATCGTCCGGCTCCTGCGTGATGCGGCGCTGCGCAAGCGGCTCGGCGAAGCGGGGCGGCGACGCGCGATCCGGCATTTCTCCTGGGATCGGGCCGCCCGGCGGGTCGGGCTAGTCACTACCCGGCTGGCGCGCCGTACCCCCGCCGGTGCCGAAAAAATCGAATCAGAAGTGGGTCGCGTGCCTGCCTCATGACAGTAGCGACGCGGACGCCCGGTCTGAGGACGCTGGCGGAGGGTATTGTCCGGTGGCTGGCCTCACACCAGCAGCCCGACGGGAACCTGCGCGATCCAGTCTCCGGCACTCCGCTGCCTCCCGAACATTACGGTACCGTTCTCTTCGCCGCAGCCTCTGGTCTGGTGGAAGGCAAGGCGAGCCCGGGAGCCGCTGCGGAGCGGGCGATCCGGTATTATCTCAGGCTCCCGCGCTCTGCGCGAGGGGCGCATGAACTGAACAACCTCGGACTTCTGTGTGTTTCGCGCCTCGCGCAAGGCTCGAACGTCGTACGCTCACTCGAGACGGCGATCGCCGCGCACCTGAGGCGAATGCCCTTTGCCTCCCTGACATCACATAGCACAAACAACTGGAGTGCCATGCGAGCCGTTTGCCTCGCGCAGCGGGCACGCCTGTTCCGCTCGGCCGGCGACGCTCATGCCGCTCAGGTGTTCATGCACAGGCATGTCCTGCCGATGCAGGGTCCCGACGGTTTGTTCGCCGATTACCCGCCCGCAGGGCGAGGCGGGGACCGCGCGACGCCACTCACGTACCATGCCAAGATCTGCGCAATGCTGGCCATGTTTCTGCAGGAGATCGAGGACGGGGCCGCGGCAGATGCACTGGGCCGCGGTGTGACGGTGCTGGCGCAGCTGTGCGCGCCGGATGGTCAGGCGCTGTATTTTGGCCGCAGCTGTAATTCCATCTACGGATACGCGAGCGCGTTGTATGCGACCGCCTCTGCGCTGGGGCACGGCACGGTCCCAACCGCCGACCGGGCTCTGGTTGCGCAGGCTCAGGCACGGATGGTGGATTTCCTTCAGCGCATGCGACAACCGGACGGGAGCCTGCGGCCTTACCCAACTGAGTTTGATGCCGAACGGTTGGGCTGGGACGACTACGTTGAGCGGCTGGATTACAACGCGTTCACCGCCTTTCTGCTCCTGCAGATCCCCTCGCAGCCATTTCATGCTGAGGCGCCCCATCGCCCGGCGACCTTCACCGCTCGGCAGGCCGGGCTGATCGTCCGGGAGCGAGATGGAGTGTTTGCGGCATTCAGCACCCGCGGCCAGCTGAATGCCGGCTCGTATATGTTTACGGATGCTCGCTACGCCGGCATTCAGCCGCTTCTGCTGCAATATGACGGTCGGACAATTATTCCCCCCCCGCCGCACGATGCAGGGTCACCCACAGACCCCAGCTGGGTCGGGTTTATGCCCGTGGTGTCTATTGGGGGCGAGGTCTGGGCGGTGCGTACATACAACGACGTGCGCACCACCGACGGCGAGATTTTGGCAGTCGTCGGGCGGGGAACTCCGGTGACCATGCGGACAGGATTGCGGCGGCGCATTCTGGCGCGGGCCGGCCGGTCAGCAGGACGTCCCGCCCGGGCCCTTGTCTGGACGGCCGCACGCTTTATTCACCCTCTGCGGGCGCTGACGCCCAGGGCTTGCACCATCATCCCTGCGCCAGGAATCCAGGTCAGGCGGGCGCTGGTGCTGCTTCCGCGTTTCCGATGCCTCTGCATGGTGGAACGAGTCGACGGTCAGTTTGACCGTGGCTGGAGCACGATCCGCTTGCCCGGCCCGTGCAGTCCGCACAGAGACGGATATCGGTTTGCCATCGGTGGAGGCCTGGAGGGGAGAATATGGATACCCCATCCTTCCGGCGATTCAGAAATTCGTCAGGTGTTTACGAGCAACGGTCCCGCATACGTCCTGCGTCTGCCGGTCTCGCCTGGCACCGTGCACGTCTCGGCGGTCTGTTTCGGTCCGGAGGTTTCCCTGAGCATGGAGTCTGGCCGGGAAAGCCAGACCGTCATCACGCTGCGGCAGGAGAGCCAAACCTTCCGTATCGCTCTGGACCTGGATGCATTGAAGGTGACCGGTGAATAGGCCGTCGGTGTCGATCATCATTCCGTCCGCCGATGGCCGGCGCGGCGGGAACCTGGATTTACTCAGACGCGAGTTTGAGACCCAGACGCTCCTACCGAAGGAAGTGCACGTCATCAGGGGTGTGTCTCCCAGCGGCCTTGCGAGAAATACGGGGGCGCGGAAGGCGTCCGGGGACGTGCTGATCTTCCTGGACGACGACGTACGGCTCGGCCATGAGAGGGTGCTTGAAGGCATGGTTGCTCTCCTGGAGGATCCCCGGGTCGGCATGGTGGGCGCTGCCCAACTTCTGCCCCCTGGATCGTCCGTATTCCAACGTGTTGCCGCCGGCCAGATTCCTCGCAGTTCTTCTGCGGTTGTGTCGGTTGTGACTGACAGCGATATGGTTACCACAGCCTGTTGTGCGATGCGGAGGTCGTTGTTCTGGGGGATGGGTGGTTTCAATGAGCGCATCCCTCGGGGGGTGGATCCGGAGATGCGCCACCGGGTGCGAAGCCGGGGGCTGCGCATCGTGGTCGCGCCGAACACATGGTTCTACCATCCCATGCCGGCTTCCCTCCGTGCGCTGTGCAAGATGTCCTTCCGGAACGGACAACAGTCGGCCGGAGCGCATTGGCGAATGCCGGGGGCGGCCCTGGAGAATCCCGACGGGCATGTGACCGGTTTCGTGACTCGACGCAGCAGATTGTACAGAGCCGGCCGCCACGCCGGGCGCTTCGCCCTCCGCATTGTCACGATGCAATGGATTGGTGTCGCCGCCCAGGTGTCGTATCTCGCCGGCTACCTCTCGGGCGGAGCCCAAGACCATCAGGTGGGGGTACCTGCTCTAGACCCGCAGAAAGAAATCGGCCAAATGGAACGGCCGGTGAGGGAGGAGTCCCGGTGATCCAACCCCTGATGCCCATGAGGGTCCAGGATCATCTCCGTCGAACGGGGCGCCGCCGGATCCTGGGGGCAGCGTACTCATACAATCAGGATGGCAACAGCAGCGCCGAGTGGTTTTCTGCCGAGGCTGTCCACGAGCGCCAGTGGGGACAGGTGCGGGCGCTTCTCGGCTCAGCCTATCACTCCAGCCCCTTCTACCGCCGCCGGTTGGACCATGCCGGGTGGCCTGACGTCGCCTGGAAGCAGTTCCGGCTGTTGCCTCTTCTTACGAAACAAGATATCGCCCTGCATGGGAGCCAAATCTCCCAACCAAACGGTCAGGGGGCCCTGAATCGGACGTCCGGCGGGAGCACCGGCCCGGTCGTGACCGTTCCTATTGATCGGGAGACGTACGGGTGGTATATCGCCGGGACGTTGAGGGGGATTCGATGGTGGGGGGTGGACGACATGGACCCCGCCGTCCTGCTGCTCGGACGGTCTACCAGCTCACCGCTGCAGGGAATTCTGGGACGCGCTAAGGACTGGACGATGAACTGGCGTCGCATCCCCGTGGACGGCCAATTTGACCGCCGGGTCCCAGCGGCCCTCGAATTCATCAAAAAGAGCGGCCCGTCATTCCTTTATGGGTATCCGTCGGCCGTGCACAGGCTGGCACAGGAGGTCAGGGGTCGGACCTGGGCGTCCCGCAAGCGACTTGCCGTCATCGTGCTGACCGGGGAACCGATCTATGCCTTCCAGCGGCGCTCGATCGAGGACGCCTTTCAGTGCTCGGTGGCAGAAGAATATGGCGCCGGAGAGCTGGGCTCCATGGCCTTTCAATGCCCCCGAGGGGAGGTCCACATCGTTGTCGAGACAGTGGTGCTCGAGACGATCCCGTTCCAGCCGCCTGGGATCGAGGCAGAAGGTGAGCGGATTGTGGCGACCCAACTGAAGAATAGACTGTTTCCGCTGATTCGATATGAGACCGGTGACGTAGGGTTCCTCAGTGAAGGCGCATGCCCGTGCGGGCGGAAGGGCCCGACGATCCGAGTGGTGGGGCGCGTGCAGGATCGTCTGGTCGGTAGTCGGGGCCCGGTGCCGGCCCGTCCCCGGATCGAACGGTTCTTGAGCGAGCTGCCCGAGCCCCTTCAGGGCCATGTCCAGGTCGCCCAACTCGATCCGGAGACGATAGTCCTTCAGGTGGAAGAGCACTTGGGGTCTCCGGTCGACCCGGCCAGCATCGCGGCTTTTGGCACGGATGTGTTTGGCACCGCATGGGAGGTGAAGGCCGCCGAAGTCAAGGGCCTCCACCGCCTTCCGTCTGGGAAGCTGCCCTATTTTCTACCGATGCGGGCGCAGGAATGAAAATCCTTCTGGTGACCAACGACTTTCGTCCCATGACAGGTGGGGAAGCCACCTGGTACGAGGCCGTCTGCGGCTCTGTCCCATTGGATTGCATCGAGGTGCTGGCCCCGCGCATGCGGGGTGACAATGACTTCGACCGCCGGCAGCCCTACCAGATCATCCGGCGACGCGTTCCGACGCAGCCTCATCCGCTGGCCCGGCTGGCCCAGATGGCTCTGCTCTTCATGCACGCAGCCAGACATGTCCGCCGGGACCACATCGATGCCATTCACATCGGCCACCTGTACCTGGGACCTATCGGCCTGGCTCTGAAGTATCTGCGCCGCATACCATACACGCTCTATCTACACGGTGGGGAGATGGCCCCGTACTTGAAATTCCGTGGAGTCCGGGCCGTCGTGCGCATGGTTGTCCGTCACGCGCAGATTGTGGTATTCAACAGTGCCTACACGCGCCGCCACTATGAGGCCATGGGGATCTTCCACTCCCACACAGAGATCCTCACAATGACCGTCGATGCGAGAAGGTTCCGACCGGGCCTTGACGGGTCGCCGGTTCGCGCTTCGTACGGGTTGAATGGCGCCCGGGTGATTCTTACGGTGGGACGGCTGATTGAGCGAAAGGGTCACGACACGGTTATTCGGGCGCTGGACCGGATTCGGCAGTCGGGCGGACCCGTGAAGTACCTCATCGTTGGGGAAGGACCCGACGAGGCCAGGCTTCGCAGGCTCGCCCGGGATCTGGGATGCGAGAGCGATGTGATCTTTGCCGGAAATGTTCGCGAGGAGGCGCTGCCCTCATTCTATGCCGCGTGTGATGTCTTCGTCATGCCCAACCGGAGCCTCGCCGGCCGCGATGGGGTCGAAGGCTTCGGGATCGTCTTCCTCGAGGCCGGCGCCTGCGGAAAGCCGGTGATCGGAGGGCGGAGTGGCGGGGTTGCGGACGCGGTGCTCAATGGCGTTACCGGTTACCTCGTAGACCCCCTCGACGTGGGAGAGGTGTCCGGGACCATCACCCGGCTTCTCACCGATCGAGCGGAGGCGGTGCGGATGGGAAAGCAGGGGCGGCTTCGGGTTGTGGGACTTGGGTCGGCGTGGAAGGCGACGCTGGCCCGCGTGTGGGAAGGGACGAATGGCGGGGGTATCGTTCTTGCTGCAAAGTGAAAGGGTCCGCGTCCTGCACGTCATTACCCGCCTCATCGTGGGCGGCGCCGCGGAGAACACCCTGCTCACGGTCGCTCGCCTCAACAGGGCGCGCTACGATATCACGTTGGCCAGCGGGCCGTCTGATGGGCCGGAAGGCAGCATGGAGGATCGGATCCCCGGCGATGTACCCTTTGTACGAATCCCCGAACTGGTCCGCGATCCGCATCCCGTCAAAGACGTGCTCGCGGCGTTCCGGCTATATGCGCTGATGCGGCGGGGAGGGTACCACATCGTTCATACCCACACAACCAAGGCCGGATTGCTCGGACGCATGGTGGCAAGACTGGCGCGCGTTCCCATTGTGGTGCACACTCCTCACGGCCACTCCTTCCACGATTATTTGAACGCTGTGGAGTCAGGTGCTCTGAAATGTGCCGAGCGGTGGTCCGCCCGCTGGACGAACCGGGTCATCTGCCTGACAGAGATCGAGCGTCAGGACCATCTGCGTTTTCGCATCGGCCCACCGGAAAAGTTTGAGGTCATTCACAGCGGCGTTGACATCGACCGCTTCAGACAAGCCTGTATCACACCCGCGATGACACGACAGGCCCTGGGGCTCCCCCCCGAGGGGCCACTGGTGGGTTGTGTGGCCCGGCTCGTGCCGGTCAAGGGCATACACGTTCTGCTTGAGGCCCTCCCGCTCATCCGAGCTGTCGTGCCTCACGCCTCAGTCGTTCTCGTGGGCGATGGGCCGCTGCACGATGATTTGGTGCGTCGCACGTCGGCCTTGGGGCTTGACGGGGCGGTCACGTTCCTCGGACTCCGGAGGAACGTGGCCGAGATCATGCCCTTGTTTGACGTGGTCGCCGTCCCGTCACTGAGCGAGGGGATGGGGCGGGTCGCGGTTGAAGCGCTTGCGGCCGGCAGGCCTGTGATCGGCACACGAGTAGATGGGCTGCAACGCGTCATCGCAGATGGGGAAACTGGGTTCCTCGTCCCTCCCGCCGACCCTGGCGCGCTCGCCCGTGCGGTCATCCGCTGTCTCACCGATCCTGGTCTGTCCGCTGCCATGAGTGCCAAAGCACGGGGCGAAGTCGATGCCTACGATATCGAACAGATGATCGACAAAATCACCCGCGTGTACGATCAACTAGTCCAGGCAGCGGCGGTCGGCGCTCCCTCAAAAGAGCCGACCAATACCCTCCCTTAGGAGGGTGGAGCGCCTGTGACTGGGATGCTAGCGTAGAATCGAGCCCTCGAGAGGGCTCAGTAGGAGGATGTCGGTGCGGGCATTCGTAACGGGGGGCGCTGGTTTTGTGGGGTCCAATCTCGTCGATCAGCTTCTGGGGCGCGGGGATGAGGTCTGCGTCCTCGACGATCTGTCCACAGGGCGGATCGAGAACATCCGCCATCACCTGGGAGAGCCCGGCTTCCGATTCATCAACGACAGTATTCTCAACGCCTCGGTTGTCCAAAGCTTGGTCGAGGAATGCGATGTTGTCTTTCATCTGGCCGCTGCGGTCGGCGTCCGGTATATAGTCGAGGACCCTCTCCGCGCCATCAGCGCAAACGTTGCGGGAACAGAGACCGTCCTGCGCGCGGCTTTCCGATCCTGGAAGAAGGTGATCATCGCATCTTCTTCGGAAGTGTACGGTAAATCGACGAAGGCTCCTCTCAGCGAGGAGGACGACCGGGTGCTTGGTTCCACCGCCGTCACGCGGTGGTCCTATTCGTCTTCCAAGGCGATCGACGAACACTTTGCGTACGCCTACGCGGGCCGCGGCCTTCCCGTCGTGATCTTGCGTTTCTTCAATGTGTACGGCCCCCGAATCCATGCGAACGGGTACGGGACCGTCGTTGCACGGTTTATCCAGCAGAGCCTGGCGCAGAAGCCGCTGACCGTACATGGCGATGGTCGACAGGGCCGCTGCTTCTGCTATATCGAGGACACGGTGCGCGGCATCATCCTGGCGGCCCAGGCCAAGGAGGCAGAGGGGCAGGTTTTCAACATTGGGAGCGATGCCGAGATCAGGATTTCTGACCTGGCCCTGTTGATCAAACAGCTCACCGGGTCCTCGTCGGAGATTCTTCTTGTCCCCTATGAAGACTATTACGGCCTGCGCTTCGAGGACACAATGCGCCGGGTGCCCGACCTGACGAAAGCCCAGTTATGTTTAGGGTACCTGCCCCAAGTGGGCCTGGAAGACGGATTGCGACGGACCATTGACTGGTGCCAGCGCCACAATTTCGTTGAATCCCGGGCTCCCAGGGTCGCTGTGGGGGCGGGAGGATCATGATCGCAGGGATCCACCAACCCCACTACCTGCCTTGGTTGCGCTATATAGATAAGATAGCTCGGAGCGACGTGTTCGTGCTCTTGGACAGCGTCCAGTACACCAAGAATGGTTGGCAGAACAGGAACAAGATCAAGAGCACACAGGGCTGGATGTACCTGACCGTACCTGTCCTCGACGCCTTTGGCCGGCCAATCACCGAGGTTCGCATTAACAACCAGACGCGCTGGCGGGACAAGCACTGGGCGGCTCTGGTCACAAACTACTCACGGGCTCCGTTTTTTGGACGCTACCGGGAGTTGCTCGAGCCAATTTACCGGCAGCAGTGGGAACTGGTGCACGACTTGAGCGTCCACGCCCTTGAACTTTTCCTCTCCGCGCTTGGGATTCGCACCCCGCTTGTTCGCAGTTCTACTCTTGGTGTTTCCGGCAGCGGGACAGAACTACTTGCCAATATCTGCGCCAAGCTCGGAGCGACCGCCTACCTTACCGGGGATTACGCTGCGGGGAACCACCTGGACATCCAAGTATTCAAAGACCGCGGCATCGGCGTCCAAGTCCAGGGGTGGCAGTGTCAGGAGTATCGTCAACAGCACCTACAGGCCGGCTTCGTTCCCGATCTTTCAATTGCCGATCTGCTCTTCAACCAAGGAGAGGGAAGTCTTGGCGTACTCAGGCGCTGCCGTTCAGAGGTTTTCTCTCTCGTTTCTCACTGAACCGCGTACACGTGCACGCCCATCGGAACAAATGAGTCTGTGATGATGCTCCCGGTAAACGATACAGGGCCATTCTCAAACATCTTTGTGGCAGAGTTGATGGGAAATCCGACGTCGATGGTTGCGCCGCCAAGACCAGTTTCCACATTATTGACCTGATTGAGGTTCACCGCGATAACGTAGGTTATCCCCCCAACGGTCTTCTTTACTGCATAGATGCCCCGATAGTCAATAATGTTGTTTTGCGGAGGGGTTATAAAAAACCCAGGATTTGTAACCATCGGCTGCCATGACCCAGAGGCGAGGATGACGGGTTCTAGAGCCTTGATCTGCGCGACGGCTGTACCCGTCCAGTTCCACGCATTGAGATATCCCGGGGGGAGCCCGGAGTCGCCGCTGTTCGGATGCGTCGTGCCGTCCCGCTGATTAGGGCCCCACAACATTTCGAAGGCGCGGGCGTCCATCGCCGCAGAGAGCAGGAATGCCCGCCGAATGTAGGGCCAGAAGTCACCGGTGACGGACGCCGCACTAAACGGCGGCATGAGTTCCTGGAGGGGAGTGATCGAAATCCCAGCGACGAACTGCTTACCTGCTTGACGGGCAGCCTGCATTGCCTTCAACGCGCCATAGAGATGCTGGATCCCTGGAGCACCGCCCGGACTAACCTCCGCGAGCACATTTTGCATCAGGGTTGATCCGACGCCGTTTGTAAACGGAGCGTTAGTGAGTGCTACGGCCACATCGCCCACAAGACGGGTAGGATCGGCCGTGTGGATCGTGGCGGCCGTCGATGCATAATTCACGAGATTGATAAAGTCTGCGTTGAATTCCGCCGCCACCCACCACCGGAGCAGGTTTGGGCGGCTCTTATACCGGTTCACGATGGTGGTAGTGATGGCGTTTCCTGTTGGTGTCCCGAACGTCCCTTGTGCGTTGTCTCCCGTGGTGAGGTCAAGCGTCGCGCTGCCTATCCAATAGAATCCGTGTCGCGTCCATGCCTGTTGATCCTGGTAGACAACGGAGCCACCACCAGTTTGAATCCAGTTCCCCTCCCCCAGTGTATTGAATCCCCAGGATTGCATCTGGGTCATATACGCGTCCGCTTGGGCAACCGTGTACCCTGCCGCCCCAAACCACGCATAGTCCAGTTTCTCTCCCGCAAGCAGGAGAAAGGGCTTCCCATTGACGACCAAATTCCCGTTTGAATCGACAGACACTGATTGGACGGCCGGTGGGTCCGCCGAAGGCGACGCCCCGGCTCCCCCTGCGCTGGGCGTATAGCCGCCCCCGCTGGGGGCGCTCCCACCGTCGGGCGTGGCTCCATGGTTGGAGGTGCTCCCGCCAGCGCTCACATCGCTGGGGCCGCTTCCACCACTGCGGGTACAT
>VBAK01000090.1 GCA_005882275.1 Candidatus Segetimicrobium genomatis
TCGGCGAACGCGCCGCCGGAGCGCAGCTGCTCGGCGGCGCGCGCCTCGACCGTGTGGCGGGTGCTGACGAGCACTGCGGCCAGCGTCACAGTTTGGGTGACCACACCTAAGCCGATGATCAGCACGAGAAGCCGTTTGCGGAAACTGCCCATAAAAAGCGCTCGAATATGTCCTGCATCCTAAGAGCTAGGCGGTGCTGACCGCGAGGATTCGAGTGCGGGAATGAGACCTCCGGCACGAGTGCACCGCGACGTCCCCGGCGCCCGCCAGTGGGCAGCCGCCCTGTTGCTGGCGGCGCTCACCCGTGTGGGGCCCGCCCCGGCGGCCACCCTCGTCATCACCGTCCAGTCCCCCGACGGTCATGCCCTCGCCGGCGCCGTGGTCACCGCGCGTCCGCTGGGTGCCCCGGGGAAGCGGCCGGCGCCGGTGCACGCCGTCATGGATCAGGTGGACCGCGCCTTCGCCCCGGATCTGCTCGTGGTCCCGATCGGCTCGACAGTGGAGTTTCCCAACAGCGATTCGGTGAGCCACCAGATCTACTCGTTCTCTCAGCCCAAGCGCTTCAAGCTGCCGCTGTACCGCGGCAAGCCTTACCCGCCGGTGCCGTTCGATCAGGCCGGAGTGGTCACCCTCGGCTGCAACATCCACGACGACATGCTCGCGTATCTGTTGGTCACGGATGCGCCCTGGTTCGGCCGCACCGACAAGAGCGGCGCTTGGGTTGCCGACGTGCCGCGCGGCCGCTACCGCGTGAGCATCTGGCACCCGCGCATGCGCGAGACGCAAGCGGACCTCGAGCGCGAGCTCACGGTCGGGGACGCCGACCGCGCGGAGCTGACCGTGCACCTCGGCAAGTCGCTGCTGCCGGCGCCGATCAGCGACCGTCCGCATTCGTGGGACTACTGAGGAGCCGGGCGCGCTTGAGCCACCGCACGCATCGACCTCACCCTGCGCGAGCGCGGCGTGCGCTCGCTGTCCTCGTGGCGCGGTGTTGCCGCGCGGCCGGCCTTGCGCTGCTCGCTTGCGGCGCGAGCGCACGAGCCGCCGACTGGGACGCGAGCCTCGACATGCGGCTGCTCTACTCGGACGCGTATCGCTCGTTCATGGACGGCGGTTTCGGCACGACGCGCTTCGGCCGCAACGACACCGGACTCCGGCTCGGGCGGGCGCGCTTCGCACTCACGACCTCGCTCGGTGAGCTGTGGAGCGCGCACTTCGACGCCTCCGCCTGGGACGACAAGGACAGGAGTCCCGTGGGCGTGACGGAGGCGTACCTGCAGTTCCGTCCTTACCCGCGCGCGGGCTACCGATTTCGCCTCAAGGCTGGCGCGTTCTATCCGCCGATCTCGCTCGAGAACCGCGCCGCCGGCTGGGAGTCGCCCTACAGCCTGTCCTACTCCGCCATCAACACCTGGCTCGGAGTCGAAGTCCGCACCATCGGTCTCGAGGCGCAGCTCGACTGGCTCGGCACGCGCACCGGGCACGACTTCGACCTCGGCCTGACCGGCGGCGCATTCGCCTGGAACGAGGGCGCGGGCGTGGTGCTCGCCGATAACGGCTTCATGCTGCACGACCGCCAGACGCCGATCTTCGGACGGGTGGGGCCAGCGGGGGCTGGCGCGTTGCCGTTCCAGCAATTCGACGGACGTGCCGGTGTGTACGCGGGCGTGGAAGGGCGCTATCTGGATCGTGTGGTGCTGCGCGTGCTGCGCTATGACAACCGCGCCGACCCGACCAAGATCGACAGCGTCTCCGGTGCCATCGCCTGGAACACGCGCTTCAACAGCGCCGGGCTGCGCATCGAGAGCGGCACCGGCTGGACCGCGATCCTGCAATGGCTCGATGGCGAGACCATCATCGCCCCGCCGGGAATGCAACTCGAGTGGCCGTTCCGGGCGCAGTTCGCGCTGCTGTCCAAGCGCTTCGGCCGCCAGACGCTGAGCGCGCGCTACGACCGCTTCGAGGTCGACAGCACGGCGGGTGATGACTCGCAGAGCGGGCACGCCTGGACGGCGGCCTGGATGTTCGAGACGCGTGCGCACTGGCGAGTGGCGCTCGAGTGGCTGCGGGTGCGAAGCTCCTCATACAACCGTGCCGAACTCGGTGGTCCACCGCTCGCGACCGAGACGCAGCTGCAGCTCGCGGTGCGCTACGCGTTCGGCTCCGGATTGCACTAAGGCCAACACGTCGCTGTCAGGTCACCCTCGCGCTGTGCCGGGCACCGAGCGAGACTAGAGGCTCGCGCGCAACCTCAGGTCACGCGACGAGGCCCCCACATAGACTGCTCGGTGCGGCGCGTCGATCCAGCGATGCTGAGCCGTGGACCAATACTGCAACTGCCGGCGCGGAATGTGCACTTCCATGACTCGGCTCTCGCCAGCGGCCAGCCGCACACGGTCAAAGCCGGCCAATGCGCGCTCGGCGAACTGCACGCCCCTGGGGCGGTTGCGCGGTGCGCCCAGATAGACCTGCGGTACTTCATCGCCAGCGACGGTTCCGCCATTGCTCAGCTTGAAGCGCACCAAAGCCCCGTCGGCGGTGCGGCGCGCGCTCAATTCGGAATAGGCGAACCGCGTGTAACTGAGTCCAAACCCGAAAGGGAACAGCGGTGCGCGCAGCTGTTGGTCGAACCAGCGGTAACCAACGAACAACCCTTCGGTGTAGTGCGTTGACCCGCCTGCACGGTTCGATTGCCGTTCAGGGTGGGTCGGGTCGTTGGCCACGCTGTCCTCGAGCTTCACCGGCCACGTAAAGGGCAAGCGCCCACCCGGGCTAACTCGCCCCAGCAACAAGTTCACTGTTGCCGGCCCGCCCTCGTCTCCGGGGTACCACATCAGCAGGACGGCCTTGACCTGGGACAACCAGGGCATCGCCATCGGTTCGCTGGCGTTCAGCACGACGATAGTGTTCGAATTGACGGCCGCGACGTCGCGTATCAACGCGTCCTGATCGCCGGGCAGCGCAAAGTCCGGGCGACCTCGGCTCCACGCGAAGACCATCGCCGTGTGAGCACGGCGGGCTGCCTCGATGGCTTCCTGGTAACGGATCTGCCGTTGCGCCGGGGTCACCCAGGCGAGACGCACCTGCACCGGTTGACCGCTGCTGTCGCCGTGTAGCTCGAGCGCCAAGGAATGGGCGCCCGCCGATAAGTGCACGCGCCGACGGACATTGTCCACTCCGTCAACCGTCGGCAGGACGTTGTCTTCCGATGGCTGCAGAACACCGCCGTGCAAACCGAGCTCATTGGTCGCAGCGACCCGTCGACCATCGATGCCAAGGGAGCCGATGGCCCCGAGCAGTTGGAGATTCAGGTCATAGTCGCCGTCAGTCGCAATGGAAAATTCTCCCCTCCAACGATGCTCCGTGCCGGGCGGCAACGCAGTGCCGCGCTGCATCGTGTGCTCGAGCACGGCCGCCGAGCGCGCCGCCGCCGCTCCGTCGGAGCCGGCGGTTGCTTCGTGCCAAAGACCCGCGTCGTCGCGATACGACAGTGCGCTCACCGGCATCGCCTCACCCGTCATATCATCGGCCACCGCGAAGTGAATATGACCCAGCTCTTGCAGGAGCCTCAGAGGGCTGATCTGTCGATCCAGATGACCGAGCGCTTTCTCACCGGACGCGCCGATCGCTATCAGCTGTCCGGCTCCCGGTCCAATCAGGGCCAGGTTGTCCAAGTCCTCCGGCTTGAGCGGCAACGCGTGGTCATTTTTAAGAAGTACAGCGGCATCCTCAGCTGTCTTCTGCAGGATCGGGGCATGCTCGCCGGTGCGCTCCGGTACGACCGCGTGGCTCGGTGGCTGATCCAAATATCCAAAGCGCTTCAATTGCCTCAGAATGCGCCGTACCGCTGCATCGATCGTCGACTCGAGAACCTGGCCACCCTCGAGCGCGGTGTGCAAACCGATCGCCGGCGCCGGCAAACTCATGGGTGGTGGTTCTGCGGTATGCGGCGGCTCTTCAGGCAGGGCATCGTCGGGCGCCGGCGGCACCGCCAGCTGCGCGACGGAGTCGAATGGCGATCGACTGGATGCGGCATCGAGATAGGCGAGGAAGTTGTCGCCCAGGCGATAGCCAGGCATTTCCAGGTCCAGACCGCGGTTGAGGTAGAGCGTGTCGTGCACCGCCCCCCAATCCGAAGTGACGAATCCCTCGAAGTGCAGCTCTTCCCTGAGCAATCGCTGCAGCGTTGCGGCGTTACCGCATGAGTATTCGCCATTGATGCGGTTGTAAGAGCACATGATCGAGGCGACACCCGCTTCGATCACGGCCGCAAACGGTGCCGCGTAGATCTCGTGAAGTGCCTGCTCATCGACGAAAACATCATCGGCGCCTTCGTAGGCGATGAAATGCTTGGCCTGTGCCATCACCCCCTGTTGCTGAATGCCCCTGATCTCGGCGGCAGCGATTTCGCCGGCGAGAAACGGGTCTTCGCCAAAGGTGTTGTAGGCGCGCTCCCAGGTCTGGTCGCGATGGATATTGATGTAGGGTTCCAGCACGACGTCCTCGCCGAGGGCGCGCGCGTCCTCCCCGATGACCAGGCCATTGGCGCGAGCATCGTCGCGGCTGAAAGTCGCGGCCAATCCCATCGTCGCGGTCATGCCGGTGGACGCTTGCCGCGTCAGGATGCCGGCCGGACCGTCGGCCAAGCGCAGAGCCGGTATGCCGAGGCGCGGCACACCGGGCCAGTAGCCGGCCTGTCCCTGACTGGTCGCCGCGGGTTCGGCAGCACCGTGCACTAAATTGAGCTTCTCCTCCCGCGTCATCTGCTGCAGAAGCGCCTCGACACGATCTTCGGCGTGAAGGGGCGCGAACGCGCCGCCAACCCAGGTCAGCACGCCGAGCGCGAGGGAGCGAGCGAAGGCATTCATCATCGACTAAGCTGAAAAGAGTGCCATGGCCTTGCTCCAGGCGGAAGGGAGCGTGCCCGGTGGCTTGGTGTCGGACTAGGCTCTGGCCGCGAGCTCGATGGATCGCGGCGGCGACGTTGCTGGGCGCACTCGCGTCCCGATCGTGGTGCGCCGTGCCGCTGGTCAGCGGAAATGGTTTCGGCTTTTCCGTCGTCAGTGACGCGACCGGCCATCTCACCCGCTTCTATGTCCATCCCTATGCTTTTGTGCGCCCGGACCGCACCCGTCCGCTCGCCGAGGGCATAGCTACCACGAACTTCATCGCGGATCTCGCACCCAGCTCTTTAGGTGCCGGGGCATCGGTCCGTTACATCGATCAATCGCAAGTCATACGCGTTTCATCTCAGTACGGAACCGGCACGGTATTCATGCCGTTCGGCCTGCTGCATCCGGCGCTGATCATCGACTGGCAGGGCCCCTCAGCCGCCGCGGCAACGGTTGGCTGGACGGTGCGGTGGACGCACCCGGTGGCCTCGCGCTCTGCCGTGACGGTGTCGGGTGTTCGCGTCCGGGTCCTGCGCTTCCACGGCACCCCGGAAGCGCTGTGCCTGATCCCGCTCGATCCGGGTCAATCCAACGATTCCGGCGATGATGCCGAGCTGCGCGGGCACGCTGCCTGGGCGTTGATGGCGGTCGAGCCGGGGGGTAGCGCCGCTTCGCTGGTCCGCTCATTGCTCCATTGGCGCGCGGGACACTCGGTCCCCGAGCTCATCCAGCGTGAGCTCTCCGACATCGAGCGCTGGCGCGTGCCTACTCCCGCATCGGTCACGGATCGCGTGGCGCGCGAAGTCTGGCGGCAAAGCGAAATCGTCCTGCGCATGGCGCAGAGCCGGGAACCGAACACCGCGCAGCGGCATGGCCACGGACTCATCGTTGCAAGTCTTCCGGACGGCCTGTGGTTTACGCCATGGGTGCGCGATATGGCCTACGCCGCGCTCGCACTGATTCGCATGGGCCACCTTGGGGAGGCGAGGGCCGCACTGACGGCTTATTTCAATGCCCGGCCCACTGGAGTGATGCGCCGGGAGACGGCCGGCGCCGATTATCAGATCTCCGTGGTGCGGTATTTTGGCGACGGCGCCGAGGAGCCCTTCTTCACGATGGAAGGCAGCACCAACGTCGAGCTCGACAACTGGGGCCTGGTGCTTTGGGTCCTGGCAGAATATCTCGAGCGCTCGGCAGATGAATCGCTGCTGTCGACGCGCACCTTTCGTGGGACGGTGTACGAGAGCGCGCGCGATTTCATTGTGCGACCGCTGCTAGCGAATTTAGAGCCGTATCAGCAAGGCCTCATCGTTCGAGCGGACACCTCGATTTGGGAAGAGCGCGAGCGAGATCGCAAGCATTTCGCCTATACGACGGCCGCCGCAATTGCCGGCCTCGGCGGTTTTGCAAGGATCGCGGAGCGGCAGCACGATGCGCCGCAGGAAGCGGCCCTGCCGAGCACGCTCGAACGTCTGCGGGCAGGATTTGCGTCGGCGTTTGCGAGCGGCGGGAGACTCCGCGGTACGCTGGAGCCGGGAATCAAGAACGAAATCGATGGCGCCCTCCTGGCGATCATCGAGATGGGCGTCGTCGACGACCCGAAGTCCATTGCCGATGTGGTCGAGCGCATGCCGCAGCTCAAGGTGGCCTCCGGGGGTTACCGTCGCGTGCGCAGCGTCCTCACCGATCCGGCCGTCTTCGAGTACTGGTATGAGCGGCAGGAGTTTGTGTTCGTGGACTTGAGCTTATCGGGTGTGCTGCGGCGCCTTGGCCGCCAAACCGAGGCTGCGGCCCTGCTGCAACGTGTGCTGACCGATGCCTCCGCGCACGATGATCTGATTCCCGAGATGTATGTCTCGGAGCCCTGCCCGCTGTTTCCGGGCAAGGTCGGTGACCCAACTGGCGCCATGCCGATGGTGGGCTACGGGGCTGGCGCGGTGATTCTGGAATTGTTAGCGCCGCCCGGTGCCCCGGGCACCCGGCGTACCATGCTCCGCCTGGCGCCCGCGAGAGCGTGCCCGCGATGTAATGTCCATAGCCGATTGACACGCCCGCCAAGTCTGAGTAGATGGATTCCTTTCCAAATCCTCGAGAGGGAGGGGATTTGATGAAAACCCATTCAAGGCGGCCCGGCCGGGCCTGCCCGCCCACTCGCGCCAACTCCCGCAGGAGCCCGATCGCGACCTACTGCGCCGCCGTGATCTCCGCGGCCGCCGGCTCCGCCTACGCCCAGCAGGCCGCAACTTCAGCGCCGGACGAGTCCGAGCTGCAGACCGTCGTCGTCACCGGCATCCGCGAAGCGCTCGAGAAGGCCGCGGAGGAAAAGCGCGCCGAGGAATCCATCGTCGAGGTCGTCACGCAGGAGGACATCGGCAAACTCTCCGACCCGAGCGTCGCCGAATCGATCTCGCGCCTCACCGGCCTCGCCGGTCAGCGCGTCCACGGACGCGTGCAGGACATCTCCATCCGCGGCTTTTCGGGCGACTACGTCACCACCCTCCTCAACGGCCGCGAGCAGGCGAGCACCGGCGACAACCGTGCGGTCGAGTTCGATCAGTACCCGTCGGAAGTCGTGCAGTCGGTGATGGTCTACAAGACCACCGACGCCGAGCGCGTCTCCTCCGGCCTCGCCGGAACGGTCGACCTGCGCACCATGCGGCCGCTCACGTATAAGAACAACGTGCTCACGCTGGGCGTGCGCGCCGAGAGAAACTCCCTGGGAAACCTGAACCCGGAGGGAAAAGCCACGGCCTATCGCGCCAATGGCACGTACATCAGACACTTCCTGGATGACAGGCTGGGCGTCGGCATCGGCTACGCCCGCCTCGACTCACCCGAGCAGGAGCAGCACTACAAGGCCTGGTGGTGGGGCGCGAACCCCATCGACCCCAACGCAAACCCGGTCGTCTATTACAACAACGGCGCGAGCATGCTGAATGGCGCCGAGCTCTACAACTACTCCCGCCACGACGTGCGCGACGGCCTGGTCGGCGCGCTCGAATACAAGGCGAGCGACATCGTCCACAGCGTCACCGACCTCTACTTCTCCCGCTATGCCCAGCACACCTGGGACCGCGGCTGGGAGGCATTCCTCTGCCCGTGCGCGACCGGGCAGGCGATCGCGAATCCGACTTACACCGCGGTCGGCGGCGGTCCCCCACCTCCGGGCTCACCTGTGGGCACGACCGCCCCGACCACCACCTTCGTGACCTCCGGCACCTACAACGCCGTGCAGAGCATCCTACTCAACCAGTACGCGACCACGCACGACCGGCTCTATGCCGTCGGAGAGAACTTCGAGCTGGACCTGGGCCCCTGGAAGACGGCGGCGGACCTGAGCTACTCCTACGCACACCGTCAGCAGCAATGGACCGAGACCTATGCCGGCTATACGCCGTTCAACAGCAGCGCGGGGGATGCGTCCATCCCTTTCCGCAACGCGCTCGCCGGTCTTCCGAACCTCTCAAGCACGCTCAACTACGCCAACGCCGCGGCTATTCAGCTCGGCGACCCGGCCCCGTGGGGTGGCTGGGGCCACGACGGCGTCGACAACCGGCCGACCAGCACCGACAAGATCAAGTCCGTCAGGCTGACTGCGCGGCACGACTTCCACGGCCCGATCAGCTCGCTGCACTTCGGCACGCAGTATCAGGTACGCGACAAGACGCTGCAGGAGCTCGAGTTCGATCTCATGTTGAAGAACAACCGCACGCCGATCAACGTGCCGTCCACCCTGCTCAAGAGCCCCGTGTCGGCCGCCTGGGGCGGATTCGGCAATGTGATCACGTACGACATCCCGCGCGCCATGAGTCAGCTGTATACGCTGCAGCAGTTCACCGACAACAACGGCTATACGGGCGACTACACCGTCAACGAGAAGCTCACCAGCGGCTTCGTGCAGTTCGAGCTCAACTCGAAAATCGGTGACACACCGATGCGCGGCAACTTCGGTGCGCAGCTCGTCCACGCCCAGCAGTCGACGACCGGATTCTGCCCCAGCTGCGGAGGACAGCACGTCTCGGGCGGGACGAGCTATAACGACGTTCTGCCGAGCGCCAACATCATCTTCGATCTCACGCCCGAGGTCCTGCTGCGCACCTACGTGGCCAGGACGATGGTGCGCCCGCTCATGAGCCAGCTGGGCGACTACGTCAACGCGACGCCGCAGGCCGATCCGCTCGATAAGTCGTGCAACCCGGCTCCAAATCAGGTTTGCTACCACTGGGCGGGCAACGGCGGCAACCCGCTGCTGCGCCCGTGGCGCGCCGATGCCTTCGACGTCGCCATCGAGAAGTACTTCAGCCCCGCGAGCTACTTCAGCGTCGCGGGCTTCTACAAGCATTTCAAGTCTTTCATCTATGATTCGGTTGGGAACAACAACTACAACTTCAGCGGCCTCAACCCCAACGGCCTGGGTCCCATCGCCTCCCCGTACGGAAGCTTCAGCCAGCCTCAGAACGCGACTGGCGGTAACGTGCGGGGGCTGGAGGCGAGCCTAAACCTCGAGCTCAAGCTCCTGTGGTCCGGCCTGGAGGGCTTCGGGACCCAGATCGGCGAGGCCTGGACTACGGTCAGTGTTCCGCCGGATCCGAACACGGGGCCCACCCTGCCCGGCTTCTCGCCACGCGTCCATACGTTCACCTTCTATTACGAGGGCCATGGGTTCGAGGCGCGCGTCGCCGAGCGCTACCGCGACGAGTTCGTCGGAGCGGTGCAAACGACCTTCGACTTCCGCACCTACACGCAGATCCTCGCCGACCGTCAGCTGGATGCCGAGCTCGGCTACAGCTTCAACTCCGGACGTCTCAAGGGGCTGTCGCTCACGCTGGTGGGCACGAACCTTCTGAACTCGGCCTACCGCGATACGACCGGTCCGCTGGGAAGCACGGCTCTCACCACACCGCAGGTCTATGAGCGTTACGGCCGCGTGTTCCTGGGCGGCTTCAACTACAAGTACTGAAGCCTCGTCCGTTGCGACCGCCCGGCCCACATGGGGCGGTTTGTCGTCGTCAGCGGGCCGCCCGTGAATCCGTAGTCGATCCTGACTGGCTCGTCGCCCACGTGAAGGTCACCAGGCTGCGTCCCCGCAGGGTGTAGCGGAAGGCGCGGCCGTCGCTCTTCACCGAGAACAGCCGCGGCTCGACCGCCGAGTTGAAGACGATCACGACCATCGACCCGTCGTCGGCATTCCTGAAAGCCACGCACTTCAGGCCCTCGATATCGCTGGTCGACTCGATCCGATGCGCGCCGGGACGAACGAAGCGACTGGCGTGGGCCAGCGCGTAATACTCGACATTGCGGGTCACGGATCCCGTCCGGGAATCGATGGTGACCACTCCGCGGCAGTTGGTGCACCCTCCCGCATGCGGGCCGCCCTTCTCGTCGAGTGCCAGGTTCCAGAGGATCACGCCACGCGCCCAGTTGCGCGTGCCGTCAATGACCAGGGTTCCGGCGAACCACGCGAGGTTCTCCTCCCAACGCTTCTCCCACTCTCCCCCGGAGCACTCCGTGAGGTAGGTGTCCTTGTCCGGGTACGCCGCGTGAACGAGCGACTGGGCCTTCACGGCTCCCTTGTAACAGTGCCACGCGACGCCCGCGATGTAGCGGGCCGCGGCCGGATCGCCCAGGACCCTCAAGGGGGAGCCCGGTGCAATCCAGTTGTGGTCCCACTCGAGAATGAGCGGAGCGTTCGGGCGCCGGGCAAACAGCGGGCCCAGGTGCCGGCCAATGAACTCGGCGCGCGCGGCGGCCTTGAAGGGCATTCCGGGATAGTTCCCGGGCTCGAAGCCCGGCTCGTTCTGCACGGTGATCGCGTAGAGCGGAAGTCCCGCGGCCGCATAGGCGTCGGCAACGCGCAGCAGATACTGCGCGAAGGCGTCATACGCGTCGGCACGCAGCCTCCCTCTCACGAGCTTCCCCGAGTCCTTCATCCACGCCGGCGCACTCCAAGGGGAGGCCACTACGCGGAGCCGCGGATTGATGGCCCGGATCTCGTGCAGGAGCGGAAACAGGTCATGAGCCTGCGGCTCCATCGAAAAATGCGCGAGCGTCGGATCCGGCTCACCGTGCGGGCTGTCGTCGAGGCTGTAGTGCCGCTCCGAGAAATCGGATGCTCCGATGGGGATGCGCACGAAGCTGAGTCCGATACCCGGAGGCGGTCCGAAGAGCTCCGCGATCAGATCCCTGCGCGCACTCCGGGTCAGATTCCGGCTCATGACCGCGACGGCCGCGTCCGTGAGCGCCGCCCCGAGCCCGACGATTTCCTGGTAGCTCCGCAACGCATCCACCTCGATCGCGAGCGGTGCCACCGGCTGCGCGCCAAACGACAAGTCGGGCTCGTGCGTCAGGAGCTCCGTGCGATCGCCCGTCGTCAGCCACACGTGCACGGCGGCTGGTCCGCCGTTGGTCGCCGCAGCACGCTCCTCGTTCAGATGCTGCGCCTGCGGCTGCGCCACGCCACCTATCAGGCAGGCGCCAAGGGCGAGCCACCCGGCCTCGTGCAGCGATCGCTTTGGCGCAAGGCGCATCGACGCTCCTCGCCTCACCCCCGGCCCGCCGCGCACTGCTGGGCGATGTAGTCCTTGTGCAACGGCATGACGGCCACGCATTTCTCGATGACCGCTTGGATGTCGTTGAGATAGCGCATGACTTCCTCGTCCGGGTACTGATCCACCATCGGATCGTAGTCCTCGGGAATGATCCCCTGCCCCAGCATCACCTGCAGCCAACTCTCCTCCGCGAAGAGCTCCTCGTTATCCCGGAAGATCCGGCCGTGACTGCGAAACAGATCGATCTTCACCCTGAGGGTGTCGGGGATCTCCATGCTGCGGCAGTAGTCCCAGAACGGCGAATCGTTACGCTCGGTGGCCTTGTAATGGAGGATGATGAAGTCCCGGATGCGCTCGTACTCGAAGTCCGACCGCCGGTTGAACTCCTCGACGTCGATGGGATTGAAGCCGCACGAGGGAAAGAACCGGGCGAGGCGGACGATGACCGTCTGAATGAGGTGGATGCTGGTCGACTCGAGCGGCTCGAGGAAGCCGCTCGAAAGACCGACCGCCACGCAGTTCTTGTTCCACAGCTTGCGGCGCTTGCCAGGGAGGAACTTGATGTAGCGCGGGGGACCGGAAGCCTTGCCGTCGAGTCGCGCCAGGAGAACCGCGGTCGCCTCGTCGTCGGAGATGTACTGGCTCGAGTACACGTAGCCATTGCCGATGCGATGCTGTAACGGGATGCGCCACTGCCAGCCCGCCTTGTGCGCCGTGGCGCGGGTATAGGGCAGGAGCGGATCGACGGACTCGCACGGCACGGCGACTGCCCGGTCGCACGGCAGCCAGTGGTTCCAGCTCTCGAAACCCGTGTGCAAGGCCTGCTCGATCAGCAGCCCCCGGATGCCCGAGCAGTCGAAGAACAAGTCCCCGGGGATGCGCTCGCCGCCCTCCATGCGAAGCGCGTCGATGTAGCCATCGCCGGCGCGCAGCTCGATGCCGACGATCTTGCCCTCGGTGCGCGTGACACCGCGCGCTTCGGCATAAGCGCGCAGGAACAGCGCGTACAGCCTCGCATCGAAATGAAAAGCGTTGGCGATGTCCCCGAGCGGCGACTGCTTCATCTCCGGGACGCTGCGCATGAACTTGCTCTGGCGCGGCGCCACCGTGTTGATGGAATAGTGCTCGAGCCCCGGAACGAGCCCGCGGGCGCGCATCTTGAGCCAATACTGGTAGCACTTGAGGATGCCGAGATCCTGCCCGATGCGGCCGAAGCCGTGGATATAGAAGTCCCCGAGCTTTGCCCAGTCGACGAACTCGATGCCGAGCTTGAAGGTGCCCTGGGTTCGTGCGAGAAACTCGTTCTCGTCGAGCTCGAGCGCGGCGTTGTAGTGCTTGATGGCCGGGATGGTCGCCTCGCCGACACCGATCGTGGCGATCTCGTCCGACTCGATGAGGCGGATGCGTACGCCGCTCTTCAGGAGCTTCGAGAAGAACGCCGCGGTCATCCAGCCCGCAGTTCCGCCCCCCACAATGACGATATCCTCGACGCGCTTATCCATCGTTCAGCTCCTCCAGGCCCAGGGACCCTGCCGCCACGACACGCTTCTCAGAGACGCTCGCCGGTGCGCGCGTCGAACACGGACACATGCTCGAGGTTTTTCCATGACTGCGCTAACGTACCGCCCGAAAGAGTATGTAACGTAAGCCCGGCGGCTGCGTCCGTAGGCGAATCGTAGAGGCAGGCACCCGACCGACGGCTTATGACGATCGCGACCGCAGATCCTACCCCGAGCCTCATGCGGCACGAGTTCCCAGCCGGGTTCCGCTGGGGGTGCGCCACTTCCGCCTACCAGATCGAAGGGGCCGCCTCGATCGACGGCCGCGAGAGCGCACCCCGCGACTACCTCGTCCGTCACCTGACAGCGCTGCGTGAGGCGATCGCGCGCGGCATCCCGGTCAGGGGATATTTCGCTGGACTCTGCTCGATAACTTCGAGTGGGCCGAGGGCTACACCCACCGCTTCGGGCTCCACTACGTCGATTTCGCGACGCAGCGGAGGCGGACGAAGCTGAGCGGCGCCTGGTACCGGGACTTCCTGAACGGACGGTTGACGAGCACATGACTCGAGACGGCGGATGGTGGCGGCGCGCGCTCGTGCTGTGCGGGCTCGTGTGCACCGTGGCGCCTGTCGGCATCTGCGCCCCGCCGGTTACGCACCCGCAGCAATGGCCGGCCGCCAGAAGCGCTGGCCTGATCGACCCGGGCAGCGAGGCGCGCATCACGGAGCTCTTGAGGCAGATGAGCCTCGAGGAGCAAGTGGGGCAGGTCATCCAGACCGACATCGGGGGCGTGACGCCCGAGGACCTGCGGCGCTATCCCCTCGGCTCGATCCTCGCGGGCGGAGATTCGGGCCCGCACGGCGACGAGCGGGCGGCGCCCGCCGTGTGGCTCGCCCTCGCGCACGAATTTCGCGCGGTCTCCGTCGAGCGGCGCGCGGGGCACACCCCGATCCCCGTCCTCTTCGGCATCGACGCTGTGCACGGCCACAACAACATCGCGGGCGCGGCGATCTATCCCCACAATATCGGCCTGGGCGCGGCACACGATCCGCAGCTGCTCGAGCGCATCGGCGCGGCGACCGCGGAAGAAGTGGCCGTTACGGGCATCGACTGGGCCTTCGCCCCGACGCTCGCCGTGCCCCAGGACGTACGCTGGGGACGCTCCTACGAGGGCTATGCGCAGGATCCGCAGCTGGTCGCCCGTTACGCGACGGCGATGGTCGTGGGACTGCAGGGTCCCTCGTCCTTGAACGGCAAGCTGCAGGCCGGTCACGTCGCCGCGACCGCGAAGCATTTTCTCGGCGACGGCGGCACTGCGCAGGGCGAAGACCAGGGCGACGATCAGATCAACGAGGAAGAGCTCATTGCCCGCCACGCGCAAGGCTACCCGGCGGCGATCGACGCGGGCGTACTCACGGTGATGGCCTCGTACTCGAGTTGGCAGGGCCAGAAGATGCACGGCAACCGCGCGCTGCTCACGGAGGTGTTGAAAGGGCGCATGGGCTTTGCGGGTTTCGTGGTCGGAGACTGGAACGCGCACGCGCAGCTGTCGGGCTGTAAGCCCGGGCGCTGCGCCGCGGCCTTCAACGCCGGCGTCGACATGTTCATGGCGCCGTACGCGTGGAAGGAGCTGTATGCGAGCACGCTCGCTCAGGTTCGCTCGGGCGAGATCTCCCGGGAGCGGCTGGAGGATGCGGTGCGGCGCATTCTGCGCGTCAAGATGAAGCTCGGGCTGTTTGAGTCTGCGCGGCCTTACGAGGGACGCACGGAGCTCATCGGATCGGGCGCGCACCGAGCCTTGGCACGCGAGGCCGTGCGCAAGTCGCTCGTTCTGCTGAAGAACGACGGTGTGCTCCCCATCCCATCCGGCGCGCGTGTGCTCGTGACGGGACCGGGCGCTCGCGACATCGGCATGCAGTGCGGTGGCTGGACGATTTCGTGGCAAGGCACCGGCAACAGCAACACGGACTTTCCTCATGCCGAGTCGATCTACGACGGCATCCGGAGCGCGGTTCGCGCCGGTGGCGGTACGGTGGTGGACGACGCGGACCCCAGGCCCGACGTGGCGGTCGTGGTATTCGGAGAGCAGCCGTACGCCGAGACTTCAGGCGACCGCAAGCTGGCCGTCGACAACCTGCGCGCGCCGCTGGGGCAGCTGCGCGCGCTCCGCAAACAAGGAATTCCGGTGGTCGCGGTGTTCCTGTCGGGCAGGCCGCTGTGGAGCAATCCCGAGATCAACGCCAGCAATGCCTTCGTGGCGGCGTGGCTGCCGGGCACCGAAGGGGGCGGCGTGGCGGATGTGCTCGTCGGGGATGCGTCGGGCAGGGCGCGCACGGACTTCACGGGGCGGCTCTCGTTCGTCTGGCCGGCTACCGTCTTCCCCGCGATGCCGGGATCCCCGAAAGGCGCGATCCTCTTTCCGCTCGAGTATGGCTCGAGCTATGCGCATCCGGCGCCGGTCGCTCACTTGAGCGAGAACCCGGCCCCGCGCTGACTGCAAGGCCCAATGCGAGGCAGGACTTGCCACCTCAACGCCATCAGTGCCATCGCCGGTTTGGCCATGCTGGTCCCTGGCATGTCGCGTGCCGGTGCCTTGGCGCTGATACCTTGGCCGCGCACCGTGATCGAAGCCGATGGCGCGTTTCGATTGACGGAGCACACGACCATTAGCTACCCGGAAACTGCCGCGCCGAGTGCAGCACTGTTGATGGAGAGACTGCATTTGCGACGAGGAGACGCGGCGGGTGGTGCGGTTGCGTTGCGAATTGACCCGGCCGCTGGCACTGGCGCGGAAGGGTATCGCCTCATCGTCGAGCCAGGCGGGATCGCGATCGACGCGGATACCGGCAGAGGCCTGTTCTACGGAGTTGAAACGCTGTTGCAACTGGTGCCTTCGACGTGCGGCATGCCGTGCCTGATTCCGGCAGTGAGGATTGAGGATGCGCCGCGGTTCGAGTGGCGCGGCCTGCTGGTCGACGTATCCCGTCATTTCTTCGGAAAGCCCGCGCTGCTGAAAGTCATCGACGAAATGGCGGCGCACAAGCTGAATGTCCTGCACCTGCATCTTACGGACGACGCCGGCTGGCGATTCGAGGTTCCGGCCTACCCGAAACTGGTCACCGTCGGCGCACGCGGCGATGAGGATACTCCCGGGGCCGGAACGCCCAGGTACCTGAGCAAGCGCGACATACGCGAGCTCGTTGACCACGCCCGGCTGCGCTACGTAGAGATCGTTCCTGAAATCGAGCTCCCGACGCACTGCGGGGCCGCGGCGCGCGCGTATCCCGAGCTCTTCGATGGCGAGCGCAGCATCAATCCTGCCCACGACGCGTCCTGGGCTTTCATAACGGAAGTGTTCGCCGAAGCGGCGCGCCAGTTCCCTTCGCCGTTCCTGCACTTTGGCGGCGACGAGTTCTCCGGTGATCGCTGGGATCAGTTGCCGGAAGTGCAGCGGCTGCGTCAGAAAGCCGGGCTCACGACCAAGCGCGAAGTAGAGGGCTACTTTGATAACCAGGTGGCCCAACTGATCGCGAAGCTCGGGCGTCAGCCCATGGCCTGGGACGAGACCGCCGAAGCCGGCGTCGCACCGCAAGTGTTAATTCAATGGTGGCGCAAGGATCGACCGGACGTACTCGATGCGGCCATCCGCAGCGGACACGACGTTGTGCTGTCGCCGGTCGACCAGGTATATCTGGATTACCCGAACGCACTCGGCGAGCCTGGCGCACCCTGGGAAGGCAACGACAATGGACCGACGTCGGTCGGCAAGATTCTGAGCTGGGAGCCGGTGCCGCAGCGCTACACGCCAGAGGAAGCTCGGCACATACGCGGAGTCGAAGCAGCGCTGTGGACCGAGTTCATTCGCAGTGAACGGTATATGCAGTTCATGCTCTACCCGAGGCTGTTTGCCTTCGCGGATGTCGCATGGCGTCCGGCAGGTCGCGAGCAGCCCCCCGACTTCGAGCCTAGGGTGCAGACGCATCTGGAACGACTGCGAGCCCAGGGCATCCACGCTCGGCGCAGTGCCTCCGATGCCGTCGAATACATGACTCACTGAGCCAGCAGGGGCGCGTGCAGCGGCAGGCTATGGCTTCCAGTCGAGTGAGATCGCGGAAAAGCCGTTCGGTCGGAGCACGTCAAACCTGATCCGAGACGCCGGCTTCGCCGCAGTGAACTCAAGCTCCACCCGGGCGTCGCCGCCCGGAGCGAGTTGAACGAAACCCTCAATCGAACTGCCGACGCACAGATTTTCAGTGCGGTCAGCGATACCGCGCCAGCACCTTCTCCAGCGCCTTCGCCCCCGGCGACAGCGCCTCGTACGGTACGCTGTTGAGCGGCACGTCGGGCGTGCCGTTGATCTCGTGGAACTCGCGCTGCGCGCCCTCGTCGACGAGGAGAAGCCCGGTCAGGTACTCGCCCGCCTTCATGCGCTCCTGAATCACGGCGGCGGCGGTGACGCGGTTGGTGGGATCGTAGGCGCCATCGAGCTTGCGCAGCACGATGCGGCTGCCGTCGTGCATGACGACCGGCAGCGTCTCCCCTTCCTTGTAGCTGGCTGTGATCTCGCGCTCGAGCGGCACGAAATCAGCGTGCACCGCCGGCTCGTAGTGCTCGCGCGTGTAGGCGTAGCTCTTGGTCGAGCCCTCGTGATCGTTGAAGGTCACGCAGGGGGAGAGCACGTCGATGAGCGCGAAGCCCTGATGCTTCAGGCCCGCCTGGATGAGCGGCACGAGCTGGCCCCGGTCGCCCGAGAAGCTGCGCGCCACGAAAGAGGCGCCGAGCGTCATGGCGAGCAGCACGGGGTCGATCGGCGGCTGGAAGTTCGTCTCGCCCTTCTTCGCCCTGGTGCCGACGTCGGCGGAGGCGGAGAACTGCCCCTTGGTGAGCCCATAGACGCCGTTGTTCTCGATGATGTAGAGCATGTTGAGGTTGCGGCGGATCGCGTGGCAGAACTGCCCGAGGCCGATCGAGAGCGTGTCGCCGTCGCCGGAGACGCCGATGTAGGTGAGGCTGCGGTTGGCGGCGTTCGCGCCCATCGCAATCGAGGGCATGCGACCGTGCACGGAATTGAAGCCGTGTCCGCCGCTCACGAAGTAGGCGGTGGTCTTGGAGGAGCAGCCGATTCCGGAGAGCTTCACCACGTTCTGCGGCTCGAGGGCGAGCGCCCAGCTCGCTTCCACGATCGCGGCGGTGATCGAGTCGTGCCCGCAGCCCGCGCACAGCGTCGAGAGCGCGCCCTCGTAATCGCGCCGCGTGAGCCCGAGGGAGTTCTTCGGGAGCGACGGATGCGCGACCTTGGGCTTGGCGATGAAAGTCATGTCGGTCTCCGCTCTAGCCGTCCGCCTTTGGCGCCCTGCGCGGTGGCGAGCTGGCGGGGCTCGAGCTCCGCGAGCACGCCCTCGACGATGAACGAGGAGGAGATCGGCAGCCCGCTGTAGTGCAGGAGCGATCGCAGCTTCGATTTCTCGACAGCGGTCTCGAGGGTGAGGAGGGAGCGCAGCTGCGCGTCGCGGTTCTGCTCGACGACGAACAGCAGCTCGTGAGCGGCGAGGAAGCGCTCGACGTCCTCGCTGAAGGGGAACGAGCGCACCCGCATGTAGTCGACCCCGATGCCGCGGCGCTTCAAGACGTCGATCGCCTCGCGGATCGCGCCGTCGCAGCTGCCGACCGACACGATGCCGGTTGCTGCGCCGGCCGTGGCGTCGATGACGGCGCGCGGCACCAGCCGTTTCGCCGTCGCCCATTTCCGCAGCAGCCGGTCGAGCACCACCTGGTACTCGGCCGAGTCCTCGGTGTAGGCGCCATACTGCGTGTGCCCCGAGCCACGCGTGAAGTACGCGGCCTTGGGATGCACGCCGGGAAGCGTGCGATAGGGGATGCCGTCATCGTCCAGGTCGAGGAAGCGGTAGAACTTCTTGAGCTCGAGGACCTCTGCCTTGCCGAGCACCTTGCCGCGGTCGGGGCGGTAGGCGTCGTCCCACTTCAAGTCGCGGCACATCCAGTCGTTCATGCCGATGTCGAGATCCGACAGCACCATCACGGGAGTCTGCAGCCGCTCGGCGAGATCGAAGGCCTGCACGGCCATGTAGAAGCATTCTTCGGCATTTGCCGGGTACAGGCACACGTGGCGGGTATCGCCGTGGGATGCGTACGCGCACTCCATCAGATCGCCCTGCTGGGTGCGGGTCGGCATGCCGGTCGAGGGGCCCACGCGCTGAATGTCGAAGACGACGGCCGGCACCTCGGCGTAGTAGGCAAGCCCCAGGAACTCGTTCATGAGCGAGATGCCGGGGCCCGAGGTCGCGGTGAAGGCGCGCGCGCCGTTCCACATCGCGCCGATCACCATGCCGATCGCCGCCAGCTCGTCCTCGGCCTGGATGAAGGCGAAATTCTTGCGGCCGCTCGCCGGGTCGACGCGCATGCGGTCGGAGAACATCTTGAACGCGTCCATGAGCGAGGTGGACGGGGTGATCGGATACCACGCCGCGACCGTCGCGCCGGCGAACACACAACCGAGCGCCGCCGCGGTGTTGCCGTCGATCATGATGTGGCCGGCGGTGTTCGCCATCTTCTCGACGC
>VBAK01000117.1 GCA_005882275.1 Candidatus Segetimicrobium genomatis
CGGGACGGCCAGGTCCATCGTCGGCAGGTCGAGCACGCGCCCCCGCCCGAGCGGCGCCGGCGCGACCAGGGTCTCGCGGTAGGCGTCCGGGCCGTCCGAGCGTACCCGAAGGAGAAACTCGGGCCCGGTCACCAGCATCGCCAGCTGCCCGGCCGCGTACCGCTCGGTGGCCCCGAGATACCCGCGCTGGAGTGTGTCGGCGGGGAACATGTCGCGCTTGAACAGGTCCACGTATCGCGCGAGCAGCGCCGCGTGGGCCGGGCCGGCGAACACCGCGCGGCGCCGGTCGGGGCTGAGCACCGGCAGCCCCTCTTCCTGGAACAGCGTCAGCAGGCGGATCGTGTCCACGTTCGGCATGAACCCGTACACGCCGGTCCGCTGCTTGATCGTCACCGCCGTCTGGATGAACGCGTCCATGGTGGCCGGTGGATGGGCGGGATCCAATCCGGCGCGCCGGAACAGCGTCCGATTGAAGGCGAGAACATCGGGCTCCACATACCAGGGAATCCCGTAGGCCCGCCCCCCGACGCGCAGCGATGCCCAGATGTTGGGGAAGTACCGGGCCCGCGCGGCCGCCGGGACGGCGGCCTCCATGTCCACGAGCGCGTGGGCCTGGGCCATCCGGACCGTGATCTCGGTGTTCAGGTTGACGACGTCGGGGGCGACGCCCCCGGCGATCGCGGACAGGAGCTTCTGGTCGAGGGACTGGAACTGGAGATCGATCCAGCGGACGCGCACGCCGGGATGCGCGCGCTCGTACCGGCCGATCATGTCCTGCACGTAGGCGGTGAGCAGCGGCTGAAGGGCGATCGTCCAAAACTCGAGCGGCAGCCGCGGACCCGGAGAGGCGGGGGCGGCTGCGAGCAGGAGCCCAAACGCTGCGACGGCGGCGAGTCGGCGTCTCATCGTTCGGCCGTCCCTGTGTGTTCGGACAGGCCAGCCCCTGCGGACCGCAGGCTCCGCCTACATGAACGCGGCGGCATTGCGCCGCGCCCAGGCCTCGAAGGTCCCGGCCCGCCGCCCGGTCACCTCCTCCACCACGCCGGTCACGATGTCGGTCTTGCCCGCCCTCATCGCCGTGTACAGGTCCATCAAGGCCTCGACGTAGGCCGGCGGCATGCTCTTCAGCATGCCGCTTCGGACGCTTTCGAGCGGGATGTCCACGAATTTCACGGGCCGGCCCAGGACGGATGACAGCTTCGCCGCGTATTGCGCGCCGCTCAGCGACTCGGGTCCGGTCAGCGTGTAGGCCTTGCCTTCGTGGCCCGGGGTGGTGAGGGTCTTCACCGCGACCGCGGCGATGTCCGCGGGGTCGATGGCCGCCCAGCGGCCGGTCCCGGTGGGCTGATAAAATGCCCCCTCCGACTTGATCGTCTCCGCCCAGCCGAGCGCGTTTGACATGAAATTGCCCGGCCGGAGCATCGTCCACTTGAGTCCGGACTCCCGGAGGCGCTTCTCAGACTTCGCGTGCCACTGCGAGAGGATCAACACCGGCTTGTCGGCTCCGATGACGGAGAGCTTGACCACGTGCCCGACGCCGGCCTTGGTCGCCGCCTCGATGGCGTTGGCCTCGAGGTCCGGCCCGCTCGGGCCGGCCGAAACGAGGTAGAGCCGCTCCACCCCTTTCATCGCGGGACCGAGCGACTCGGGACGCCCGAGATCCCCCTGCACGATCTCGGCCGTCGGTTGGAACTCGCGGGCTTTGCTCGGGTCGCGGACGAGCAGGCGAGGTTGCCGCCCCGTGGCGATGAGCCGGCGGGCGACTTCCCCGCCGGTCGTCCCGGTGGCTCCAGTCACGAGGATCATCGGGGTCACCTCCTGGCCATGGCGCTTCGACGCCGGCGGTCTGGGCTACTTCAGGCCGGTCAGCGTGACCCCCCGGATCATGAACCGCTGTGAGACCGCGTAGGCCAGCAGCATCGGCGCGGTCGCAATGACCCCCGCGGCCATCAACGGGCCGTAGTCGATGTTGCCGTAGGGATCCTTGAAGAGCGCGATGCCGACGGGGAGGGTCCGCAGCCGCTCGGAGTTGATGATGATCTCAGGCCAGAGGAAGTCGTTCCAGCTGCTGAGGAAGAGGAGCAGGGCGATGGTCGCGAGCGCCGGTTTGATCAAGGGCGCCACGACCGCCAGCACGATGCGGATCTCCCCCGCCCCGTCGATCCGCGCCGCCTCGATCAGGTCGGTCGGGACCGCGCTGATCGACTGCCGGATCAGGAACACCCCGAAGGCGCTGGCGAAATTCGGCGCCAGGATGCCGGCATAGCTGTCCACCCACCCAATGCGCGAGAGCAGCACGTACAGGGCCACGCTGCTGACCTGCACCGGCACCATCAGCGTCCCGAGGATGAGGAGAAAGAGCGGGGTGCGCAGGGGGAAGCGGTACACGGCGAACGCGTAGCCGGCGAAGAGGCCAAACAGCATGGAGAGGCCGACCGAAATGATCGCGACGACCAGGCTGTTCTTGTAGTAGAGGATCCAGGGCGCCCTGGCCCACGCGGCCTGGAAGTGGTCGACGATCACGCGCGACGGGAACCAGCGCGGCGGGAACGAGATAATGTCCGGGGCCGGGCTGACCGCGGTCACCAGCATCCAGTAGAAGGGCAGGGCCATCACGATACCGCCCGCCGCGATCACGGCGTAGACGAGGGATCGCCGGATCAATAGGCGACCTCGAACCGCCGGCTGTAGAGGTGCTGGGCGACGGTGACGCTCAGGATGATGACGAAGAGGAGCGTCGCCTCCGCCGAGGCATACCCGAACCGGTACCGCTGAAAGGCCTGGTGGTAGAGCTCGAGGACGACGACGTTGGTCGAATTCGCCGGTCCGCCGCCCGTCAGGACGAAGACCTGGTCGAACGCCTGCAGCGCGAAGATCATGTTGTAGATGACAATGAAGACCGTGGTCGGCGCCAGGAGCGGCGCCGTCACCGAGACAAACCGCGCGAGCGGCGACGCCCCGTCCAGGATGGCCGCCTCATAGAACATCGCGGGGATGGCCTGCAGGCCGGCGAGATAAATGACCATATTGTAGCCCAGGGTTTTCCAGACGCTGAAGATGATGATCGCGGAGAGCGCCTGATGGCTGGACAACAGCCACGGCTGCGGCGGGAGGTGCAGGAGCCTCAGGAAGACGTTGAACAGCCCCCACTGCGGATTGTACATCCACCACCAGACCACCGCGGCGGCCGTCGTGCTGGTGACGGTGGGAGAGAAGTACACGGCCTTGAACAGCTCCTTCAGGCGAAACTCCTCGACGAAGAGCACCGCCAGCACCATGGCCAGGGCGGCGGAGACCGGCACGATCACCACCGCGTAGACCAGGGTGTTCTGGAGCGCCTGGCGGAACACGCCGTCCTGAAACATGTCGAGGAAGTTCCCGAGCCCGAGGAAAGTGAGCCGCTGCCGCAGCAGCTCGACCTTGAACACGCTGAAGTACAGCGTTTGCACCGATGGCCAGACCCGGAAGAGCGCAAAGAGGATGATCACCGGCGAAATGAAGGCGTAGGCATGGAGGTAGTGGCGGCGATACATCCGCCGTACGGACCGGCGGGCGGCGTGGATCACGCGGTCATAACCCTAGAGCGGCTCGCGCCCAACGCGGCGGGCCTGCCGCCGGCGGCCTGCGGCAGGCCCCTCTGCATCCGGGGCTACTTCGCGGCGTCGGCGATGGCCTTGTTCCCCGCCGCGGCGGCTTCGGCCAGCGCCTGGTCCACGCCGGCCTCCCCGTGCCACGCCTTCTGGATCGCCGCGCCGAGCGCCTGCATGACGCCGTCGAGGCCGAGGTTCATGGGGTACCGGCGGCCGTATCTGGCGATCTTGAGCAGCGCCTGATCGTAGCCGTCGGACTTGAACGGCTCCTTGGTCCAGTTGGTCTTGTACCGCGGGGTCATCCCGAACCTGGCCGCAATCGCGTAGTCGTTCGCCTCGGTGCTGAGCCACTCGATCGCCCGCCAGGCCGCTTCCTTGTGTTTGGCCGCCTTCGGGACGCTGAACAGCCAGCCGCCGAGCAGGGTGACCGGTGTGTCGCCCACCTTGGGCACCGGCGGAACCTCCATCCCCCACCCGGTCTGCCACGGCATGGTTGGGGCTTCCTTGGGCTGGCGGGCCCGGATGCTGACCGCTTCGCTGATCTGCATCGAGGCGATCCCCTTCAGGAACGCCGCGCGCGGATCCGGGAAGTTGAGGCTCGTGCACTTGTCGTCGTTCAGCATGGCGAGCACGAGCTGCAGCGCGGATCGGCCGGCCGCGTTGTCGAACATGACACGGCCGCCGCGGAGCGCATTCGGGTCGTTGATGAGATCGCCGCCCGCCCCCCACAGCGCCCAGGCGAACTTGTCGACGATGCCGTGCGGCTCGCCGACGTGCCGGATGGCGAATCCGACGCGGGTCAGGGTGCCGGAGGCGTCACGGCGGGCCAGCGTCCTGCAGTCGGCGCGGAGCTCGTCCCACGTCTGGGGTCCGCGATTCGGATCGAGGCCCGCCTCCCGAAACTGCTGTTTGTTCCACGTCAGCGCGTACACATCGTAGCCCATCTGCGGATAGCCGTACATCGTCCCGCCGCCGAAATCGGAGAGCGCCGCCACGTCGGGGGAGACGGCCGCCAGCCACCGCTTCGCCGGGGCCGGGGCGACCTGCTCCAGCATCCCCTCCTTGAGGAAGCCGGAGGCCCAGGAGTGGTCGATAAAGATGATGTCCGCGACGTTCCTCGCCGCCGAGGCGGCGAAGATCTTCTGCTCCATCGTGTCGTAGTCGAGGCCGACGAGTTCGACGTGGATGTTGCTCGTGGCCTCGAACGGCTGGAACAGAGCCGGGTCGTGCAGCGGGCTGACCGGACCTGCCGCAACATCCCCCGCGGGATACCACAGCGTAATCGTGGTCTTCGGCTGGGCACCGACATGCAATGTGCTCCCGGCCAGCACGACGGCCAGGGCGGCAACCAGCGCTGCGCGGCTTCTCATCGAGACGTCCCTCCTCGGCGTTCAGTCGGCGTTCAGGGAGATGCGGCTCCCGGCCCGCCGGTAGCCTTTCCAGCAGCGGCGGCACGGTCCCTCCTCTTGGCCGTGCGGGACCCTGCGGGGCTCAGGGCCGGTCGATGATCTCGACCCAGTTGGGATTCCGGCCCATCGGAGATCGATGCCGCGGGGCGAGCGCCCCCGTGTCCTGGTCGATCGCGTAGACCGTCATGCTGTGCGACGCCTGCCCGACCGCGAGGAGGTAGCGGCCGTGGGGGTCGATGTTGAACCCGCGCGGCTGCTGCTCCGTCGAGAAACTGCCGATCGGGGCCAGCCCCCCGCTGCCGGCGTCGATCTTGAAGCCGGCGAGCGTGCTGGAGGCGCGCTCGGACGCATAGAGGAACTTCCCGTCGGGCGTGACGTGCAGGTCCGCGGCCGCGAACGGAGGGCGTCCGGCGAAATCCGGCGGCAGCCCACTCGACGCGCCGGCGGGCGCCAGCGTCCCCCCCGCCGCGTCGAACCGGTAGGCGCCGACGGTGGCGTCGAGTTCATTGGTCGTGTAGGCGTATCGGCCGCCGGGATGGAACACGAGGTGACGCGGGCCCGCCCCGTTCGCCGCCCGGACGGCCGGCGGCGCGTTCGGCGCGACGCGCCCCGTCCGCTGGTCGAACGTGTACTGTAGAATTCGATCGCCTCCGAGGCTTGGTACGAACAAATAGCGGTTCGACGGGTCGACGACGATCGAGTGCGGGTGCGGAGGCGTCGGGATCACCTGGACCGGCCGCTCCTGCACCACCCCCTGCTCGCCGATCGGGTGAACCGAGATCGTATCGCCCGCATAGGACGCGCCGAACAGAAACCGCCCGGTCTTGTCGGTCGAGAGGTACGCCGTGTTGTCGGGCAGCGGCGCGGTCGCAAGCAGGGTCAGCGTGCCGGCCGCGGCGTCGATCGCGAGGGTCGCGACCGCAAAGGGGGGCGAGCGGAGCGACGCGTAGAGGAACCGGCGGCTCGGGCTGACGGCAAGCGGCATGACCGCGCCGGGCACCGGCATCCGCTGGACCAGGCTCACCGCGCCGGTCCCGCCGTCGAGGGACAGCACGTGGATCTCCCGGCTGTCGGCGTTTGAAACATAGACCACCGCCGGAGGCACTACTTCACGGAGCCCAGCGCCAGGCCGCGGACGAGATGCCGCTCGACGAACATGAACAGGATCACGACCGGCACGATGCCCACGAGCGCCGCCGCCATCAGATAGTGCCACTGCACCGCCCACCGTCCGATGAACGTATACAGGCCTACCGTGAGGGTCCGCATCTCCGTGCGCGAGATGAACGTCAGCGCGAAGACAAACTCGTTCCACGCCGTGATGAAGACGTAGATGATCGTCGTCACCACCCCCGGCGCCGCCACCGGGATGGCGATCCGGAGGATCGTCTGGGGACGCGTGCACCCGTCCACGAGCGCGGCCTCCTCGATCTCCCCGGGGATGGCGCGGAAATAGCTCGCCAGCATCCAGATGGAGAAGGCCAGCGTGAAGACGGTGTTCGTGACGATGAGCGCCCAGTACGTGTCGAGCCAGTGCAGCGCCGCCATGATCTTGAACAGCGGGATGAGGACGACGATCGGGGAGAACATCTGAATCAGGAGCAGCAGGAGCATGAAGGTCTCTCGCCCGCGAAAGCGCAGCCGGGCGACCGCATAGCCCGCGGGAATCGCGGCCGCGAGGTTGAGCAGGGTGGCCCCCACCCCGATGATCAGGCTGTTGCGCATGTAGGTGCCCAGGGGGTAGCGCGTCCAGATGTCGGCGAAGTTCTGGAGGGTGAGGGGAGCGGGCACCCACGACGGAGGGACGCGATAGACGTCGTTGAGCGTTTTCAGCGAGGTCGAGAGCATCACCAGGATCGGGAACAGGAGCACGAACAGCGCCAGGCCGGAGAGCGTCCACCCGCCGCCCTCCAGGATGGCCGCCCGCCAGCGCCGGGAGCGCCCTCGCCTCCCGCGGAGCGCCGGCAGCCGGGCGGCGGCCGCCGCAGGGTGGTCGGGCATCTAGACGACCTCGCGGAAATACAGCCGGGCGTAGACGACGCTGAAGGCCAGCAGCGTGACGAAGGTGATCACGGCGATCGCCGACGCGGGCCCGAAATCGAGAAACTGGAACGCCGTCTTGTACATGTGCGTCACCAGGATATCCGTGGTGTTCATGGGCCCGCCCTTCGTCACGATGTACGGGACGGAGAAGTCGTTAAATGTCCAGATCACCGAGAGCAGGCTGCCCATCACGATGACGGGTCTGAGGAACGGCAGGGTCACGGCGGCGAACCGGGCCCCGGCGCCCGCGCCGTCGATGGCGGCGGCCTCGTAGTATTCGGGCGAGATCGCCTGCAGCCCGGCCAGGAAGACCAGCGCAAAGAACGGCAGCCCAATCCAGATATCGACGGCCATCGTGGCGGCAAACGCGCTCCTCGGCTCCGCCAGCCAGGCGGGCGGGTGCGGCCACAGGCCGGTCGTCGTGAGGAACTGGTTGAGCAGCCCGAACTGGCTGTTGTAGGTCCACTGCCAGACGATCGCGCTGATCGGGTACGGGATCGCCCAGGGGATGACGGTGAGCATGCGCGCGACCTTCCGGCCGCGGAACGGCAGGTTGAGCAGGAGCGCCAGGCCCAGCCCCGCGGTCGTCTTCACCGTCACGCCGAGCGCCGTCCAGAGAAAGGTCCGCCGGAAGATCTGCCAGAACGCCGGATCCGCGCCGAGGGCCCGGAAGTTGCCCCAACCGACGAACCCGCTGATCCGGCCGAGCTTATCGGTGGCGCCGAACGCCGTGACGATCGTGGCCCCCACCGGGTAGAAGATCAGCGCGGCCATCAGCAGGAGCGCCGGGCCGAGGAGCAGATAGGCAAGCCGCTCCTCCGCCGTGAGCCTCGAGGCGGCCCGGGCGATCACGCCGCCCCCCACGCACGCGCGCGGCGGGCCCGCGCGGGCCGGATGGGAGAGAGGGGCCCCCGTTCCGGGAGCCCCTCATCATTCACTTGATGCCCCGCGCCGCGTCGATCTCCCGGCACGCGCCGTCCAGCGCCGCTTTGGCGCTCTTGGTGTTGAGCAGCGCCGCGGTGACGGCATCCCACATGACGTCCTCGACCTTCGACCAGTCGGCGGTGAGCGGCCAGGGCTTGGCCGTGGGGAGCTGCTGGATGAACGGCTTGTAGAACGCGGTCTGGAAATACGCGTCGCGGGCCACGCTCTTTTCCGTGGGCAGCATCCCGAAGTCCTTGTCGAACTCCAGCCGGGGCCCATCGCGATACGCGTACTCCAGGAACTTGACGACCGCATCCGTGTTCTTGGCGCTCTTGAACACGATGATGGAGTCGGTCACGAGCAGGGTCTGCTGGGGCTTGCCCTGGTTGTGCGGCATCGGCGCCACCGCAAAGGGCATGGTCTTCGCCCGCTCCTGGATCATCCCCCCGAACCAGGGTCCCGTCTCGATCATCGCCAGCTTGCCGGCCAGGAACAGGTCCTGGAGCGTGCCGCGGTCGTTCTCCCCCACGTTGGGCTCGGTGACCTTGTCCTTGTTGACCAGGTCCACCATGAACCGGAGGGCGTCCACCCCCGCGGCGTCGTTCACCCGGCACCGGCCGTAGCTCCCGTCGGGATTGGTAACAAAGAAGTCGCCGCCGTTCCCGTAGAGGTAGTACACGTACTCCGTCAGCTCGGCGAACTTCTTGCCGGAGACGCCGATCCCGTACACCCCCGGCGACTTCGACGCCTCCCTGGCCGCGGCCAGCAGTTCCTGCCACGTCTGGGGCGGGGTCTTGACCAGGTCGGTGCGGTAGTAGAGAGAGCGGGCGCTCAGGGCGACCGGGACGCCGTACAGCCGGCCGTTGATGCGCGCCTCGAGCGCCGGCTGGATGAACTTGTCGATGAACGCCTTGGGGAGTAGGGTGTCGGCGGGCTGGACGACGCCCATCTTGTTGAACTCGATGATCCATCGCGTGCCCACGATCGCGATGTCCGGGGCCTGATTCCCCGCGATCCAGGTGACCAGGCGGTCGTGCCCCTCGTTCCACGGCACGACCACGTTGTCCACGGTGATGCCGGGGTTCGCCGCCTCGAACTCCTTCTTGAGCTGCTGCCAGAACGTGTTGTAGCGCGCGTCGTACTCCATCCACACCGCCCGGACCGATGCCGCCCCGCCCCCGCGGGCCGGGAGCGCCAGGAGGCCGGTGCACAGCGCCGCGATCGCCGCGAGCGCGACCTTCCTCCGCATTCCCTCACCCCCCTCTTCTGTCTCGTGACCCCGTCGCAGTCCCAGCGCGGATGCCGCGGGCAGGCGAACGGCGGCTCCCGCCTCCGAGAGCTCGACGAAGTCATGGGTGAGTTCTGCGGCCCCGGAGCGCGTTTCCTTCACCCTGGCCGCCTCGAAACAGACACTGCGCGTCCGTGCAGCGAACCGCGGCCGGGGGAAGCCTCTTCGTCTAATTAGCGCGCAGGTCGCCTCACTCGTAGCGCAGGGCGACGATGGGATCGAGGGCCGCCGCGCGCTGCGCCGGGTAGAAGCCGAACACGACACCGACCAGCGCCGACGAGGCGAAGCCGAGGATCATCGAGAACAACGACACGAGCACCGGCCAGTGCCCAAACCTCGAGGCCCCCTCCGCGGTGGCGATCCCGGCCGCGATGCCGATCAGCCCGCCGATGCACGCCAGCGCCAGTGCCTCGACGAGGAACTGGCTGAGGATGTCCCGTCCTCTGGCCCCGACGGCCATGCGGAGCCCGATCTCCCGCGTCCGTTCCGTGACGGAGACGAGCATGATGTTCATGATGCCGATGCCGCCGACCACAAGGGAGACGACGGCGATCCCGGCGAGGAGCAACGCCTGGGTCTGCGCGGTGGCGAGGCGCACCTGCTGCACATCGGAGTAGTTGCGCACGGAGAAGTCGTCCGGCTGACGGACCGTGAGATGGTGACGCAGCCGCAACAGCCGCTTCGTCGCATCGATCACCTCGGGGACCTTATCCGGCGTGGCCGCCGAGATAAAGATGCTGCGGAGCCACGGGATGCCGGTCATACGGTGCTGCAGCGTCGTGATCGGCACGACCGCGGTGTCGTCCTGATCCGAACTGCCGCCGGACGATCCCTTTGCCAGGAGGATCCCCACGACGCGAAACGGGACGTTCTTGATGATGACCGTGGCGCCGACGGCTCCGCCGGTAGGAAAGAGGGTCTGCGCGACGGTGTGGCCGAGGACGGTCACTTTCGCGGCCTCGTCCACCTCGGTCGGCGTGAAGAAGCGCCCCTCCGCCACCCGCCAGCTCCGCGCGATCTGCCAGGCGGGTGTCGTGCCGCCGATGTACGTGAACCAGTTGGCCCCCCCAGCCACCAACTGGGCATTCGTTTGCGCGTACGGTGCCGCGGCGACGACCCCGGGAACCCTCTGCGCGATGGCGATCGCATCGTCGACCCTGAGCGTCGTTTGGGAAATGTTCCCGAGGCGCACCCCTCCGCTCGTGAGGGCGCCGGGGATGACGACAATCAGGTTCGCGCCGAGGCTCTCGATCTGGGCCAGGACGACAGCCTGCGCGCCTTCCCCGATGGCCATCGAGGCGATGACGGCGCCGACCCCGATGATGATGCCCAGCATCGTGAGGAGCGAGCGGGCGGCGTTCAGGCGGAGCGCCTGCCAGGCGACGCCGAGGAGAACCGAGGCACTCATACACGTACCTCCCGGACGCCGGCCGGGGCCGCGAGCGCATCCCGCTCCGATTTCGCGACTGCGCCGGTCACCGGACGATCCTCCGTCACTCGGCCGTCATTGAAGACCATGACACGCTGAGCCCAGGCGGCGATGTTGACGTCGTGGGTGACGACCACGATGGTGATCGCCTGCTCGCGGTTGAGGCGGCGAAACAGGGTCATGAGCTCGGCGCTGCTGGCGCTGTCGAGGTTCCCCGTCGGCTCGTCGGCCAGCAGCAGCGGCGGTCGGTTGGCGAGGGCCCGCGCAATGGCCACGCGCTGCTGCTGGCCGCCGGAGAGTTCACCCGGCCGGTGGGTCAGGCGCTCCCCGAGCCCCACGCTTTCCAGAAGCGCGCGCGCCCGGGGTGCCCGCTCGTCCTTCGGGACGCCGGCGTAGAGCATTGGCAGTTCCACGTTTCCCACCGCGGGTGTCCGGGCGAGCAGGTTGAAGCTTTGGAAGACGAACCCGATATGACGGTTTCGCACCGCGGCCAGCTGGTCGCGCGAGAAGTGGGACACCTCCTCGCCGGCGAGCCGGTACGAGCCGGACGTCGGGCGATCCAGGCACCCCAGCAGGTGCATCAAGGTGGACTTGCCGGACCCCGACGGTCCCATGATCGCGACGAACTCCCCGGAGCGAACGCGCAGGCTGACGCCCTGAAGCGCGTGGACCGCGCCATCCCCCTGGCCGTAGACTTTGGTGAGATCCCGCGCCTCGATGATCGCGTCCGGCCTTGGGGAGTTCTGCATCAGGACCCTCGAGCGGCCCGGGCCGCCCCCCGGCCCACCGCAGGCCGGTCCTCGCCCGCCGCGAACGCGGAGGTTCGTTCCGCGCCGCCCCGCGCCGCTCCGTGAGCCTGTTCGATGATGACCGGGTCGCCGGCGTGGAGATTCCCGCTCGCGATCTCCAGGTTGACCCCGTCCGAGAGCCCGATGACAACGGGCACCGGTCGAGGCTTCCCGTTGCGCAACGTCCACAGGGTGATGTGGGAGCCCGGCGCGCCGGCGACGGGTGGAGAGGCGGGGCTCTCCGGCTTCCCATGCGCTTTCCGAGCCAGCGGGCGGTACAGAACCGCCTCGATGGGAACCGCGAGCACATGCGTGCGCGTGCCGGCATCGATCGTCACCTCGGCGGTCATGCCGGGCATCAACCGGCCTGAGGAGTCGTGAACGATCACCACGGCGTCGTACGTGACCACGTTTTGAACGACCGTCGGGTTGACGCGCACCTGCTGCACAGTGCCTGAGAACACGACGTTCGGGAGCGCCGTGACGGAGATGCGGGCGGTCTCCCCCTCTCGGACGCTCCGCACGTCCGCCTCGTCGACCGAGGTATCCACCTGCATGTCCGTCAAATTCGTGGCGAGCGTAAAGAGCGTCGGCGTCTGGAACGACGCGGCGACGGTCTGACCGACGCTGACGTTGCGCGCCATGACAATCCCGTCGACGGGGCTTGTGATCACCGTCTGGGAGACCTTGTACTCCGCCTGCTGGAGCTGTGCGGCCTGGGATGCGATTTGCTGCTGCGCCGCCGTTGCCTGCGCCTGCGCGGTCGCTACCTGCGCCTGGGCGCTTCGCAATTGAGCCGCCGCGGCGGCGGCCTGGGCCTGCGCGACGGCCACCGCGGCCTGGGCCGCCCGGGTGTCGGCCGAAAAACTCTCCAGGGCCGTCTGATCGGCATCCATCTGATTCTCCGGGATGAACCCCTGCTGCAAGAGCGACGCGTCGCGTTTGACGGTCTGCTGCGCCAACTTGAACTGCGCCTGGATCTTGGCCGCGTTTGCCTCAGCACTCCGGAGGGTTGCCTGCGCCTGTTGGATGGCCGCGACCGCGCTCTCCACTGCGGCCTGGTCCTGGGCGATGCCGCTCAGGGCGGCGGCATAACCGGCCTGCGCCGCCGCGAGGTTCGCCCTGGCCTGCGTGACGACCGCCTGGTACGGCCCCGGATCGATGGTCGCCAGCACCATCCCCTTCTTCACTTTAGAATTGTAGTCGACGTTGATGACCGCGATCGTGCCCGACACCTGGGAGCCGATCTGCACCGAGTCGACGGGATTGACGGTGCCGGTCTCGGTGACCGTTGTCGAGATATCCGTATAAGCCGCGGGATGGGTGATGTACCGGACTCCATCGCGCGTGGTGCCGGAGTGCTTGATTCCGGCGGCGGCGCCCCCTACGATGATGATACCGGCGATGCCGGCGATGGCCGCGTTCCGGGCGCTTCTGCTCACAAATCTCATTGGCTACCCCCACCGGCGCTGGCGACAATCGGGCTCCCCTGCGCGTGGCGCAGCGTCGCCAGCGCCGACTGATACGTATACAGGCTGTTCACCGCATTGACCTCGGCCTGGGCCGCCGTGGCCCGGGCCGTGATGACCTCCACGATCGTCCCCACCCCTGCCTTGTACCGACCTTCGGCGACCGCGAGAGCCGCCTCCGCCGCCTCCCGGGCCGCCTGCGTCGCCGGGATCGTCGCCGCAGCCTGCACGGCCGCGAGATACGCCTGATAGGCATCCTGGCGCATGGAGAGAAGGGCGGCGTCGAGTTGCGCGCGGGCGCTGCGCACCGTCGCCTGCGCGGCATCCACCCCGGCCTGCGCTCCCGGGCTATAGAAGGGCAGACCCACCGTTGCCGTGACGCCATAGGATGTCGAGTTGCTCAGGAGCGGGTCCGTGCTCGCGGGCGTATAGGTCGTGCCCACCGAAACGGTCACCTGGGGACCGGCGTTGATACGCGCGAGCTCCAGGGCAGCCTGATCGGACTGCAGAGTGGCCATGGCCTTCGCGACCTCCGGTCGATGGGCCTCCGCCGCCTTCATCGCGGCATCGGCGGTCACAGGGACGTCCGGAGGAGGCGCCGGGGGCTCCTGCACCTCGACAGGCGCCGCCGCATCTCCGCCGATGGCGGCCTGGAGGCCGGACTTCGCCGTCGCGATCTGGGAGCGCGCCGTCAGCAGGTCCACCTCCGCCAGAGCCACCTGCGCCTGAGCCTGGATGACATCGGCCTGGGCCGCGACGCCCGCCCGGACCCGCGCCTGTGAAAGCGCGAGCTGGGCCTGGGCCTGCGCAAGGAGCGCCTCCCGAACAGCTGTGAGGCGCTCGGCCGTCAGGACGCTGAAGAACGCGGTCGCGACCGCGAGCGACGTATCCTGTTGGGTCTGGCGGAGCGCCGCCTCCGCCTGAGCGAGCGCAGCCGCCGCTGAGCTCACCGCGGCCGGGGTGCGGCCGGCATCGTACAGGGGGACCGTTGCCCCGAGGGAAACCGTCCCCGCGGTCGCAAGCCCCGAGGACGTCGATGACGTTGCCGACCCTCCTCCGACGCGCCCCGTTCCGTTCGCCGAGAGCGTGGGCGCGAGTCCCGCTCTGGCCGCGACCAGGCTCTGCCGCGCCGCCCTCACGGCTTCTTCCCCCGCGATGATCTGCGGGTTTTGCGCGAGCGCCGCCCGGATCGCCTGATCCAGCGTGAGCGCAGGCGTTGCGGCCGGCAGCGCGGGGGCCGACCCCGGAGCCGCGGGCGCCGTTGCGGGCGGTGGGAGCATCTGCAGCAAGAACGCCGGGGACCGTGAGCCGGGCGCGGCGGCCAGCGCGGGACCCACAGACACCTCGACACCCAGCGACAGCATGCCGCAGATCGCGAGCGCGGCGGGCGCCGGACGGATCACGGTGCGTCCTCCTCGGGCCCCGCCATCGTCACGGTAAATGCGCCGCCGGCTGCGGCCGCGCTCTCGACAGGAGGACGCCCATTCGCCGCTTCACTCCGATCGGGCGGCGACGGTGACCGCGGCTCCTTCCTCACCCCGTGGGTCCCGCGGCCTCGGCCCAGGTACACGAACCCGTGGGCCACGGCCATGTCCGGCCTGAAGATATTGCGCGTGTCCTGAATGACGTTTCCGTCCATCGCGTTCTGCAGTTTCCGCAGGTCCAGGTCCCGGAATTCGCCCCATTCCGTCAGGATCGTCACCGCGTCGGCATGGGCGGCGGCCTCATACGGATCGGAGACCACCCGCAGGCGGTCGTGTTCGAGGGCCGCGGAGATCGCGCCGTTCGCCGCCGGATCGAAGGCCTGCACGGTGGCCCCCTCTTCGAGGAGCAGGCGAACGAACTCCATGGCGGGCGACTCCCGCACGTCGTCTGTCCCCGCCTTGTACGAGAGGCCGAGCACCCCGATGAGACGGCCCCCGAGCGGCCCGACGACACTTTTCAACTGGTCGACCAGATAGGCCCGCAGTGCCTGGTTCGTCCTGTAGGCCCCTTCGACCACCGGTACCTCGCATCCCGCGCCGCGCGCCGCAGCGATCAGCGCGCGGGTGTCCTTGGGAAGACACGAGCCTCCGAACCCTGGGCCCGCATGGAGGAATTTCGGACCGATGCGGCGATCGAGGCCGAGCACCCTCGCCACATCGCTGACGTTCAGCCCAAGCGAATCGCAGATGTTCGCCATCTCGTTGATGAAGCTGATCTTGACGGAGAGGAAAGCATTGCAGGCATACTTGGCGAGTTCCGCCGTGTCGTTATCCGTCGTCACGATAGGGGTCTCACTCAGATACAGAGGCCGGTAGATGTCCCGCATGATTGCCAGCGCATACTGGCTGTTGCCCCCCAGGACGACGCGGTCCGGGCGCATGAAATTCTCAATGGCCGACCCCTCGCGCAAGAACTCGGGGTTGGAGACGATGTCGAAGGCCGGCGCCGCCTCGTTTTTCAACTCCGCCGCCAGGCGGCGCGCCGTACCCGGTGGCACCGTGCTCTTGATCGCCAGGACCTTGTATTCCTTCATCACCCTGGCGATCTGCCGGCCGACCTCGAAGAGGTCTTTGAGGTTCGGCCTGCCGGGGGCCTCATCCTCTGTGCCCACCGCAATGAAGAGCACCAGCGAACGGTCAACCGCCTCGTCCAGACTCGTCGAGAAGCTCAGCCGGCCCGCGCGAGCGTTCTTGCGCACCAGTTCGGCAAGCCCGGGTTCCCGGAACGGCATCGTTCCCTCGCGGAGACCATCGATCCTCTTCGCCATCTTGTCCACACAGTGGACGTTGAGGCCGAGCTCGGCGAGACACGCCGCGCCCACCAACCCGACGCGGCCCGCGCCGATCATTGTCACGTTCATGGTTCCCTCACGGTGTTATCAGCGAGATGGGCCCGTTGATCCGGACCCTTGTCCAGTGCGCGAAGCCCGCGATCGAGCATGACCCCGACCTTGTTGGGCCACCCGGGAGGCTTGTTTCGGGCGTCACGCTTCGCGCCGTGCAGGTACTGCTCCGCCATGTAAAACGGCAACCGTGCCAGAACTTCGTTGCGGCCGAACGACGCGTAGGTCCTCAAGAACATGCCGGCGGCAGCGTCCAGCGCGTCGAGCGAGCCCAGGTGGTTCCGGGCCACCCGTTCGACTCCCACGAGAAACCAGGCGACATCTCGGGTGGGATCGCCGACGTCATAGTCATCCAGATCAATGGTGGCCGTGCGTCCATTCGCCAAAATGACGTGCTCAGGAATATAGCTGCCGTGCCCGGCGCAGGATTCAACGGCGCCGAGCGACGGGGCCGCCGCGATCAGTTTGCGGGACAGCAGCCTTGCCTTCCCGGCCAGCGGCTCCTCCAGGCGGGCGAGAACGTCTGTCCAATTCCGGATGTCGGAAAGCTCCTTGCTGATCTCCACCACCCTGCCCCATCGCGGAGCGAGGGCATGGAATCTTGCCAGCCATCGCGCGCACCGCTCGGCGGCGGAGATCTGCTCGCGCGGGCCGCCGGTCAAGAACATCTCCTTCGCCGACGGCCCCTCGATCTTTTCTTCCAGCAGGACCCGCAGCGAAGCCAGGTACGCGTAGGGCTGGGGGATCGAAAACTCCGCCTCCGGGCCAAAGCCGGCTCGCCTGACGCCGTCCAGCGCCTCGAACACGTCCACCCGGTCTTGCACGAAGACTTTCCCGATCACGCTGTGCCATCCATTGGGGGTTTTCAGCGCGATCTCGAATGTACAGCGGTCATGCTCGTGGCACTTGAGCGATCGGAGGCGCAGGTCCTGTCGAGCCCCCCACCGCCACCGGGAGAAGGAAAGCCGATCGAGCTCCTCGCGGAATTCCTCCCGAGCGAGAACGGCTGAAAAGGCGGACACCGACGCATCATCGACGCCCTGAGCGGATTCAAGCTCCACGGGAACCTCCTCTTCACGCCTCAACGCGTGAGCGAACACACTCCGCCTCTTGCAACGCTTTTCGGAAGTACGGCACCACGCTTCGCAGGCCTTCCCGGCGTGGAACGGCGGGAGTCCAGCCCAGGATCCGGCGCGCCCGACGGATGTCCGGCCGGCGCACCCTGGGGTCGTCCTCGGGCAACGGGCGGTAGACAATGCCGCTGCTGCTCCCTGTGACCTCCAAGACCTCCCGCGCAAGCGCTCCGACCGTCACCTCATCGGGATTCCCGAGGTTGATGATCAGCGGCTCAGGCGCGCCGAAGCGGGCCAGGCGGAGGATCCCCTCAACCAGGTCGGTCACATAACAGAGGCTGCGCGTCTGCAAACCGGTTCCATAAATGGTCAGCGGTTCTCCTCGGAGAGCCTGGCTCATGAAATTGGGCAGGACTCTTCCATCGTCGACGCGCATGCGCGGGCCGTAGGTGTTGAACACCCGCGCGATCCGCACGCGCAGGCCGTGGGCGCGATGGTAGGCCAGCGTGATCGCTTCCGCGTAACGCTTCGCTTCGTCGTACACGCTCCGGGGCCCGACAGGATTGACATGGCCCCAGTAGTGTTCCGGCTGGGGGTTGACTTCGGGATCCCCATACACCTCCGATGTGGAGGCGAGCAGGAACGTCGCCTGCTTGGCTTTGGCCAGCCCAAGCGCGTGGTAGGTTCCCAGGCCACCGACTTTCAACGTGTGGATGGGGTGTCGCAGGTAGTCCCGAGGGCTGGCGGGGCTGGCGAAATGCAGGATACAATCGAGCGGCCCCTCGACGAAGACAGGCTGGGTGATGTCGTGCCGCACGAACGTAAACTCCGGAGCCGACCTCAGGTGGTCGATGTTCTCGCCCCCCGACGTCTTGAGGTTATCCAGGCACAGAACTTCACACCCATCCGCCAGCAGGCGCTCACAGAGGTGCGAGCCCACAAACCCCGCCCCACCCGTGACGAGCACCCGCCATCCCCTCTGCACGTGAGTCCTCCTCGCTGATGCCGCTCGTCTCGCGCCGCCGTCAGCAGAGCATGGAATGCTGTGCTAATGCGCGTTCCAGTTCCTTCAAAAAATTAGAAAAGTCGCGGCTCAGACGTCGATGGCGTCCCCACCAGCCAATCCACTCCAGAGACTGATAGAGAGCGACCGCGCACAGATCCCGGCAAAACGACTTCCAGTCCACCTGGTCTCCCGTTTCGTCCTGGTACTGCGCAACGTACGCAGCCAACAGGGACTGCCGCTGTTCCCTGGTCCATCTGCCCGCGGTCAGGCTCGCCAGATCGAAGAGGCCCGGGCCCATCGCCGCCGATTCCCAGTCGACCACGGCGATCGCGTGGTTTCGGCCCCCGCGGCGGAGCACGATGTTCTGTCCGAAAAACTGCCCGTGGATCACATTCCGCGGAAGCGCGCTGAGCCAATCGATCCGGCCGGCATAGCAGTCAAGCCCGCGGCTGACGGCCCGGCGCTCCCGGGCGTCCAGATCCGGGAGAATCCGCCGGACGGTGTCGGCGCAGCGCCGGTAATGCCGGCGGTCGAACTGCGGGAGAAAGCCCGTCTGCGAGTCCGGCAGACGGCGCGTCGCAGTGTGAAAGCGGGCGATCCATCGGGCGGCGGCAACCCAAGCGGTCATGTCGTGGGAGTTTCTCACCAGCGTGCTCCCGGCGTCCTCCAGGAAAAGCCAGTAGATGTCCTGCTCGGGCTCCCAGCGCGATGCGTAGAGGTGGGGAGTGCCGAAGCGCGCCGGGGAGAGGACGGACTGGTACATTTGCACTTCTCGCCGGCCGGGAGCGAAGTCGAACGCGCGCACCCGCTGGGCTTTTTCGGTCTGATGCCGGGGGTTCAAATCCTTGAAAAATACCCGGACCGATTCCCCGCCGTCCAGGATCACGCGCACGCGCTCCGTGCGGAAACTCCTGCTCGTCCGAAGCGCCCGGCGCCGCAACTCTCGTATTCGAACGGGCCGTCCGCGCAGGCGCGAGAGCCCCTCCTCGAGGGTCCTCCGCATCTCGCGGGTCATCCCGCCGCTGTCCGGCGTCTCTCCCCCCGACGTGGCTCGAGGACCGCGGGGCGCGACGCCTGCGCGCTCAGACATCAGCCTTCCTCTGCGAAGGGCCTCCGAACACTCCGCCCGGCGTGCCTGCCTCGCTCAGGACACCCAAGGAACCCGACGCCCGCGCCCCCAGCCGCCCGTTGTCGACCACCAGCACCAAGTCGCAGCCGCTGAGCGCCTGGAGGCGGTGGGAGATCAGAAATGTGGTCCGGCCCTGCATCAGACGTTCCATCGCTTCGACGATCGCCGCTTCCGTGTCCACGTCAACGGAACTGGTGGGCTCGTCGAGGATGAGGATGGGGGCGTTCTTCAGGAAGGCGCGGGCCAGCGAGATGCGCTGACGCTCGCCGCCCGACAGGGACATCCCTCGCTCCCCCACCGGGGTGTCGTACCCTCGGGGGAACAACGTGATGAACTCGTGCGCGCGGGCGGTCCTGGCGGCCGCAACGATCTCCTCATACGCGGCCTCCGGGCGCGCGTACGCGATGTTTTCAGCGATGCTCGTGGAAAACAGCACGGGATCCTGAGGAACGAAAGCGCATTGGTTCCGCAGGTCGGCCAACCTGTAGTCGCGGAGATCCACGCCATCCAGGAGAATCTGCCCCGCGGTCGGGTCGTAGAAGCGGAGCAGGAGGCTCACCAGGGTGGTCTTCCCGGCGCCCGTCTCGCCGGCAATCCCGACCCGCGTCCCCGGCGCGACGTGGAACGACGCCTCGCGCAGTCCCGGCCGTCCATCCGGGTAGACGAACGAGACATCGCGGAAGGTGATCGCGCCCGACGCGCGCGCGAGCGGGCGGGCGGTGGGCTTCTCCACCGCCTCCGGGGCTTCGTCGAGCAGCGCAAAGGCCCGCTCCATGCTCGCCAGGTGCGACTGCAACGCGCCCGCCTTCGCGGACATGTCATTCAAAGGCCCGTACAATTGGGCCAGATAGCCCATCACCAGGAGCAGCGCCCCCAGAGTGAGGGCACCCGATTGAACCTGGCGGATCCCGAGAAACAGGACGGCCGCCGTCCCCACGGCGGTCGTCACGCCGATGGCCAGGCCGTACTCCCCCTGAATCACCGCCAGACGCAGCCGCGCCCGCATGCCCTCCGCGGCGCGATGCACAAAGCGGGCCTGCTCGCTTTCTTCTCGGGCGAAGGCCTTCACGACGCGGAGCCCCTGAAGCACTTCGTGGACCACGGCCAGCGCGGCTCTGTCGAGGGCTTTCGCCTCGCGCGCCTTTCGGCGGAGCCCGCGCCGGTAGTGCCGTCCCATCACGTAGTGGAGCGGCGATACCACAAGGGCCACCAGCGCGCATGGCCAGGAAATCCGCGCCGTCACGTACAGCATGCTGGCGAGGGTGAAGGCGGAGCTGACGAAGGGAATGACATAGTCGACGGCGATCGCCTGGATCGCCATCGCGTCGTATTGGACGCGATACATCGACTCCACGGTGCCTCTCGAGTCGTGAAACAGGATGGACAATCGCTGGACGTGCCTGAACAGTTCGGCCCGGAACTGCAGCAGGAGCTTTTCCCCCACGCCCGCGCGTAAGATCGCGACCCCCAAGCCCTGGAGCTGGGTGAGCAGCGCGGTGGCCAGGAGCAGCCCCGCGGCGAGGAGCAGCGCCTGGGGGGGGCTCGCTCGCGGAAAGAGCGTGCTCAGGAGACCGGGGAGAGGCCGCGAGCCCACCACGCTGTCCACCGCGATCTTGAGCGGCAGGGGCGTGAGCAGCGCGAGGGGGCTCGCCACCAGGCTGACCACGAAGAACACGGAAATGTGGGGCCAGTAGGGGCGTGCCTGCCGGAGCAGCCGGCCGTAGAGCGCGAGTTCGCGACGTTTGGCGCCGGCCATGGCTCAGTCTCTGAACCCGAGCCGCGTCACCTCGCCGTTGACGCTGGCGGAGGCGCCCGCGCAATCTCGATACAAGAGCGCTCCCAGAACCACCGAGACGGCGCCGAGGAGGGTGGCGGCGGCCCACGCATGGTCCAGGGCCGCATCGCTCGCCAGGAACGCGAACATCCCTGCAAGCGCAGCGCCGAGAGAAGAAACCTTCGGCCAGGTGCGGACCCGCACGAGTTGTTTGCCTCCGCCGTACTCCTCCGCCATCAGCATGCGGGCGGCGCCGAACAGCCCCCCGCGCACTTCCAGGTCCCAGCGGTCAAAGTCGCTTCCGCGGCGGACAACCGCGCAGGTCGCCCGCAGCATGGACTCGAGCGATTGTAATCTCTCCGTGGATTCCCGCCATTCCTCGCTCCGGAGCCAAAATACGCGGGGCACGGGAAACGACGTGAACGGCGGATTGCGCCGCCGCCAGGGGGTGAGCCCGTGCCTCAGGCGACCGAGCAGACGCCCGAGCGGCTGGACCAGCTGCAGGCACGCGATCAGGGTCTGCAGCTTCACGCGCTCGAAGAGACGCCGGTGACCGGGGGAGCGGTGCGCGCGGGGCGCAGCGACGGCCGCCAGGGCCAGCGGAAGCCCGATGGAGAGACCAAACAGCGGCAGCGCGAACCGCAGGGGCTTCCAATCGTCTCCGAGCGCAGAGAGCGCGGCGAGGCCCAGGCTGATCAGGTACCACTCTGGCAAGAGCGGCAGCGACTGCAGCAGGCTCGTGGGCGGATAGTACAGCCGCGCATACGCGGCACTCCCCCACGTCCCCTGGTAAATCCGTCCGCGCCGCCGGCCCAGGCCGAGGACAGTTCCGTTCGCGTAGATACGCCCGGCCCAGGTGAGGTGCCCGGCGGAGGTGTATTTTTCCGGCCATTTCCTCTCCAGGAGCGCTTCGGCCTTCCCGTAGCCCTGTTGCTGCTTCCAAAAGGCGCGCACCGAGTTGCGGGTGTGATGCCAGACCATGGCCGCCGGGCTGAAGCCCAGCGTGCCGCCTCGGTCCCGGATGCGCCAGCAGGCGTCAACGTCGTCGCCCGCCACCCGGAACTGAGGATCGAATCCGCCGATCGCCTGAAGCCAGGCTTTTCGGAACGCCATGTTGCAGCCCGGGATGTGCTCCGCCTCGGTGTCGGAGATGAGCACGTGGGTCGGTCCTCCCGGGACCTTGGCGATGCAGCTTGCGACCGGGCCGTCATCAGGGAACGGGATGTTGGGACCACCCACGCCGGCATAGTCCGTTGTGCGGAATGCGGCGGCGAGATAGTCGAGCCAGTCAGGATCAGGACAGGCATCGTCGTCGAGGTAGGCCACGATTTCTCCGGTGGCGCATTCCAGTCCGGTGTTGCGGGCGGCGCTCAAGCCACGGTTCTCGGTGCTGATGACCCGGCAGCCGTACTCGCGGGCAATCGCGGCCGTCCCATCCGTGGACCCGTCGTCGACGACGATGACTTCGTAGTCGGGATACCGCACCTTCCTGAGGCCCTCCAGGCACTCCCGGATGGTGCGCCGCCCGTTGAACGTGCACACCACGACGGACACGCGGGGCGAGCGCACGGTGCTGGGAAACGGCGCATCGGCAAACGCCCGCTGCACCGCGGCGAGCGCCGGCTTCGGTTCTCGCCGCCGGTTCGTCAGGCCGAAGTCCCAATCTTCCACATCGTGACCGCGCGAATGCCAGTCGTCCGTCCAGGCAAACACCACGGCTCCGGCGCACCCCGCGGCAAATGTCTCTTGGACCTGCCAGCCGAGCGTCTCCGCCTGCCGGTCCTCGCCGTTCCGCCGGCTGTCGAGCCCGATTTCCGTCATCAGCAGCGGCCGGTTGCCGGCAAGAGTCTGCAGCCGGGCAAGGTACGCTCGGAACCCCGGCTGCGACTCAAGGTACACGTTGAAGCTCACCAGGTCGAGGAACGGCAGGTCCAAATATTCGGTGGAGGGGTAGTTGACGTAGCACACGAGGCCCTCGGGATCCTCCGATTTGGCGATCCGGTACAGTTCCTCGAGAAAACGCTCGACCCGCCGGGCCCCGTGCCAGCGCACAATCGGAGCCGTGATCTCGTTGGCGAGGGCATAGCCCAGGAGTGCAGGATGACCCGCACAGCCGCCGACTTTCAGGCGGACTCGCTCTTTGGTCTCCCGCGACACCTTCTTGTCGTCGAGGAAACTGGCATAGAGCTCCGCCTGCAGCCCGACCATGACGCGCAGGCCGTGTCGTTGCGCCCCATCGAGCAGCCAGCCCGGCGGCACGTCGTACGTCCGGATGGCGTTGAACCCGTGGCCTGCGATCCGTTCCAAATCGCGTTCGACGACATCCGGGTTGGGGTAGACGTGGCCATCCGGATGGGGGCGAAAGGGCCCATACGTCACCGCGCGCACGTAACATTTCTCATCGCCCACCCAAATGAACTTACCCCCGACACGCGGCCGCAGGGCGCGGCCCGTGCGCACAGGGACTGATTGCACCACTGTGGCGCTCACTGTCCGATCGCTCCGATGACGCGGTACCTCAGACGGCGCCTTGACTCCCCGCGCTCCAACCGCGGGGGCTTACATGTGCTTCATGCTCTTTTCACATACATTGCGTTGAGTTTAATATTCTTTCACAATTCGAGATCGCCACCCGAAATTTCAAACTCAAAATGAAACCCGTCCAATTGGGAACTGTATTGAGCGCGGTATTCAGAAACACCTGGAAATTGAATGAATTTCGCCTACCTCATTTCGAATGAACCTTAGGGATCAAGAGGTTAAGATGGTAACCGTTCGATACGCCTTCTTAGCCACTCGGGTATTTTTAACCCTCACCAACCCTCACGAAGGGGTACGAGCGTTCAACGATCGCGGCCCGAACCGCGAGCCAGGGGGAAAAACCTTCCTCCGAAAGATTGACGGTACCGGCGACCCTCCCGCGAGACGAATCCGCCGGATGCGGGGAACTTCTCCACCCCCTTCAGCCACACCGGTCCACAGCCCCGGGGCCGGAGCGCAGGCGGACCTCCGGCCCCGCACGAATCTCGCTAGTGGTCACCCGACGTTCCGTACACCGCCACACACCCCGTCAGGCAGTTGGGGAAGACGTTGTTGGCCGGCAAGGGCACGAACACGCGGTTGTCATCGGGATCGACGGCGACCGAGTGCGAGCTCCCTGAGGGGTGCACGCCCTGCACCGCCGGCACGTTCAGCGTCGGCACCAGCTGGCTCAAGACTTCGCGGTCGGCATCAATGACACCGAGCACGGGGCCGACGGGATCGACGCGCGAGGCGGCGTAGTAGCGTCGGTCGCCGGGATTGAACACGACTTCGTCGGACCCCCCAAGACCCGCCACGTGCGCGGTAATGTTGCCCGTGTCCGCGTCCATGACCACGTGCTGGGGCGCTGCGGTCTTCGAATCCTTCGCGCTCCACGCGTGCCCCGCCGTATCGAAGACCGTGCTGCAGCCGAGGAGCAGATCCTGATGCGGCCCAAGGGCAAGTCCGGCCGGCTGGCAGAAATCGACAGGAAATTCAGCTTCGACCTCGCCGGTGGCCGGATTGATTCGCGCGACCGCCCCGTGCGGACCCGAGCCGTCTCCAGGACCGTTCACTTCCGGGATGGAGAGATAGAATCTGCCGCTGCGACGATCCCACACCGGTTGCTCTGCGCCGTTGGTCGCCTCCGGGAACGGGATGTGCTGCCCCACGGTGAGTTGTCCGGTGTTCTGATCGACCTGGACCAGCGTGGCGAACGGCGGGGTATCGGCATTGTTGACCACCAGGAGCAGCCCATCCTCCGGGTCGTAGGCGAGTTCATCCGACCGCAGATCGTCGCCGGCGTTGGTGGTCGCCTCGTCGGCAACCTTGTCTGTTCTGAGATCGATGGAGACCACCCGGCTGGCGGCGTCGGTCACGAAGAGCCAGGGGAACGCCACCACGACCCCGTTGGGACCGGAAGTGGAATTGTCGCCGGTGAAGCCCTTGAACCCGCCCGAGATCCGCTTGACGAATACGCCTCTCTCGGTATCCACGACATCGACGGCGGCGTTGGAACGATCGGCGAGATAGTACCGGTGGGTCTTCGGATCGACCCAGCTGATGTCAAACACGTACATATTGCCTCCCGTCGTATTCGCGTCGCTGCCGGGAACGGGAACGGCCGTGAGAAACCTGACCGTCCCATCGTTGTCGGCGCGGCTCGTACCGGGAACGAGCAGCAGGACGGGAACGAGCACAGCACCCAGTAGCAAAAACGCTCGCGGACATTTTCGGATCACGGCAGAGGCCCCCCCTCTGTGGTGCAACGAATGCCAGACCCTCAGCTCGGACTGTCGTAGTTCGCGCGGTAGCAGTTCAGTCACACCGAGGAACATCCTGCCGACCGCACGTTCTTCGCCCTTTCGAGCGGCGCGGTACCCAATTGGACACCGCCACGCAGGGACAGGCGGCCAAACACCCATACGCCATCACTGCATGGTGTGAAGCCCCGTGGTCGTTCCGGCCGGCGCAGGCGGTAACAAGCCTGCCCGAGGCGAGGCTGCGATTCGTGAGCGAGGAACTCGCGGGGGAGGTCTACTCCCTGAACAAATACATCCCGACCAGCGTTGCCGCCCCGACCAGACCCATCAAGACCGGATTCGGCACAAAATATGGAAAGACCATGAGGACCGTACCGCCGATGAGCGGGTTGTTCTTCTTAGACTTCCGGCCGTACCAGAACGCGACCATCCCGATCACGCTGAACACGCCGCCGAGAATGAGCGTCATCATGACCGACTGCCCAACCCTTCCGAGACGCGGCTTAGCCTCGCCTGGGGCATACCCTCTTCTGATCACGGCTAGACGCGGGTAGGGCCTCTGCGGTGGCGCCGCCATCGGGCGTTGCGGAGGCGTCGCCCGACGCGGCAACGCGGACGCGTCATTGGCCGTCTGCCGTGCTATGCTGAGGGGAATCCGGCTGCGCCCTTTGGCGGACGGGAGGGCTCATTGACTAAGGCGATCCGCAATATCGCGATCATTGCGCACGTGGACCACGGGAAGACGACGTTGGTCGACGGCATGCTGTGGCAGAGCGGCACCTTCCGCGCGAACGAAACCATGGTGGAACGGGTGATGGATTCCAATGTGCTGGAGCGCGAGCGAGGGATCACCATCCTGGCCAAAAACACCGCCATCTTCTATCACGACACCAAGATCAACATTGTGGATACTCCGGGTCACAGCGACTTCGGCGGGGAGGTAGAGCGCGCCCTGAAGATGGTGGATGGGGTGATGCTGCTGGTGGACGCCAGCGAAGGTCCCCTGCCCCAGACCCGCTACGTGCTGAGCAAGGCGCTGGAGGGCGGCCTGCCGCCGATCGTCGTCATCAATAAGATCGACCGCGCCGACGCGCGTCCGCAGCAGGTGTTGAATGAAGTGTACGATCTGTTCATCGACCTGGATGCCAGGGAAGAGCAACTCGATTTTCCCGTCCTCTACACCAACGCCAAGGCGGGGACCGCCTCGACCAGCATCGCGCAGCCGGGCGAGGATCTGCGCCCCCTGTTCGAAGCGATCGTGTCCACCGTTCCCCCGCCGGGCGGAGAGGCCGCGGCAGCCCTGCAGGTGCTGGTGGCCAACCTCGATTACAACGACTATCTCGGCCGCATCGCCATCGCCCGCGTGTTCAACGGCACGCTCAAGACCGGGGAAGAGGTCGGCATTGCGAAGCTGGGCGGCTCGGTGCTCAGGACGCGCATCACCAAGATGTTCTCGTTCAACGGGCTCAAGCGGGTGGAGATCCAGGCCGCCGAGTTGGGTGACATCATCGCGGTCGCGGGAGTCGAAGGGATTGCCATTGGCGACACCATCACCGATGCCGAAGCGCCCGTTCCCCTGCCCCGCATCAGGGTCGATGAGCCGACCCTCGCCATGCAGTTCAGCGTGAACACGTCGCCCTTTGCCGGACGTGACGGGACGTTTGTGACCTCGCGCCACCTCCGCGAGCGCCTCGAGAAAGAGGTCCTCACCAACGTCTCCCTGCGGGTGGAAGAAACCGACAGCACCGACGCCTTCAAGGTCATGGGCAGAGGCGAGCTCCACCTCGCCATTCTCATCGAGACGATACGCAGAGAGGGTTACGAGCTGATGGTGGGCAAGCCGGAGATCGTGACCAAGACGGTCGACGGCAAGCTCATGGAGCCCATGGAAGCGCTCACCATTGACGTGCCCGAGAACTTTGTCGGGGTGGTGGTGGAGACCCTGGGCGTCCGCAAGGGGCAGATGACCAACATGCACAACCACGGCTACGGGCGGGTGCGCCTGCAATTCCGGGTTCCCAGCCGCGGGCTCATCGGTCTCCGAAGCGAGCTCCTCACCGACACGCGCGGCACCATCGTGATGAATTCGCTCTTCGATGGATACACCGAATGGATGGGCGAGGTTCCCCGGCGCCCCACGGGGGCGCTGGTGGCCGACCGGCCGGGCGTCACGACGTCCTACGCCCTCTACAAGCTGCAGGAGCGCGGGGAACTCTTTGCCGGGCCGGGGATCGACGTGTACGAAGGCATGATCATCGGCGAAAATTCGCGGGAGCAGGATCTCGACGTCAACGTCGTTCGAGAAAAGCATCTCACCAACATGCGGGCGTCCACCGCGGACGAGGCCATCCGCCTCGTCCCGATGCGGACCTTGAGCCTGGAACAGGCGATCGAGTTTATTGCCGACGACGAACTCTTGGAGGTCACCCCGCGCTCCCTGCGGCTGAGGAAGAGGGTCCTGCAGTCAAACCGCCGGCCCAGGAGGAACGCGGCCACCGTGAGCGCACGATAAGCCTGACGGTATGCGCTGATCTTCATGTCGTCTGGTCCGTTGAAGACGATCCCGGTGGGGACGGTAAGCGATCTGAACCGCTTTCGAGCGGAGGTACGTAGCGCTTCTTAGTCTTTACAAGGCGCACTCTCCCCTTCGCATCCAGGCGGAGCAATATCATGTTGTCCTTCTTGCCGCCCCGCTGCAGGACATCCGGAATGAGGCTGAGGCCCCCCGTGAGAATGGCCAGGCCGACCACGGCCAAGCCATTTGCACGCTTTGCCTGCCGCATCTGGCACGCGACGGCGTCCTTGAACACGATTTCGAAGCCCTCCTTGGAGAGCGCAACAACCGCCTCGTCCAGGGAGGCGAACTTCAGGACGCGCCCGTGCTTCGTTTCGTCCACGGACCGATCCCAACTCGCCTTCAAGGCCTTGCCGACCCTTACGACCATGTCTTCCTGCGGCGGCCGCGGCCGATACGTGCTCTGGATCTGATAGTCCTCGGGTTTATCTCCTTGCCGTGGCAATCTCCTACCCTCTTTGTCCAGGCGTGCTTCGCCGACACACCGTGACTCACGACGCCTCAAGCCCTTATTCTAATGCCCAATTGACCCCGGTGGTGCGCTCTGTCCGCCAATCAATCCCCACGCACCGCCAGGAAGAATGCGAGCGCCAAATGCTGTAGTGACCGGACGCTTTCGGACCGGCCACGACGATCCCAGCTGCGGTGAGCCGGATGACAACGCGGTCTGCGAGATCGTACGTGAGTTGTCTTAGCGGCGCGGGGCCGCTATGGGGGACCACCTGTCGGGCCGGCGCACCGCATCCATGACCCGCTGCACCTGCACGCCATCCTCGAACGTCGCGGCCGGCGAGACGGGGCCGCCTTCGAGCAGGGCGGCGGCCAGATGATCGACCAGGCGGGCGAATGATAATCCCCACAACGGGGGGTACTCCATCCCGGGCGGCGGGGACAGCGTTTCGGGCTCTGTGAGGTCCTGGAAATCACGTCCGCGCGCCGCGCCCCACAGCCGCTCCGATTCGTCGAGCGCCAGCGTTCCTTCCTCGCCCCAGACTTCGATCCGCGGGCCCCGGGAGTGCGCCGCGGCGGCGCTGACCACGACGGTTCCGACCGCCCCCGAGGCGAACTCCAGCGTGACGGCCGCGAACTCGTCCGCGGTGACCGCGCGCGGCTCCCCGGTGTCCGGGAGGGAGCGGGTGGGCGTGAAGACCCGGGTCAGACCTGAGACCGCAGCGATCTCCCCCAGCCAGAAGCGGAGGAGATCGATCAGATGCGATCCGAGGGCGCCGAGGATCCCGCCTCCCCGCGCCGCATCGGACCACCACGACCACGGCATGACGCGCACAAGGCCGATCAGGGTGACCAACGCGTGGCGGGGGCGGCCGATGAAGCCGCCGTCGATCAACGTCTTGATCTTCCGACGGTTGGGGTTGAACCTCAGTTCGTGGTCCATGAGGTGGACGCGGCGCCGGGTCCCGGCCTCGCGCAGCATCTCCTCCGCCTCGGCGGCCGTGAGGGCCATCGGCTTCTCGCACAAGACATCGCGGCCGGCCGCGAGCGCCTGGATCGTCATCGCGTGGTGGAGGTAGGGCGGTGTGGTGATGCTCACCAGGTCGACGTCCGAGTGCACCAGCGCCCGTACGTCGTCGAACGCGTGCGGAATGCCGAACCGATCGGCCGCGGCGCGGGCGTTCTCCAGGCGGCCGCTGGCCACCGCGACGAGGTCCACCCGAGGATGCGCGAGAAATACCGGGATCTGGACCTTGCTTCCGAATCCGGTCCCGATCACACCGACCCGCAGCCGGGGTGCCATCCGAAGCGTCAGACTAGGGATGGGTGTGCCCCAGCGACTGGCCGGCCGCCTCCCGCCCCGCCGGCAGGATCGCGGATCGCACCCGTACCGCGACCACCCCCGCCAGGTATGCTTTCAACAGGTCGAACCAGAAGAACGGGAGGACTCCCACCTGCACGGCGCGCGGCAGCGTGTGGACGACCCCCGCGAGGATCAGTCCCACCGCGCCGAGCCCGTAGATCACGAGGATGCCCGCGCCCATCGCCGGGTAGACATAGGTGAGGAAGCTCTTCCTCTCGCGACCCTGAGCGGCGATGTCCGCGGCCCCGCCCACGACGAGCGCCGCGAGCGGATAGGCCCACAGGTAGCCTCCCGTCGGCCCCATCAGGACCGCCGTGCCGCCGTGGAGGCGGGCGAAGACCGGGAGGCCCGCCCCGCCGAGCAGGATGTACACGACCTGGCTGAGGAACGCCCGGCGGGCCCCCAGAATCGCGCCGGCCGCCAGGACCGCAAACACCTGCAACGTGAACGGGACACTCGTCACAAACGGCAGCGTCAGGCTGACCTGCGCGCACACGGCGGTCAGGGCCGCAAAGAGCGCGACCAGGGTCATGTCTCGCACCGTCATCGTGTCATCTCCTCCCGCTTGACCTGCTCCAGAAACCGGGGAAGCCATTCTTCCTCGAGAATCCGTGTATGCAGCCGTCCGTCCAGAAATTCGGGCGCCTCCAAAACGCGCAGGTGCAGGTCGCGGGTAGTTTTGACGCCCTCGATCTGAAGCTCCGCCAGCGCGCGCCGCATCCGGAGGACGGCCGCGCTCCGATCCTGGTCCCACGCCACCACCTTGCAGAGCAGCGGATCGTAGTACATGCTCACCGGACTGCCGCTGCGCACGCCGCTGTCGACCCGTACGCCGGTCCCCTCGGGGACGGTCATGCGGGAGATCGTCCCCACCGAGGGCAGGAAATTCCGCGTGTAATCCTCCGCGTACACCCGGCACTCGATGGCATGTCCCCGAGGACGGACGTCCTCCTGGCGGAACGCGAGGCGTTCGCCGGCGGCGATGCGGATTTGTTCGCGCACAATATCCAGACCCGTCACCATCTCCGTCACGGGGTGTTCAACCTGAATGCGGGTGTTCATCTCCATGAAGTAAAACGCGCCGTCCGGGGCGACCAGGAATTCCATCGTGCCCGCGCTGCGATACCCGACGGCCTCCGCCAGGCGGACCGCCGCCCCGATGATCGCCTCGCGGCGCGGCGGCGTGAGCGCGGACGAAGGCGTTTCTTCGATCAGTTTTTGATAGCGCCGCTGCACGGTGCAGTCGCGCTCCCCCATGTGAATCACCGCGCCGTGGTGGTCGGCGAGCAACTGCACCTCGATGTGTCGCGCCTGAGGAACGTAGCGTTCGATGTACACCTCGGCATTCCCGAAGCTATGCTGGGCCAGGCGCTGCGCCGCGGCCAGCGTCTTGTCCAGCGCCGCCTCGTCGAGGACGATCGCCATCCCGATGCCGCCCCCGCCGGCAACCGGCTTGACGATGACGGGATACCCCAGGTGACCCGCGACGCGCCGGATCATGTCGGCGTCCCGAAGGGGCTCGCTGCCCTGCGCGACGGGGACGCCGGCCTCCTGCGCCGCCCGCCGGGCCGCCACCTTGTCGCCCATCAGGGCGATGACCTCCGCGGGGGGCCCGATAAACACCAGCCCGGCGTCCCCGATCTGCCGCGCCGCCGCCGCATTCTCGGCGAACATCCCGTATCCCGGATGGATCGCTTCGGCCCCTGCCTGCCGGGCGACCTCAAGGATGCGGGGAAGGTTCAGGTACGAGTCGGCGATTTTCGGGCCGCCGACGTCGTGGACTTCATCGGCAAGCTCAGTATGGGGCGCGCCCTGGTCCGCCCGCGAGGCGATGGCCACCGTGCGGATCCCCAGTTCCCGGCAGGCCCGGATGACGCGGACGGCAATCTCGCCCCGGTTGGCAACCAGCACTTTGCGAAATCCCGGCATGCGGCTTACCTTTGCTCCACTCCTCGTTTACCTTTGCTCTGCTCCACGCTTCGATCGGCTTTCGATTGGCCTACTCGGCGGCGATGGTGGCGATCACCCCGCCAATGTCGACCTCTTGTCCGGCTTCCACGAGTATCTCGGAGACCGTGCCGCTGTGCTCGGATGGGACGGGGATCTCCATCTTCATCGACTGGAGCACCGCGATGGGATCCCCCTGCTTGACCTTTGCCCCCTTTTTGACCACCACGTTGGCGACCAGACCGGGGACGGGAGCCACCACCTCGACATGCTTGGCCATGCTGTCACCTCCGCTGGACGAGCTGGGCGAGCGGCACGACATCGACTTCCGCGGCGCGCAGCGCGTCCCGAATCGCGCGGGCGATCTCGGGGGCATTCGGCGCGTCCCCATGCACGCAGATGCTGCGGACCGAGAGGGGCAGGTCGGTGCCGTCCGCGGCGCGGACCTTCCCTTCCCGGATCAGGCGGACGGCCCTGGCGGCCGTAGCCTGGGGATCCCGCGCCTTCTTGGCCCGTTCCAGGATGAGCGAACCGTCCGCGGCATAGTCCAGGTCGACATAGCCTTCGGGCACGAACCGGACGCCCACCGCCTTCGCCGCGTTGGCCACCGCCTCTCCGGTGAGGAGAAGAATCATCTCCGGATCGACCTCGGCCACAGCCTCCGCCACCGCCCGGGCGTACCGGTCATCCGAGGACGCCATGACGTACATGGCGCCGTGCGGCTTCACATGCTGGAGACGCGCCCCCGCGCCTCGGGCAAAGGCCCACAAGGCGCCGGTCTGATAGATGATGTAGTCTTTCACCTCTTCCGGGGAGGCGGTCATCCGCCGGCGGCCAAAGCCCATCAGATCCGGGAATGAGACGTGGGCCCCGATGCCGACGCCGTGGCGCTGCGCCAGGGTCACCGTTGCCCGCATCACATGCGGATCTCCCCCATGGTAGCCGCAGGCGATGTTGGCCGAGGTCAGGTGCGGCATCAAGGCTTCGTCGTTCCCCAGCGTCCAGCGGCCGAAGGACTCCCCCATATCGGCGTTCAGGTCTGCCGCGGGTCCCATGGCTACCTCCCTTCGATGGAGGCTTCAGACAACGTCTGATCGACGGCCCGGGCCATCGTGATCGCCTCGGTGATCGTCACCTCTTTGAACCGGATCAGGTCGCGGCCCGGCGCAAGCTGCCCCACCTTCCAGGTCGAGGCGTAGACGAGCGTCGCGTTGCAGATGAAACCTCCGAGCGAGGGACCGTCGGCCACCAGGATAATCGGCTGATCTCCACAGACGTTGACGGTCCAGACGGCGTAGCCGTTGTCGAGGATATTGGATGGGTGACCTCCGGCGATGCCGCCGCCGCGGCGCGCCCACTGCCACTTGTGCGACTCCAGACGAACCCCCATGCGGTTGCTGTTCCGGTCCACCTTCCACGGGTGGCTGAAGAAAAACTCCATGTCCTCGCCGGTCAGGTAATCGGGATCCGCCTGCGGCCCCCGCATGACCTCGATCTCCCACTCGCGCTCGTAGACCGGGACGGCCGACGCCTTGAACCGGCGGCCGAGCACGGCATCCACGTTTCCGGCCGGCCGGAGGGCCACGCGGTCCCCTTTCTTCAGGCCGCGGCCCTCGAATCCGCCGACGGTGCCGACGGTGAAGGTCGCTCTGCTGCCGAGATACTCCGGCACCTCGACCGCGCCCGCGACGGCAAGGTACGCGCGGAAGCCCGCTCCCCGCACAATGCTCAAGGCGAGGACGTCTCCGCCCCTCACCGCGAACGACTCCCACACGGGCGCCGGACGCCCGTTGAGCGTGGGCTGCATGTCTGCGCCGGTGACCGCGACGGCGCGGCGGTCGGTGAACTGGACTTTGAAATTGCCCGCGGTGATCTCGAGCGCGGCCGCGCCCTGCGGGTTACCGACCAGCAGATTGGCCGCGCGAAAGCTCCGCATGTCCATCGGGCCGGCCGGGTACATCCCGAGATCCAGGTAGCCCTGCCGGCCCGGCCAGTCCTGGACGGTCGTCTGCAGTCCTCCCTCCAGCACCTCGAGCATCCCATTCACTCCTCTCAGGGGATCATCACGTGCTTCAGGGCCTCCTCCTGCCGCCTCCGGAACGCCTCGGCTTCGCCTTTAACCGATTTCACAAAATCGATGTACTCGCGGACGTTGAGGGCCCCGTCCTCGATCTGGTACCGGTAGCGATCCTCGACCACCTGCCGGCGGATGGCGTCAAGCTCGTCATCCGTCACGCGCGTGAATCGGACCCGGTCCGCGGGGCGCAGAAGGATCGGGTTCTCTTTGAACGCGCTGCTGCGCTGCTTGGGGTCGTAGATCGGGATCGTCCTCCCAAACAGTTGGTAGCCGCCGGGCGAGTCCACGGGGTAGATGGCGACGCACGGCCCGCCGATCCCCACCGCGCCCTCGGTCGTCCACGGCCGCGTGGGATTGTACTTCGGTGTGACGATCGCATACCGCGGGTCCAGCGGGAACATGAACGGCAGCCCGGGCCAGAACCCGAGGCAGGCGTTCCACCAGTCCGTTCCCATGATGTACGTGATCACTTCTTCCCGATCGCGGAGACCGTTGTACTGCGTGATGTAGTCGATGTTGTACCCGTCCACGACGTTCGGGGCGTCCTTGCGCACATACTTGACGTACTGCTCGACATTGGCGCGGGTCCAGTGGTCCGCGAATGCGATGGGCAGGGTGACGATCCGGCTCGGGATCGTCAGGTGCTCGGCCGTGGGGACCTTCTCCTCCAGGCGCTTCAGGGCCGCGATCAGATCGGACGTGGAGAGCTTCGTGCTGTCGTAGTGGATCAGGATGCTCCGCAGCGCCGGAACGGTCTCGACGAGCCCCCGCAGACCCTGGCGCTTCAGTTCTTCGTTGAATCCGAGAATACGGAAGTTGATCGTGAGGTCGAGCGTCATCTCCCCGTATTCCACGAGGAGAAACCGGTCCCCGGCGTGCCGGTAGATCACCGCCGGATGTCCGTCCCGGGCGGGAACGGTCTCAATGACGGCCTGACCGCGTGCCCCGATCGTGCTCATGATGCCGTCTCACCCCCCTCTGGCGGGATCCTGCTCAGTGCCTATCGATGGATGAAGCGGTCCGCGACGATCGCCAGGACCAGCAAGAGCCCCGTCACGATCATCTGCGTGTAGGAGGAGATGCGGATCAGGTCCATGCCGTTGCGCAGGAAGACGAAGAAGATCGCCCCGAGCGTGGCCCCGGTCAACGTCCCCTCCCCACCCCGGAGCGACACCCCGCCGACCACGGCCGCGGCGATCGATTCCAGGGGCAGGGTCGCCCCGAGGTTGGGTTCGCCGGAGCCCACCCGTGCGGTCAGCATCACGCCGCCTATCCCGACGACGGCGCCGGCCAGGACGTACGTCAGCCACTGGTAGGCGCGGACGGGGACGCCGGACAGGCGCGCCGCCTCCGCGTTGCCCCCCAGCGCATAGATGTACCGCCCAAATCTCGTCCAGTCCAGCACGACATACAGCGCGGCGAGGACCACCCCGGTCACGAGCCACGGCACGGGGATCCCGAACAGGACGCCCGTCGACAGCGCCCCCGCAAACGCTTCCGGAAGCCCGAACACCGGGACCCCGCCCGAGAGAATCAGGGCGCCGCCGGCCGCCATCGACAACATCGCCAGGGTGACGATGAATGGCGAGACGGAAAAGAGGGAGATCACCCCGCCGTTGATCACGCCGATGGCGATCCCCACGCCCACCCCGGCGATACTGGCCAGCGCCGTCCCGGCCGCGATGTTGTTCGCGTAGGCCACGAGGATCTGCCCGACCACGATGCTGGTGAGGGCGACCGAGGATCCCACCGACATGTCGAATCCTCCGGTCAGGAGGACGACGGTCTGGGCCAGCGTGATCATCACCAGGTACACGGACTGGGTAAGCACGGTATAGAGGTTCTCCGCGCGGAGGAAGCGCGGCTCGCGGAGGCCGAAGAAGACGAACAGCACGACGATGAGGATGGGCAGAATCCCGACCCGCTGGAGGATCTCGGCGGCCGCCGAGTGCCGGCGGACGGGAGCGGGCGCCGGGCGCCGGAGCGCGTCATCCTGCGCGCTCACGGATCGCCTCCTGGATCTCACCGAAGTAATGGCGCAGCAGCCGCTCCTCCGTCGCCTCGCCGTGCGCCAGCGCTGCGGAGACCCGTCCCCGGTAGAAGATGATCATCCGGTGGCACATGTTCAGCAACTCGAGAAGGTCCGACGTGATGAAGAGCACCGCCGCGCCGTCGGCGGCCAACCTGTGCAGGAACTGGTAGATCTCCGCCTTCGCCCCGATGTCGATGCCCTGGGTCGGCTCATCGAACAGGTAGATGCGGACCGCGCGCACGAGTCCCTTCATCAGCATGACCTTCTGCTGATTGCCGCCCGACAGCACCGCTGTGCGGGCACCGGGCTGTGGGGGGCGGAGGCGCACGCGGTCGATGAGTCTGAGGCCGGTCTTCCACTCCGCGCTCTTTTGGAGCAGGCCCGCGCGCTCAAAGGAGGGGAGGCTGGCCAGCGTGATGTTCTCGATCACAGGGCGGTTCAGCACCAGGCCCTCCCCGCGCCGGTCGGCCGGAAAGTACATCACTCCCCGCTGAATCAGCGCGTCCGGCCGGAGCGCCGCGCCCGGCACCGGTTGGCCGAAGAGCTCGACGGTGCCGGCCGTCACCTTCTCCAGGCCGAACAGGGCGCGGCCCAATTCGGACTTCCCACACCCGATCAACCCGCCGACACCCAGGATCTCGCCGGCGTGGAGGTCCAGGTCCACGTTCCGCAGTCCGCTGGCCGTCGTCATCCCCCGGGCGCGCAGGGCGGCATCGCCCGGTGTTCCTCGAAGCGGGGGGAAGACCTCCTGCACCTCGCGGCCCGTCATGTACTTGATCAGGACCTCCTGGCCGGCGCCCCTGACCGGGAGTGTCGCGACCCTGCGGCCGTCGCGGAACACCGTGACCCGATCCCCCACCCGCGCCAGCTCCTCGAGCCGGTGGGTGATGTAGACGATGCCTTTCCCTTCGGCCCGGAACCGATCGATCACCGTAAACAGGCGCTCCGCCTCATGCGAAGTGAGCGAAGCCGTGGGTTCGTCGAGAAGCAGGACGGTGAATCGGGCCATGGTCGCCTTGGCGAACTCCACCAGATACCGGGCCGCCGGGGAAAGATCACGGACCAGGATCGCGGGAGGGATGGAAGAGGCGCCGACGCTCTCCAGCGCCTCCCGCGCGCGGCGCGCCATCGTGCGCCGGCGGAGGAGGCCGGAGGTGGTCTCCTCGCGCCCGAGGAAGAGATTCTCCGCGACGCTCATCTGCGGAACGAGGCTCAGTTCCTGGAAGACAACGCTGATCCCGACCGCCCGGGCGTGACTCGGCGACCGAATCGAACACTCGGCGCCGTCCAGGGAAACCGTGCCGGCATCGGGGGGAAACGAACCGGCAAGGACCTTGACGAGCGTCGACTTGCCGGCTCCATTTTCCCCCACCAGGACATGCACCTCGCCGGCGCGGACCTCGAAGTCGACGCTGTCGAGGGCCACGACCCCCGGGAAGCGCTTGGTCATCCCGGTGACGCCGAGAAGCGGCATCATCGTCTTCTGGTCCGGATTCCCGCGGATCGATGTCAGCGGCGGGCGCCCGCTACATCTATTTCTTCGCCTCCAGCGTGAAGACCGGCTTCCACCCCTGGGGGCCCAGCATGGCCTCGTAGGAGAACTCCTTGTAGTTCTGCGGGGTCACGACCTTGATCACGGGACCCGACTGGAATGGGAAGTCCTTCCCCGGCTTCTCCCCGTTCAGGAGGCGGACCATCATGTCCACCGCCATCCGGCCCTGGATGGCGGTGAAATCCGTCGGGGCGGCCCCCACCTTCCCGGCCACGATCTTCTCGTAGAGAGCGGGCTCGATGTACGTGGAAACGATCTTCGCGGGGTGGTGGCGGGCGGCCACCGCATCAGGGGCCGCGCCGGCCATCACCGCGTTGCCCACCAGATAGTCCAGCTTGGGGTAGGTGTTGAGGATGTCCTCGGCCAGGGCGAGCTGGATGTTTTTGCCGGTGTCCCCGTACTTCACGTCCACGATCTTGACCCGGCCCGGGGCAAGCTTTTCCGTGGCCGCCTTGAACCCTTCCAGCGTGTCGGGCGCCCACCCCGATCCCGCCGGCCCCGGCAGGAAGGCGACCGTCACCTGGGGCTTCCCTTTGCTGTCCTCGGCCACGAAGACGCCGGACTGATACCCCATATCGTAGAAGGACACGAGCGCCTTCGCGGCGATCTTCGGCGCGCGGATGTCGTTGATGACCTCGATAACCGGCATCTTCTTGCTGACCTTGTCCACGAGACTGTCCTGGGCCGAGTACGAGATCCCCGCGAAGATGATGCCGTCGACGCTCTGGTTGGCCAGGTTCTCGACCTGGTTGATCTGTTGGGTGATCTCCGTGTACCCGGCCGCGGCGACCAGGTTGATGCCCACGCCGAGCTGCTTCGCCTCGTCAATGATCCCATAGTCGACCGCCAGCCAGTAGGAGTCCTTGAGGTGCGGGAACGACACCCCGATGGTATACGGCTTCTTGGGCGTGGGCGGCGTCCACATCTCGGACTTCGGTCCGACGAGGCTCGTCGCCGGCATCCCTGATGCCTTCTTCGTGCTGACATCGTATGAGCCGTAGTATGAGAGCACCGGCCACGGGTACCACTTCGTGCCCTGGGCCCGCGCCCCCGGCTGTGCCAACACCAGCGTGACCACGAACGCGGCCATGACCGGCGCCGCAAGGATCCTTCGAACTCGTCCCCTCATCGCTACCCCTCCCCCTTTTGCCTGCACCGCGTCCACGTCCCCCGCCGTCTCATCGCGCCGGTGCCCCCTCCGCCAGCGCCGCGTCAAGAATATCCAACCCCTTCTTCAGTTGATCGTCCGTGATGACAAACGGCACATGGACGCGAATCACATTGTCGTACAACCCCGCCTTGAGGATAATCAATCCCCGCCGCCAGCAGGACTCGAGCACCCGGCTCGTCACCTCCGGCGCCGGGATGCGGGTCCGCCGATCCTTCACCAGCTCTATGGCCGTCATCGGTCCAAGCCCGCGCACCTCGCCGATCGCCGGATACCGCGACATCATTTCCTCCAACCGGGGCCGCAGGGCGCCCGCGAGACGTTGGGCGCGTCTGACGAGGGCCTCCTCCTCGTAGACGTCAAGCACCGCCAGCGCCGCCGCGCACGCGACCGGATTCCCGCCGTACGTGCCGCCGAGCCCCCCGGCCGACGCGGCGTCCATCATGTCCGCGCGGCCGACGACGGCGGCCAGCGGCATCCCGGCGGCGAGAGATTTGCCGAGGACGATGAGGTCCGGCTCGACGCCCTCGTGCTCGCAGGCGAACATCCTGCCGGTCCGGCCGAACCCCGTCTGGATCTCATCCACGATGAGCACGATACCTCGGGCCCGGCACAGATCGCGCAGGGCGGCCAGGAACCCGGACGGGGGGACAACGAATCCGCCTTCGCCCAGCACAGGTTCGACGACGAGCGCGGCGACCTGGTCGGCGGACACGGTGGTGAGGAACAGGCGCTCGATCGCGTCGAGGCTGTGCGCCACAATGTCCTCCGCCCGAACCCCCACCGGCGGACGATACGGGTACGGGAAGGGGACCCGGTACACGTCGGGGACGAACGGCCCGAACCCCCCCTTGTACGGGTGCAGCTTGCCGGTGAGGCTCAACGTAAAGAGGGTCCGCCCGTGAAATGCCCCCTCGAAGGCGATGACCGCCGGCCTCCTCGTCCACGCGCGTGCCAGCTTGGCGGCATTTTCGATCGCTTCCGCCCCACTGTTGACCAGGAACGTTTTCTTGGGGAAGCTTCCGGGCGTCACGGCGATCAGGCGCTGACTGAGGGTCAGATACGGCTCGTACATCAGGATCGGGAAACTGGTGTGGAGGTACGCCTCCGCCTGGCATTTGATGGCCGCCACGACCTTCGGGTGGCAGTGCCCGACGCCCAGGACGCCGATCCCCGCGGCAAAATCAATGTACGCGCGGCCGTCGGAGGCCCGCACCTCCGCGCCGCGGCCTTCGACGATGAACACCGGCGGGGGCGTGGTGACTCCCGCCGGCACGACTAGATTGCGGAGACCCAGGAGATCCTGCCCGCGCTCACCCTTTGCGGTGACCTTTGCTCCGCTCTTCGCTTCGATCGGCATTCCCGACGGTTTCATAGGCTGCCCCTTCCCGGCTGCCGTCACGGCGGTATGGTCTTACAGCCGCATCTGGCCAATTCCTCCAGGAGGCCCTGGGTACACTGAGCACATCGTTGTGCCGGCGTTTGTTTGCAGCACCGCTTCCACCCGCACGCCGGTCACGGCTCGAACCGCACCGGGTCGCCGGCGCGGATCGTCCCTTTCGTCAGCGCGTCGAACAAGGCGCCGCGCCATCCCCGCGCGGCGATCTGAAATGCGACGCCGGATGTGCGGTCACGGAAGAGCCGGCAGGGACGGTGGGCCGCGGCCGTCCGCCGAACAGGCAGATCTCCGATCAGCAGGATCATCCCCGGCGGGATCGCACGGAGATCGATCCCTCGGATGATGAGATTGTCCCCAGGAGCGGCAGGGGAGATGCCCAACGCTTCCAGGACTTCAGCGTTGATCGCGCTGATCTCGCGGCCGGGGACGCGCGCCCCCCGCCAGACCTGTTTGCCGTCGTGGTCCCCGAGAACCCCCACCCCCGGAATCACAAGGATCTCGTCGACGACACGGTGCTCTCCCGGGCGTGGGGAGATCACCAGACGCTCCACTGTGCCGCTCTCTCCAAAGGCAGTCTTCTCCAGCCGGTCGAGCGCCGGCGCCAGTGTCTGCCCCGTCGTGTTTCGAGGACGCCAAGTCGAAGCGGATCCCCCCGTCAGCGGCATGCCCCCCCTTCCCCGCATCGCGATTTCTCCCCGCGGTCATCGTCAAACCTAATTCAGAAAGAGGTTGAGACCATCCTGCGGGGCACTCCCGGCATGGACGAGGACTTCCAGCATGACCGGCTTTATGGAAACGTTCGGGCAGTGAACCCGTTCCTGTGACCGCCCCCTGCACGGCGCTTACTTCACCGGCCGGTCAGTGGACTTCGCCATGTGGGCCTGCTGTGTTCAACTGAAGCGGGCCAGCACAGGCGCATGGTCGCTGGTTCCCACCTCTCTCTGGACGAAGCAGGCGGTCGCCCGAACTGCCAACGAGATGCTCACGAACACATAGTCGAGGCGCCACCCGATGTTCCGCTGTCGCAGGTTGCGCCAGGGCGCCCACCAGGTGAAGAGATGGTCGTTGTTCGGGTCGAGGGTGCGACCCAGGTCCACCAAGCCGCGACTCAGGATCCGCTCAATCAGCGCGCGCTCCTCAGGAAGTTGTCCAATCGCCCGGGGCTTGCGCTCTTTCGGATGTACATCAAGATCCGATCGCGCTACGTTCATATCCCCGCACAGCACGAGTTGGCGTACTTCTCCCGCATCCTCGGTCTGGAACGACGCGGCGTACTCGTCGAGCGCTTCGAGGAATCGCATTTTCGCCGCGAAGTCTCGACCACCGTTGGGCACATAGACCGACCCGATGGTGATACCAGCGACTTCCGTCACAACGACTCGATTCTCGCAATCGAACGCGGGATGAACGAACAGAGGCTGTTGGGGCGCGATTTCCTTGCTGACGTGAAGACCGACGCCCGAGTAGCCTTTGCCGCCGTGCCAATAGCACCAGTACCCCTCCATCTCACACAGTGCAGGTGGCACCTGGTTGGACTCCGCCTTGATCTCCTGCAGGCAGACGACATCCGGACGCTCGCGCTCGATCCATTGCTGGACCTCGCCCTGACGCGCCCGGATCCCATTGACGTTCCAGGTCGCGAGCTTAATGGCTTGCATGGGCAGATTAGCGCTTCCGGCCACGATAACAATCAACACCGGTGCGGCGGTAGAGTCTGCCGGTCCGATGGAATCCGCCTCCCCGGTTCCTCCTGAAACGGTTCCAGTCTTGTCCCGAAGGGATCACCAGGCTATGGCCTTTTCGCTGCCTTCTTCCGCCTCGCCTTCTCCCACCGGTGCCTGAACGGCCTTGCGGGCGATCGCCTGCTGTTCCTCTTTCGAAAGACGTTTGGCTCTGCTCGTACGGTTTTCCATGGCGTGACGATAAGCCGCACGGTAAGATCTTAGACGGCGCGATTCGGCTACTTCCCGATAGTACAAACCTGCGCGTGGCCTCACGGTACCATTCGTCCCAGCCAGGCAGGTGGTGGATCAGCACAACGCCGGGAAAGGGGCTCTGGTATGATTGCCGCGGTGTGCCCGCGAGAATCGGAAACTAGGGCCGACGCCGCGGGACCCGCCGGCGAGGAGCCCTCACGTTCCCCATTCTCGATGCATTTGCGCCGTACCGAACAGTCGGCTCCTCAACGCGCCCAGGCCCGAAGAACTCTACGAGCCCGCTTCGGTAGAATAACCAGTCGCGGCCCGACCTGCGCGCTGGGATCTTCCCCTCCCGCGCCATCTTGGAGAGATACTGCCGCGATACCCCAACCAACTGTGCCGCTTCATCCGTGGCATGAACTGTATCGGACTCCTGTTGCCACTGAATGCCTCCCAAATCCAACCCAACATGCCGAAGTACCTCATCACCGAGTCCCTTCCGAACATTCAAGATCTCCACAACAACGGGACGTCCATCCTTGCCGAGGTCCACATTAATGGTGTCGGTCACTTCACGAGTCCGAGCGACCGGCACGTCTCGCAATTCAATCGCCAGGGCGTCCGCTCGTGGATCGTACGTGATTCTCATTGCCCCCGGCTCCTTTCTGGTCGACAGATAACAGTCTTCACCACATCCACGCCTGCGTCCACGACATATGCAACCTTCACAGTTACCCCATCGGCAAATCGTCGAAATGCGACTGGATCGCCGTCACCATCTGTTGCCCTCCGATCAGGCTCAATGAGCGTATGACGGACCTCTTTCTCGGTGACGTGACGCTGCTGCATTCGACGTCTCGCGTGCCGTGTCACTTCCAGCTTTAGCGTCATTGTAGTGGTTCGAGGAGTAATACGTCAAGTAGTTAGTTTCACAATAGCAACCTAGTGCGACAGATGGAAGCGACAAGAACGTCGCCGAACGTGGCTTCGACTTCGAGTATGCGTGCAGAATTTTTGGTGGCGACACTATTGAGTGGGACGATACCCGCCGCGACTACGGCGAGCGACGTGTGATCGCGATCGGCGAGGTCGACGAGGAGGTCTATGTCGTCGTGTATACGCCACTCGAACACATCCGCCGAATCATCTCGGCACAACCAGCATCAGGGAGGGAACGAGATGCCTACCACAAGGCGTTCGCAAACCAAGATCCTTAGGAACCGAGGGCGGATAGACGTCAAGCGGGTTCGCTCAGCGACCAACAAGGACATCGCCAAGTGGATCGCCGAGGACCCTGATACGGCGCCTGAACTGCCGCGGGGGGCCAAACTTCGGTTGATCCATAATCCGCCATTGCCTGACGTAAGAAGTATCCGAAGGAAGTTAGGTCTGACGCAGGCTAAATTTGCCAGGCGCTTTGGTCTCTCTCGCAGGACTATTGAACAATGGGAACAGGGTCGGGCTGTCCCAGATCGCCCAGCTCGGATTCTGCTTGCGGTGATCGACCGTGAACCTCATTTGGTTGAGCAAGCGGTCGTAGGAAGCCGAAAGCATTAGACGCTACCCGCGCCGGTCAACACCGAGGAGACCTTACCACCACGCCGCGATTTGATGACCATATTGGTGGATGGCTGGTGCCGGGAGGGGGATTTGGTCTTTACCAAACATCGGGGGCATCCTTGAGGTCGCCTAGATTTTCCGCCTCTTCGCCCGAAGACAGGAACGTAGACTCATTGAGGCCAGGGGCCCTTCCAACCAATGTCGCGACAGTACTTGAACAAGGATGACACCCTTGCTATAGTAAGGATATGGCTAAGGTTACGTCGAAGCTCCAGGTCACGGTTCCCAAGGCGGTGGCGGATCGATATGGCATTCGCCCAGGTGACGAGATAGAGTGGCTTGTCTCGGGAGACATGATTCGGGTCGTCCCCCCCGGGAAAAAGATTAGGACAATGAGCTCTGCCGAGCGTCTTCGCCGCTTCGACCTGGCGACCGCCAGACAACGGAAGAGGAACAAACGCCCTCACGCGGCGTCAGCGCAGAATCGTGGATGGAGCCGAGAGGACCTCTATCGTCGTGGCCGCGCTCGTTGATACAAATATTCTTGTGTATCGCTTTGATCCACGGTTCCCGGACCGCCAAAAGATCTCGACTGAGATCCTGAGGCGAGGGATCGCAGAGGATTCCATCCGTGTCCCCCATCAAGCAATCATGGAGTTTGTGGCGGCGGTCACTAAGCCCCTCGTGGGCGCAATGCCGCTACTCTTGGTCCAAGACGCGATACGGGAAGCCGAGGAAATGCTGAGGCAATTTACCGTGTTGTATCCAGACGAGATGCTCTTGAGGACCGCGCTACGGGGTGCGGTGGCGTACCAGCTGTCTTGGTTCGACGCACATCTGTGGGCGTACGCGGAGCACTTCGGCCTTTCGGAACTCTTGTCCGAGGACTTCCAGCATGACCGCCTTTACGGAACCGTTCGGGCAGTGAACCCGTTCCTGTGACCGCCGCCCCACGGTAGTCGCTTCACCGGCTGGTCAGTTTTGCGGATCCCCTTGGTCCTCACCGGTCATGCCGTTTCCCCTAATGCAGAGTCCCAAGCGTGACGCTCACCGTTCACGCAAACCGCTTCGTCGCGCCAAGTTACTGGCGAATCTCCCTCTTATCCAGAAACTCGCCGTGCCAAGTATGGTACCAGACCTGGCCGCTTTGCGCGTTGACGCTGAGCATGCCGACCTGACGCCGACCCCGCAGCACGTCAAAATGGTAGTATCCGTAAAATGCGTCTCCATTCCCCGCGGTCGCGCCCGGGAGGTATCCGGACAGGAACTGGTCGGCCGATCGCTTGGCCTGCGCCTCCGCGATCGCGGAGGCCGGTGGAATGGTCGACGCGCCGCCCATCATCATCTCTGAGCCGCTCATCATCTCTTGCATCATCACCTTGCCATATTTCGCGTTCCACATCATGTTTGGACCCATTTCAGGCATCGATCGACCGGTATATCGATCGACCAGCACTTGCACTGCACCCTTACCCGTGCTTGCCTCTTTGAATTGCGCGTAGAAGTTCTGCGTGTATGCCTCTACTTCATCGAGCACGAGGCCGTCAATATGATGAGCGTCAGGCCACTGGCGAAGGATCTCCACCGCTCTCTCTATGGAGATAGGCCGTGAGGAAGGCGCAAAGGGACCTCCCATTACTCCGAATCGATCGAGCACTCAACAAACGAATCCCAACGGTGCGTCACCGAAGACGCTTATCGCTGACTGTCAGGACGACTTGGCGGGCTTGCTCGAGATGGAGGATCAGATCGGTAATCGTGGTGCCGGGAGGGGGATTTGAACCCCCACGGGTTACCCCACACGCCCCTCAAACGTGCGCGTCTGCCAAATTCCGCCATCCCGGCACGCAGTAGCAGCCCACCAACGAACTCGCGCAGGCCTTCGATGCGACCTCATTATACGGAGCGCCGGAGAAGAGTGTCAATCGCGGGCGTTCAGGACCTGAGGCGCGTCGTGGGCGTCCGGCCGGGCGTCCGGCCGCGCTTGGCGATGGGCCTGCCGTTGATCTCCCGGAGGTCCATGGTCATGTCGATGGGGGGCGCCGCGCTGACGTAGCTGCCTACGCCAAATGCGTCGGCGCCGGCCTCGGACAGCGCCGGAATGCGCTCGGGGGTCAGCCCGCCGGAGACGAAAACCTGGATCTTGCCGTGGGCGGCCAGTGTGAGCCTCGCCCGGACTTCACGAACCAGGTCCGGCGTCACGCTCCCCCGCTCCCGCGGAGTATCCAGGCGGATCGCGGCGAGGTCCGGGCCAAGCGCCTCGGCGACGCGCAGGGCTTCCACCGCTTCATCGGTGAACGTATCGACGAGCACCAGCCGGGGAACCCCGGCGGGCATCCGCTCATGGTAGGCGATCGCCGCGCGCACCGTATCGCCAACGATCAGGATGAAGGCGTGCGGCATCGTGCCGACCGGCTCCTGTCCGGCGAGCTTGGCGCCCAGGATGCAGGCCGCCCCGCGCATCCCCCCGATCAACGCCGACCGCTCCATCACCGGCGCCACCGCCGGATGGACGTGGCGCGCCCCAAAGACGTACGCGGGTTTCTCTCCGGCCGCCGCCACCACCTCGCGGGCCGCGGTGGCCCACCCGCTCGGCTGGGCCAGCATCCCGAGGAGCACCGTCTCGAACATCCCGAACCGCGCGTAGGGGCCTTCGATGCGCATGATGACTTCACGCGCGGAAAACCGCTCGCCCTCGGCGAGGCTCTGGATCTTCACATCGCTGTCGCGGAGGAGATAGCGGACTTCCTCGACCCCCACGCAGACCCCGTCGCGGCCGGGAAAGACCTCCGCGGCCACCGGGATATCGGCGAGCCCCAGGGACCTGAGGATCTCGAGAGTGCGGACAAAGTAGATGTCGGTGGTCAGTCCGGCGAGGATCTCCCGATGAGACGCGCTGTGGAGGCGATTCGTCGAGTCAACGACGTAGCGCCGGACGTCCTCGATCGAGGACAGCGGCGGAAGCTCGCGGGTCACAGAGAGTTAAGGAAAGAGACGGCCGTAGTGGGTGAGGACCAGATAGAGGGATGTCGCACCAAACAGGATTGCCAATGTCGATGTCACGCGAAGCAGCAACGTCTCCCTGGGTCGCGGCCCGTGGAAGAGCCGGGCACCGCCGCCGCCGATCGAGCCCAGGCCTTCTCCCTTGGGGCCCTGGAGCACGATCACGCCGACCACGGCCACCGCCACCAGGAAATGCAGGATCAGCACCGCGTTCGACACCCGGAACACCTCCGTCGATCGCCCCTTAACAGTACCACAGGCCTCTCGGGCAGCACAAGGTGGGGTGCGCGCTCAGCGACCGGCCTCGGCCGCCGCCCTGACGATGGCGGCGAACGCCCGGGCGTCCAGGCTCGCGCCCCCAACGAGCGCCCCGTCGATCTCAGGCTGCTCCAGGAACTCCCGGATGTTGTCGGGCTTGACGCTCCCGCCGTACAGGATCCGGATCTCCGCCGCGCCCGCGGCGCCGGAATCCGCCAGCAGACGCCGGATCAGCCCGGCGACGCGGTTGGCCTCGGTCCCGGTCGCGGTCTGCCCGGTGCCGATCGCCCACACCGGTTCGTAGGCGATCACCAACCGGGGGAACTCCTGCGGGGCCACGCCCTGCACCGCGGCGCGCACCTGCCGGGCGATCACGCCGTCCGCGCTTCCCGCCTGCCGCTCCTCCAGGCTCTCCCCGACGCAGACGATCGGCACCAGACCGTGGGCAAAGGCCGCGCGCACCTTCCGCCCCACCGCTTCGTCCGTCTCTCCAAAATAGAGCCGCCGCTCCGAGTGGCCGAGCAGCACGGCACGGCACCCGACATCGACGAGCATCGGCGCGCTCACCTCTCCGGTGTACGCGCCCTGCGGCTCCCAGTGCATCGTCTGCCCGCCGAGCAGATAGGGAGTGCCGGCCAGAGCCTGCCCGACCGCCGCGAGTGCGGTGGCCGGAGGGCAGATCACCACCTCCACTCCGCGGAGGTCCCGGAGGGCGGCCTTCATCTCGCCGACCAACTTGACGGCCGGCGCCACCGGCATGTGCATCTTCCAGTTGGCGGCGACGAGGGGGGTGCGCACGGCTCAGCGATCCATCAACACGGCCACACCCGGCAGCACCTTGCCTTCCATAAACTCCAGCGTGGCGCCGCCTCCGGTGCTGATGTGGGTCATCTTGTCCGCGTACCCCAACTGCTCGACCGCCGAGGCGGTGTCGCCGCCGCCCACGATCGATTCGGCCGGCGACTCCGCCACGGCCCGCGCCACGGCCTGAGTCCCATGCGCGAACGGCGCCAGTTCGAACACGCCCATCGGCCCGTTCCAGAGAACGGTGCCGGCCGCCGCGATCGGCGCGGCAAACGCTGCCTCCGTCCGGGGCCCGATATCGAGGCCCATCCACCCGTCGGGGATCGCCCGGGCATCGACCGTCCGGACCGCGGCGTCGGCCGACGGCCGCTGGGCCGCGACCACGTCGACCGGGAGCAGCAGGCGGACACCGCGACGCTGCGCGTCGGCCATCAACTCGCCGGCCAGATCGAGCTTATCCGCTTCGCAGAGCGACGCGCCGATCTTCCCTCCCGCGGCCCGCAGGAACGTGTAGCACATCCCTCCCCCGATCAGCATCGTTTGGGCGAGCCGGAGGAGGTTGCGGATGACCCCGATCTTATCTTCCACCTTTTTCCCGCCGAGAATGGCGACCAACGGCCTGGTGGGCGCTTCGAGCACCTTTCCGAGGAAGGTCAGTTCTCGCTCCATCAAGAGCCCGGCGACAGCGGGGAGCAGCTTCGCCACCCCGACGGTGCTGGCGTGTGCGCGGTGCGCCGTCCCAAAGGCGTCGTTCACGTAGACCTCGGCCAGCCGGGCAAGCCCGCGGGCAAACGATGGATCATTGGCTTCTTCTTCGGGATGAAACCGCAGATTCTCGAGGAGCACCACGTCTCCTCGACGCATCGCCCCGACCGCCGCCTCGACTTCAGGTCCCACGCAGTCATCGAGTTTTCGCACAGGCCGGCGGAGGAGCTCCTGCAGCCGGCGGGCGATGGGATCCATCCGAAGGGAAGGCTCCGGTCCCTTCGGACGGCCCAGGTGGGAGGCGAGGATGACCGCCGCGTCGTGGTCGCACAGGTACGCGATCGTTGGCAGGGCCGCCGTGATGCGGTGGTCGTCCGTGATCCGTCCCTGGTCGAGGGGGACGTTGAAGTCGACACGGACGAACACCCGCCGCCCGGCGACCTCGATGTCGCGGACGGTCTTCTTGTTCACAACCCGCGCCCGCTCATGTAGGCGACCAGGTCCGCCACCCGGCACGAGTACCCCCACTCGTTGTCGTACCAGGACAGCACCTTGACCATGTCGCCCACGACCATCGTGGACAGCGAATCCAACACCCCGCTGTGCGGATCGCCTTTGAAGTCCATGGAAACCAGCGGGACGTCGGTGTAGCCGAGGTACCCCTTCAACTCTTCCTCCGAGGCGCGCCTGTACGCGCGGTTGATCTCTTCGGCGGTCGCCGGCTTCTCGAGCGTCACCGTGAGATCCACCACCGACACGGTGGGGGTGGGCACGCGCAGCGCCAGCCCGTTGAGCTTGCCTTTGAGCTCCGGCAGGACCAGGAAGATGGCTTTGGCCGCGCCGGTCGTGGTGGGAATGATGTTGAGCGCGGCGGCGCGGGCGCGCCGCAGATCCGAGTGGACCACATCGAGGATCACCTGGTCGTTCGTGTACGAGTGGACCGTATTCATGAACCCCGAGCGGATGCCGAAGCTCCGGCTGAGGACCATCGCGGTCACCGACAGACAATTCGTGGTGCAGGAACCGTTGCTGACGATCCGGTGCCGCGCCGGGTCGTATGCGGTGTGGTTCACGCCCATGTTTACCGTCACGTCCTCACCGGTGGCGGGGGCGCTGATCACGACACGCCTGGCGCCGCCCTCGAGGTGCCCGGCCGCCTTCTTGGCGTCCGTGAACCGCCCGGTAGACTCGATCACGAGGTCCGCGCCGTGGTCCTTCCACGGAAGCTTCGCGGGCTCTCGCTCGGAGAGCACGTCGATGCGCCGCCCGTTGATGACGATCCGTCCGTCCTGAGCTTCGACCGTGCCCGGGAACCGCCCGTAGGTGCTGTCGTACTGAAAGAGGTGGGCATTGGTTCGCACATCGGTCAGATCGTTCACGGCGGCGACCTCGATGGCGGGGTGCCGCTCCATGATCGCCCTGAGCACCTGCCGGCCGATCCGTCCAAACCCGTTGATGCCGATCCGTGCCATACGCTTCCTCCCCCCTCCCGCATGGAGGGTTGTCATGGATGGAGGGCTGTTCTTCCAGATTTATGACAGGCGCCCCTCCTCGTGTCCGGAGGGGGCCACCCGGAGCACCCCCCACTGGAGGGTACGGACTCCTGTCAGCGAACTTACCGGGGCCACCACGGTGGCCGTTTGCCGGGTGGGTGCCATCCCGACGACGGATCCCATCGCCACGAGCCATCCGTCTCGATCGGCCAGACCTACCAATAGGTGGCGAAGCGACGCCCTGGAGATCTCCGCGAGCATCTGCGACTGCGGGATCGCCCGTCCGTAGTGCAGGACGGGCCGGCCGACCGGCAGCGCGGTGAGGTCCAGCGTGTGGGGCCTGGCCTGCGCAAAGTACCGGCGGAACCGCATGGCTCGGGTCGCCCGGCGCACGTCCCGCGAGCGGGTCCGGACGCGGGGGGACGGGGACACGCGGTGCACGATGATCCCGGAGGGGAGCCGGGCCAGGATCGGTTCGACCTCTCCGCGCCACTGCAGCGCGACCACATGCTGCGGGGTGATGCGGCGGAACTTGTCCACCTTGGCGGCGACGGCGGCAGGGCCTTCGACCCAGCCCGTGGTGTCGACGACCACAACCTCGGCCCGGTCGCGCGCCCACGCCACCGACCGGACCGTCCCCTCGACCACGTAGCGGGAGACACCCTCGACCGACGTATCCCCGACGAAGAAGGCCGCGGCCGGCGTCAGCCGGTCCATGGTCCGGACGGGACGCCGGACCACCGCAAGCCCAACGGTCGCCGGAGGCCCGATGTCGGACTGCCCCGGGTCGGCGTCCACAACAACCGTGCGTAATCTTGCCTGGACCGCCGCATTGGCGATTTCGGTGGCGGTGGTCGTCTTGCCGACATCCACGGGCCCGAGCATCACGACCACTCCGGGAACGTCCAGGATCGCTTCAATCGTATGCTGCCGGAGCGCGCCGTCCACCGCGACCTCTGCTTGCCGTTGGCCCCACTCCGGTGAGAAGCCCCCGCAGGGGGCGGGTGGCCGAACTGCCTACGCGGCCCCGCTTGCCTTGGCCTCCAGCTTCTTCTTGATCCGCTTCAGGCGGAAGACGTCCTCGCGCGCCCGCTGCTCCAGCACGTCCCGGATGAAGCGGATCTCGCCGCGGATGCGGGGGATGACCACCTGCTCGAGCGCGTTCACCCGCCGGGTGGTCTTCTTGATCTCCTCGCCGATCTTCCGCAGCGTGACCTCGGTGCTGGCCACCTCCAGGACGGCCGCCAGCACCTCTTCAAACTGGTCCGCGCTC
>VBAK01000071.1 GCA_005882275.1 Candidatus Segetimicrobium genomatis
CTGTCAAGGTCGGACTGGTGGGAGCAGGCGGGATGGGCCGGCGGCACCTCGACGTGCTCGCGCGCGATCCGCGGGTCCGGATCGTCGGCGTCGCCGATACCGTGGAGGCGGCCGCGCGGTCCACGGCCCAGGCCTTCGGGGCCCGGCCGTGCCGGACCCTGTCCGAACTGGCCGATCTCAAAGCGGACGCGGTCTACGTCACCCTGCCGAACCGCTACCACGGGGCCGTGGTGCTCGAGGCGATCGACCGGGGGCTGCATGTGTTCTCGGAGAAGCCGATGGCCACCACGCTGGAGGAGGCCCGCCGGATCGCCGCCCGCGTGCGCCGCTCCGGCCGCGTGTACCAGATGGGTTTCAACCGCCGGTTTGCCCCGGCCTACCGCTTCCTCCGGGGCGAAATCGCCGCCGGGTTCACCCCCTACTCCGCCCACGCCAAGATCACCGACGGCGACATGCTGACGCCGTCCTGGTACATCGACCCGGCGCTCACCGGCGGATTCCTGTACGACTGCGCCGTGCACATGATCGACCTGGTGGGGTGGCTGGTCGGTCCGATCCGGCAGGTCGCCGCGCGGGGCCGGCGGAGCTGCTATCCCGACCAGGACGACATCGTCCTGATGCTGTGGTGCGAAGGCGACCGCCCGGCCGCCCTCACCACCTGCGGCCACGCCTCCTGGGCGAAACCGACGGAGCGCGTGGAGCTCTTCGGCGATCACGCGCTCCTGGTCTCCGAAGACATGGACCGCGCGCGCCACGCGACCCGCGAGGCGCCCGAGCCGGCGTGGCGGCAGTTCGCGTCGCCGGATGACGTCACCGCGCAGGGGTATGTGGACGAGGATCGGGCGTTCATCGACGCCTGCCTGGGGGAGGCGCCCCCGCCCGTGACCGTGGACGACGCGTTTGCGAGCATCGCCGCAATCGACGCGGCCTACACCAGTCTGCGCGGCGGCGGCCGGCCGGAGCCGGTTTCGCAGGAGTGACAGCGAGCGAGAGACGATACGAAGCCACACATGGGAGGGGACGCAATGAACAGGCTCGGAGGCATCATCGCGGTCATCGTGATCGGGCTCCTCGGATCGGTCGGCCCGGCGGCCTGGGCCATCAACCCCGTCGGGGGCGGCCGCTTCAACGTGCAGAGCCACATCGACCTCGGCACGCTGTCGCGGGCCAACTTCACGCAGGTGCTCACGCCGGTCGCCAGGACGCAGAGCGTAGTCTTCTATGACTTCGCAGACACCCTCTGCGAGCTCCTGGCCAAGGAGGTGGGCGACTGGAGCAGGGCGTCGGGCGTCGGGGTCAAGCACGTCTGCGTGGACGGCGACGTCGCCACCCAGCAGCTGATCGCCGAGCGCCAGGCCGGGAAGCCCCCGTCGGCCGACCTATTCTTCCTGCCGAACAACAACGTCAGGCTGATGACCGGCGCGGGCCTGGTCGCCAACGTCGCCCTCGTGGATCTGCTCCCCAACGCGCACGGCGTCGACCCGTCGGTGGCCCGCGAGTCTCGCGGCTACCTGCACGGCGGGACCGCCCTGCCCTTCCACCGGAACCAGACCGTCGTCGCGTACAACGGCCAGTTCGTGTCCAAGCCGCCCGACACGTTTGCGTCGCTCGCGGAGTTTGCCAGGACCCACCCCGGCAAGGTGGCCATTACCACGCCCAACCGCGGCGGCAGCGGCTCGGGCTTCCTCGAGACCGCCCTGCTCGCCCTGGCCCCCCAGTGCGCGAAGGACCTCTACACTTATAACATCGCCGACGCGCAGGCCAAGGACATCGCCGCGAAGTGCATGCCCTCGGTCGTCGGCTACTTCAAGACGCTCAAGCCCTACGTCACGTTCACGAACGGCAACGAGGCGTCCGTGCAGGCCCTCGCGAACAATACGGCGTACATCGCGACCGTGTGGGAGGACGATCTCTACACGCTGGCCACGAAGGGGCTCGTCCCGCCGACCGTGCACCCGATCCTGCTGGCGAGCGGAGAAGTCGGCGACGGGGACGCCATGATCGTGGTGGCGGGGACCCAGAAGCTCGAGGCCTCGCTGCTGCTGGCGGACTTTCTGATGGGCGACAAGGTCCAGATCGACAAACTCGAGCAGACGGGCAGCCGGACGGCCCGCGTGGACCTGCAGACGCGCGGGCACATCCCGGCCACCATGGCGCCGTTCCTCCTGTCGGACGCGATGTACCACGAGCGCACGCGGACGCGGATCAACGGCGTGATCTCCAACGCATCGGTCGCCATCTTCATCAAGGAGATCCTCCAGTAGCATGGCCCAGGTCGAGCTGCGCGGCGTGACCAAGGTCTACGGGGCGACCGCCGCCGTGCAGGATGTGCACCTCGAGGCCAGGGATGGCGAGTTCCTCACCATCCTTGGCCCGTCGGGGTGCGGCAAGACGACGACGCTCCGAATCATCGCGGGGCTGCTCGACCCCGACGGCGGCGAAGTGCTCCTGGACGGGCGGCCGGTCCACCACCTCCCGGCGCACCGGCGGGAGACCGCGATGGTGTTCCAGTCCTACGCGCTGTTTCCGCACATGACGGTCGAAGAGAACGTCGCCTTCGGCCTCCGGATGCGCCGGGTGCCGGAGGAGGAGCGGCGGGTCCGGGTCGAGGAGGCCCTGCGGATGGTCGAACTCAGCGGGCTGGGGGGCCGGTACCCGCGGGCGCTGTCGGGCGGCCAGCAGCAGCGGGTGGCGGTGGCCCGGGCGGTGGTCACGCGCCCCAAGGTCCTCCTGTTCGACGAGCCGCTCAGCAACCTCGACGCGAAGCTGCGGGAACGCCTGCGCCTGGAGCTGCGCGCGCTGCAGCAGCGGCTCCGCGTCACCACGATCTACGTCACCCACGACCAGGCCGAGGCCCTCGTGCTCTCCGACCGGATCGTCGTCATGCACCGCGGCCGGGTGGTGGAGGTCGGAACGCCGCAGGACGTCTACCGGCGGCCGCGGGCGCGCGTGACCGCGGAGTTCCTCGGGGTCGCCAACCTCATCCCCGCCACCGTGGCCGGGGGGGAGGGCGCGCGGTACGTCGCCGACACGGCGATCGGGCGGTTGGAAGTGGCCTGCGCGGACCGCCTGGCTCAGGGCGACGCGGTGACGCTGTCGTTCCGGCCGGAGGACATCCGCATCGGTCCCGGCCCGGTCAACTGCCTGTCCGGCGCCGTCCAGCAGGCCGCGTACCTCGGCTCGATCACCGACTACGTCATCCGCGTCAACGACGTGCTGCTGCGCGTGCAGGAGCCGGGCGAGCCGGCGCGCGGCGTCGGCGAGACCGTCAGCCTCGTGCTGCCGGCCGCCCCCGCGGTCATCCGCGAGCCGTAGCGCGTGGCTCAGGCGGTCCCCGCGCGGGTTCCCCTCCTCGACCGGCCGCGCCGCGCGGCGCGGCGGCGGGATCGGTGGGTGGACCTGGGCCTCCTCCTCCCCGGCGTCGGGTTCCTGGGGCTCTTCCTGGTCGTGCCGCTCGCGCAGGTCTTCCTGCGCAGCGTCGGGCTGGCGGTCATCGGGCAGGCCGGCCGCTTCACCTGGGACTACTACCGCCAGTTCTGGGCGGAGGCCCAGTACCGGGACGGCTTCTTCTTCAGCCTGTGGCTCGGGGTGGCCTCGACCGTGCTCAGCCTCGGGATCGCGCTCGTGTTCAGCGCGCTGATGCAGGTCCGATTCCCGGGACGGCTCCTGATCAGCGTGCTGTACAAGATCCCGCTCGTCGTTCCGAGCCTCGTCGCGGCGTTCCTGATCCTGAGCCTCATCGCCCCCGGCGGGATCCTGGCCCGCCTGGTCTTCCACTGGGGCTGGAGCTGGCCGCAGCTCGTCTACGATCGATGGGGCTGGGGAATCATCCTCGTGCAGGTCTGGCACAACGTGCCCTTCATGATGGTCATCATCTCCGCCGTCATGGCCGGGATTCCGCAGGACGTCATCGACGCCGCCCGCAACCTGGGCGCGCCGCCGTGGGAGGTGTTTCGCCGGGTGACCGTCCCCCTCTCCATGTCGGGGATTTCGGCCGCCGCGCTCCTCGTGTTCATCCAGGTGTTTGGCGCGTTCGCCGTCCCGTCGCTCCTGGAGTCGGCGTATCCGCTGGCGCTGCCGGTGATCATGCAGACCGAGATGATGGACCGCGCCAACTGGGCGCTGGCCTCGGCGCTCGGGTCGGTGCTGACGATCGCGTCGGGGATCGTCCTCGTCCTGTACTACCGGCTGGTGCCGGGCCGGGGCGCGGTGGTCCGGTGACCCGCGCCTGGCTCTTCCCCACGCGCTCGTTCCCGTGGCTGCTCACGGCGCTGTTCTTCGGGCTCGCCCTGATCGGCCTGACCGTCCCCCTGATCGTCGGCGTGCTGTGGTCGCTGGTGAACCCGCACGCGGGCTGGTTTCCGCCGAGCCTCGTCCCGCCGAGCCTCTCGCTGGACAACTGGCGGGCGATGTTCTCGGTGCCCGAGATGGGGGACGCGGTGGTCGCCAGTTTGACGATCGCGCCGATCGTGACCGTCCTCTGCGGCGCCCTGGCGCTGCCGACCGGCTACGCGCTCGGCCGGCGCGAGGTGCCGTTCCGGCGGGCGATCGAGTTCCTGGTGCTCGCGCCGATCATCATGCCGGGGATCGTGATCGCCACCGGCCTCGGCTCGATGTTCATCCGGCTCGGGCTGGAGCACACGCTGGCCGGCGTGATCCTGGTCCAGACCGTCGTCGTGCTGCCGTTCATGATCCGGATCATGACGGCGACGTTCGAAGCGGTCCCCCAGGACCTGATCGACGCCGCGCGCAACCTGGGGGCCGGGCCCCTCAGCCTGACCGGGCGCGTCCTCATCCCGCTGGTCGCCCCCGGGCTGTTCGCCGGCGGGGTCTTCACGTTCATCGGCAGCATGGAGGAGTTCGTCCTCACCTTCATCGTCGGGAGCCCGGACATCCGCACGCTGCCGGTGCTGCTCTTCGCCTACCTGGGCGGGCGCTCGCAGATCTTCACCTATGCGGCGGTGGTGACGATCGTGCTGCTGGCCCCGACGATCCTGCTGCTGTTCCTGGCCGAGCGCGCGCTCAAGCAGGAGTATCTCGCGGCCGGCCTCGGGAAGATGTGAGGGCGATCGGTGCCGCCTGAGCTCCTGCGCAGCCGCCGGGGCGCCCCCCACGTCTCCGCCCACCGTGGCGCGTCCGCGCACGCCCCGGAGAACACCCTCGCCGCGCTCGAGGCGGCGTGGCGGGCCGGCGCGACCCTGGCCGAGATCGACGTCCGGCTCACGCGGGACGGCCACGTCGTGTTGATGCACGACCCCACCGTCGACCGCACCACGACGGGCCGCGGCCACGTCAAGGATCTGACCCTCGAGGCGCTGCGGGCGCTCGACGCCGGCGGCTGGTTCGGCCCGCAGTTCCGCGGCGAGCGCGTCCCGACGCTGCGCGAGGTCGTGGACTGGGCCCGGGGCAAGCTCGTGCTGCTCGTCGAGCTCAAGAACGTTCCCTTCCGGGAGATGCCGCTGGTCGACCGCACGATCGAGCTCGTCGACGAGATGGGGGCGGAGGACGGCGTCGTGCTGGGCGGGTTCGACCACCCCGTGCTGCGGGACATCAAACGGCGGCGTCCCCGCTGGCCGCTCGAGATGATGTACACCGCCCGCCTCGCCGACCCGGCCGGCGCCGCCCGGGCGGCGGGGGCCTCGCTCGTCTCCCTCGAGCCCGAGTTCGTCCTCCCGGAGGACA
>VBAK01000072.1 GCA_005882275.1 Candidatus Segetimicrobium genomatis
GCCGCTTGAATAAAGGCCGTTGCGCGTTACCATCGGCTGCGGCCGTGGACGGCGAGGCACTGCGCATCGAGATCTGCCCGAACTGCTCGCTGAGTGTCCGGGGCGCGCTCGTCTTTTTCGCCCTCGCCTGCGTGGCGCCGCTCGGCATCGCCGCGGTCCTCGCGGCGAAGGGCTTCTGGCCGGTCCTGCCGTTCGCGGGGCTCGAGCTGGCGCTTCTCGGGTGGGCGCTGAAGGTGTGCCTTGAGCGGCGCTTCCACCGCCAGACCATCACGGTCACCGACACCGACGTGAGCATCGAATCCCGCACGCGCGAGCGCTATGCCCGGGTCGTGTTCCCGCGGCATTGGGCGCAGGTTAAACTGCGCCGCCCCGCGGTCGGGCGGCTCCCGAGCCGGCTCACAATCGAGTCGCACGGGCGCCAGTGCGAGCTGGGCAGCTTTCTCACGGAAGAGGAGCGACGCGGACTGGCGCTTCGGTTGCAGCGCCTGATCGGCCGCGTGAACGAGTCGCCCTCCTGGCCTTAAGGCCCCCGAGCGGGCCGAAGGCGGAGCGGATTTGCTTGCGGGTGAAGTTGCGCGCGCCTTTGTGTGGGCGTGCGCTGTAAGGCACGTCAAAAAATGATTCGCGCAAAGCTCGCCCCCCGCGCCCTGGCCGCCGCCGTGGCGGCCGGTTGCCCGGCCGCGGCCCTGGCCGAGTCCGGCTGGAGCCAGCTCAACATGCCCGTGGGGGTCACCGACATCAGCCGCAAGATCTACGACCTGCACATGACCATCTTCTGGGTGTGCGTCGCCATCGCGGTGGTGGTCTTCGGCGCGATGATCTGGTCGATCTTCGCCTACCGCAAATCCAAGGGCGCGATCCCCGACGCCACGCTGGTGCACAACACCAAGGTCGAGTTCATCTGGACCGTGGTGCCGGTGTTCATCCTGATCGCGATGGCGGTGCCGGCGGCGCGGGTGCTGGTGGAGATCGAGGACACGACCAAGACCGAGCTCGCGATCAAGGTCACGGGCTTCCAGTGGGGCTGGAACTACGACTATCTCGACCAGGGGGTGTCGTACTACTCGCGCCTCGACCGCAAGAGCGATGCGGCGCGCGAGCTCCTCTCCGGGGTCGATCCCAACACCGTCCCTCACTATCTGCTCAACGTCGATCACCCCCTGGTCGTGCCGGTCGACACCAAGGTGCGCGTGCTCATCACCGGCGCGGACGTCATCCATTCCTGGTGGGTACCGGCCTTCGGCGTGAAGAAGGACGCGATCCCCGGCTTCGTGAACGAGGCCTGGTTCAAGGTGGACGCGGACAAGCCGGGCCTCTACCGCGGGCAGTGCGCGGAGCTCTGCGGCCGCGACCACGGCTTCATGCCGATCGTGGTCGACGTGCGCTCGAAGGCCGACTTCGCGGCCTGGCTGAAGGAAAAAGCCGCCGAGCAGAAGCAGGCGGCCGCGGCTCCCGCGCAGCGGCGCGCGCCGGCCGCCGCTCCGGCCGTGTCACCGCCTGACCCGGGGGCCGCCCCCGCTTCGCCGGCCGAATCCACCCCTGCCGTCGTCGCGAGCGCCGCCCGCAGCACCGCTTCCTGAAGGAGGGATTCCCCAGATGCCTACGCCGCACGCACCCGCCGCCTCCCACGAGGACCATGACTCGAAGCCGCACGGCTGGCGGCGCTGGGTCTACGCGACCAACCACAAAGACATCGGCACGATGTACCTGATCTTCGCCTGCACGATGTTCTTCATCGGCGGCTTGCTGGCCATGCTCATCCGGCTCGAGCTGTTCCAGCCCGGGCTGCAGTTCTGGGATCCGCAACTCTTCAACTCGTTCACCACCATGCACGCGCTGATCATGATCTTCGGCGCGATCATGCCGGCGTGGGTGGGGCTCGCGAACTGGATGATCCCGATGCAGGTGGGCGCGCCGGACATGGCGCTGCCGCGGCTCAACAACCTGAGCTTCTGGATCCTCCCCTTCGCGTTCACGCTGCTCCTGTCGACGTTCTTCGTGCCGGGCGGCGCCCCGGCGGGCGGCTGGACCATGTACCCGCCGCTGATGCTGCAGACGGGCGCCTCGTTCCCGATGCTGATCTTCTCCATTCACCTCATGGGCGCCTCCTCGATCCTGGGCGCCATCAACGTCATCGTCACCATCATGAACATGCGCGCGCCGGGCATGACGCTGCTGCGGATGCCGCTGTTCGTGTGGACCTGGCTGATCACGGCTTATCTGCTGATCGCGGTGATGCCGGTGCTCGCCGGAGCGGTGACCATGCTGCTCACCGATCATTTCTTCGGCACCACCTTCTTCACCGCCGCCGGCGGCGGCGACCCGGTGATGTTCCAGCATATCTTCTGGTTCTTCGGGCACCCGGAAGTCTACATCCTCATCCTGCCGGCCTTCGGCATCATCTCCGAGGTCGTGCCGACCTTCTCGCGCAAGCCGCTCTTCGGCTATGAGGCGATGGTGTACGCGGTGGCGTCCATCGCGTTCCTGTCATTCATCGTCTGGGCGCACCACATGTTCACCGTGGGCATGCCGCTCGCGGGGCAACTGTTCTTCATGCTCTCGACCATGCTGATCGCGGTGCCGACCGGCGTGAAGGTGTTCAACTGGACGGCGACCATGTGGAAGGGCTCGCTCAGCTTCGAGCCGCCGATGCTGTTCGCGCTGGCGTTCCTGTTCCTCTTCAGCATCGGCGGCTTCTCGGGGCTGATGCTCGCGATCGTGCCGGCCGACTACCAGTACCAGGACACCTACTTCGTGGTCGCGCACTTCCACTACGTGCTGGTGCCGGGCAGCATCTTCGGCATCATGGCCGGGGTGTACTACTGGCTGCCGAAATGGACCGGCCGGATGTACGACCTGAAGCTCGCCACCTGGCACTTCTGGCTGTCGGCGATCTTCGTGAACGTGCTGTTCTTCCCGCAGCACTTCCTCGGACTCGCCGGCATGCCGCGCCGCATCCCCGACTACGCGGTGCAGTTCACCGACTGGAACATGGTGTCCTCGATCGGCGGCTTCGCCTTCGGCCTGTCGCAGCTGCTGTTCCCCTACCTCATCTGGAAGTGCGTGCGGGGCGGCGAGCGCATCGGCAACAAGGCCTGGGAGGGCGCGCACGGGCTCGAGTGGGAGCTGTCTTCGCCGCCGCCGTATCACTCGTGGACGACGCCCCCGTCGGATGCGGTGATCGCGCGCGGCGCCGCGCACTGATCAGCACCAGGAAGCGCAATGGAGCGTTGCCGTTGAGTCGGATTGACGACGTAGACAGGCGTAAGCGGATTCGCCGCACGGCGCTCGTGTGCGCGCTTATCGCGCTCGCGTTCTATTTCGCCTTCATCCTCATGAGCCTGGTGCGCGGCCTCAAATGAGCGACCGGCAGCGCGAGAACCGCCGTCTCACCTGGCAGCTCGCCGCCATCGCGGCCGGCAGCTTCGGGTTCGGCTTCGCGCTCGTGCCTCTCTACAACGTGCTGTGCGCAGTCACCGGCTACGGCGACCAGGCCAAGCTCCGCGAGCGCGTCGCCGTGGCCGTCGAGCGCCCGGACGTGACCCGCACCGTGACGGTGGAATTCCTCGCCGACGTCGCGAGCTCCGGCACCTTCGAGTTCCGCCCCGTGGTACGCACCGTCGAAGTGCACCCCGGGCAGCTCTACACGGCGCAGTTCTACGCGCGCAACCTCACCGGCCGGGACACCGTGGCCCAGGCGGTGCCCAACATCACGCCCTCCGAGGTGGCGGCGTACTTCCACAAGACCGAATGCTTCTGTTTCTCGCCCCAACACTTTCGCCTCGATGAGGGGCGCGATATGCCGGTGCGCTTCTTCATCGATCGCTCGCTCCCCAGGCACATCGAGCGGGTCACGCTTGCGTACACCTTCTACGACGAGTCCTCGCGCGTGACCCGACGCTGAGCCGCAGCCAACGAGAGTCCCACGACATGGCGAAAGCACACGCTCCCGACACGAGTCACTACTTCATCCCTCACGGCAGCCCCTGGCCGATCCGCGCCTCGATCGCGCTGTTCGTCATGATGCTGGGAGCCGTCGGCTACCTGAACGACTGGGCGGGCGCTTGGGTCTTCCTCCCCGGCGCGGTGCTGCTCGCCTACATGTTCTTCGGCTGGTTCTCGACCGTCATCGACGAGAACCAGCACGGCGTCTACAACCTGCAGGTCGACCGCAGCTTCCGTATGGCGATGATGTGGTTCATCTTCTCGGAGGTGATGTTCTTCGCGGCCTTCTTCGGCGCGCTCTTCTATTCGCGGGTGCTCTCGGTGCCGTGGCTCGGCGGCCAGGGCGTCAAGGTGTTCACCAACTTCATCCTTTGGCCGCAGTTCGAGGGTGCCTGGCCGACCAACGGCCCGGCGCACGTCGGCGGCCGCCCCGACTCGACCTTCGGCATCATTCCCGCCTTCGGCGTGCCGGCGCTCAACACCGCCATCCTCCTCACCAGCGGGCTCACCGTCACCATCGCCCACCACGCGCTGCGCGGCGCTCAGCGCGTGAAGCTCGCGATGTTCCTGGCGCTCACCTTCCTTCTCGGCTTCACGTTCGTGGGACTGCAGGCCCACGAGTACGGCGAGGCCTACCAGAATCTCGGCCTGCGCCTCTCGACCGGCATCTACGGCTCGACCTTCTTCATGCTCACCGGCTTCCACGGCCTGCACGTGACGATCGGCGCGATCATGCTCACGGTCATCTGGCTGCGGGTGCTGCGGGGCCACTTCACGGCCACGCGGCACTTCGCGTTCGAGGCGGTGGCCTGGTACTGGCACTTCGTCGACGTGGTGTGGCTCGGCCTCTTCATCTTCGTCTACTGGCTCTAGGAGCGGGGCCGGACTGCCGGGCGGCGGACCGGCGGACCGGGCGCTCAAGGATGCGGCCGGGCGCCGCCCTCGAGGGGGTGGGGCGAGATCAGCCCCAGGTACCAGGCGAGCATCAGCAGCGCAAACAGCACGAGCGAGAGGGTGATGCGGATCGTGAGGGCGCGCGCCAGCTTGCGCGAATCCTCGGCGCGGCCGCGCGAGAGATGAAACAGCCCGAAGCCGAGGCTCGCGAGGATCGCCGCGAGAGTCGCGAAGATGAGCAGCCAGATGAGCGAGCGCATGGCGGGCGGCAGTGTAGCGCCGCAGCCCGGCGGCGTGTCCCTTAGGTCGCCGATGTCAGCGGGACGAGCCCATGCCGGCCGAGCCCCGCGCCGCTGAGCGGCGCTTCGCCCCCTCTCCCGCCGTGACGATCGTCGCGCTCCTCCTCGCCGCACTCTGCGTGCGGCTCGGTTTCTGGCAGTGGCATCGCGGAGCGCAGCGGCAGGAGGCAGCGACGCGCTTCGCGCGGGGCGCCGAACGCCTTCTCGATCTCGATGCGCTCGATCCCGCCGGGGTAGCCCTCTTCCAGCGCGTCCGGGTCACGGGGCGCCTCGATGGCGCGCACCAGTTCCTGCTCGACAACCGCACTCACCGCGGACGCGCCGGATACGAGGTAGTGACGCCCCTGCTGCGCGCCGGAGCGCCCGCGCTCCTCGTCGATCGCGGCTGGGTGCC
>VBAK01000091.1 GCA_005882275.1 Candidatus Segetimicrobium genomatis
AGGATGGATTTGATCGGCACGCCCTCCGGCACGGGCGACCTCACTTCCATCGTCTCGGAATGGGCCGGCCTCTCAGGCACCGTGGACAGCTCGGGGACCGCCACTGGAACGGCGAGCCCCATCCAGACGGCCACCGTGACCACCGGCAACCCCACAGACCTCCTCATCGCCGTGGGCGGCGACACCGGCAGCATGACCCCGGGCTCCTGGACCGCGTTCACCCCGCCGACGCAGCAGCCGCATGCGAAGATCCAGGCCGCCTATCAGATCGTCTCCGCGACCGGGAGCTACTCCAACACGTGGTCGGACATCCGGTCGACAGGGTGGGACGCGGTGATCGCGGCCTTCAAGTGACGAGGATTTCTCGCCCACAAGTGATCGTAGAGCGGCGATCCGCGCTCCTCTACGGCTCCGCCCGCCTCTTGAGCGCGACGAGCGCCTCGACCGTCACTTCTTCCAGGCTCGCGATCTTTGGTGCCGCATAAGAACAAGAATAGGAGGAATGGCTATGGGACGGAAAAGCTTCGCGTTCTTGCTGGCGTCGGCTCTGGCCATTGGTGGGGTCTTCTACCCGGCAGGGAGTCCGCTCACGGCCGTCTCCAGGAGCCGCCCTACCGGGACCGCGGAAACGCGCCCTCACATCGCCGAGGCCTACGGCAGGCTGCCGCTGTCTTTTGAAGCCAACCGCGGGCAGGCCGATCCCCAGGTCAGGTTCCTCGCCCGCGGGCCCCAGCAGACCCTTTTTCTCACCTCCACCGAGGCGGTCCTGGTTGTGACAAAGCCGGCGCCACCCGGAAGCGAGCCACCCGCACCCCGCAACGCAAAGCCGCGAGGATCGGCGACCGGGACCGTCCTGCGCATGAGTTTCGCCGGCGCCAACCAGGCCGCACGCGTGACTGGACTAGAGGAACTCCCCGGCAAGGCCCACTACTTCATCGGCAACAATCCCGCCCAGTGGCGGCCGAATGTGCCCACCTATGCGAAGGTGCGATACGACGATCTCTACCCGGGCATCGACCTGATCTATGATGGCACCCAGCGCCACCTCGAATACGATTTCGTCGTACGCCCGGGCGCCGACCCCCACCGGATCGCCCTCCGCCTGCAGGGCGATGATCGCCTTGAAGTAGATAGCCAGGGGGACCTGGTGCTGCACACGGCCGCAGGCGTGATCCGTCAGCGCAAGCCTGCCATCTACCAAGAGATCGGCGCCGTGAGGAAAGAGATCCCGGGAGGCTACGTGCTCAGCGGCGCGCAGCAAATCGGTTTTCAGGTCGCGGCCTATGACGCCACCCGGCCGCTAGTCATAGACCCGGTCCTCGTGTACTCCACCTACCTCGAGGGCAGCGTTGACGATTATGGCTACGGCATCGCCGTGGACGGCTCGGGCAACGCCTACGTGACGGGGTACACCGTTTCCACGGACTTTCCGACGACGGCCGGGGCCTTCCAGACGACCGCTCGCGGGAACAACGATGCCTTCGTTGCGAAGATCAATCCCAGTGGTTCCGCCCTGGTCTACTCTACCTACCTCGGGGGCAACGCGAACGACTATGGCTACGGCATCGCCGTGGACGGCTCGGGCAATGCGTACGTGACGGGCAGCACCACTTCCCCAGACTTCCCGACGACGGCCGGGGCCTTCCAACCAGACTATGGCGGCGCCCCCAACGGCGGGCACCCCCAAGACGCCTTTGTGACGAAAATCAATCCCAGTGGTTCCGCGCTCGTCTACTCTACCTACCTCGGGGGAAACATCGCTGACTATGGCACCGGCATCGCCGTGGACGCCCAGGGCAGCGCCTACGTGACGGGCAACACCGATTCGTTTTCCGACTTCCCCAGGACCGCCGGCGCCGTGCAGCCAGCCTATGGCAACGGCGGCACTGACGCCTTCGTGACTAAGCTCAATCCCACGGGCACCGCCCTCGCCTACTCCACCTTCCTCGGCGGGAATGGCGCTGACTACGGCACCGGCATCGCCGTGGACGCCCAGGGCAGCGCCTACGTGACGGGCTACACCTTTTCGTCCGACTTCCCCACGACGCCGGGGGCCTTCCAGACCGCCAAACGCGGCAACTCCAGCACCTTCGTGACCAAGTTCAATCCCGCGGGCACCGCCCTCGTCTACTCCACCTTCCTCGGCGGGAACGGCGGTGACGGGAATATCTCTACCAGTGACGTGGGCAACGGCATCACCGTGGACGGCTCGGGCAGCGCCTACGTGACCGGCTCTACCGCTTCGCCCGACTTCCCCACGACCGCCGGCGCCGTGCAGCCCACCTTTGGCGGCCTCGAAGACGCCTTCGTGACCAAGTTCAATCCCACGGGCACCGCTCTCGTCTACTCCACCTTCCTCGGGGGCTCCTCTTACGACGTCGGCACCGGCATCGCGTTGGACACCCTCGGCTACGCCTACGTCACGGGGTACACGGGATCCACGAACTTCCCGACGACGGCGGGAGCCTTCCAGCGGCCCTCTAGCAACAAGTACCTTGTTTTCGTAGCCAAACTCAATCCTCCCGGTTCCGCCCTCGTCTACTCCACATACCTCGGGGGGAGCGGGGGCAATGTCACCGTGGGGGGCGGCGACTTTGGCACCGGCATCGCGGTGGATGGCTCGGGCAATGCCTACGTAACAGGCTACACCCAATCGCCCAACTTCCCGACGACCCCCGGCGCCTTTCAACCCACCTATGGCGGCGGCGCGACCAGCACGCACGCCTTCGTCGTGAAACTCAGTGGAGGCATCGCCTTAATCCAGCAGGCGGCGAACTCGGGCACGAATATCCCATCGCTCACGGTGACGCTACCCCGACCGCCGCAGCCCGGGGACATGCTCATCGTCACGAACGTCTCCAACAACAACCAGGTGAGCGTCTCCGGCGGCGGAGTGACATCCTGGAACTATGCGTGGTCGCAGGTGCACGAGAACACGGTGATTGTGTTCGGCACCGTCGGCAGCAGTCCGTCGGCCACGGTCACGATGACTTTGATCGGCTCCCCCGTCCCAGGCGACCTCGCCTCTATCGTCTCGGAATGGGCCGGGGTAACTGGGAACGTGAACGCGGGCGGCGGGGGGACAGCCGGGACGGCGAGCCCGATCCGGACGGCCGCCGCGACCCCGGCCAACGCGAATGACCTCCTTATCGCCGTCGGCGGCGACACCGGCGGCATGACTCCCAACTCGTGGACCGCGTTCACCGCTCCGGCGCAGCAGCCGCGGGCGAAGATCGAGGCCGCCTATCAGGTCGTCTCCGCATCGGGACGCTACTCCCACACGTGGTCGGACACGGGGTCGACAGGGTGGGATGCCGTCATCGCCGCGCTTCAGGGGAGCGGCATCGCCTTGGTCCAGCAGGCGGCCAACTCGAACACGAATACTCCGTCCCTCACTGTGACGCTGCCCCAGACGCCGCGGCCCGGAGATGTGCTCGTCGTCACGAACGTCTCCAATAACACCCAGGTGAACGTCTCCGGCGGCGGGGTGTCGTCCTGGAACTATGTCTGGTCGCAGGCGCACGAGAACACGGTGATTGTCTACGGCACCGTCGGCAGCAGCCCGTCGGCCATCCTCAAGCTGACGTTGATGGGCTCCCCAAACCCGGGTGACCTCGCCTCGGTCGTCTCGGAATGGACTGGGTTGTCTGGGACCGCGGACGGCTCGGGGACCGCCAGCGGGACGGCGAGCCCCATCAAGACGGCCGCCGCGACCACGGCCAACGCGAATGATCTCCTTATCGCCGTGGGCGGCGACACCGGCAGCATGACCCCGGGCTGGTGGACGGCGTTCACCCCGCCAACGCAGCAGCCGCATGCGAAGATCGAGGCCGCCTATCAGGTCGTCTCCGCGACCGGGAGTTACTCCAATACGTGGTCGGACATCGGGTCGACAGGGTGGGACGCGGTCATCGGGGCTTTCAAATGACGAGGACTTCCGAAACCGCACGCAAGTGGTCCGGGTGTCGAGGGCGCTTTTTGCTGACCGGGGAGGCGTAATGGTCGGCACCCTGCGCTGAGCCGAGCAGGCTTTAGCGGGCGCAGGCGAGAGGATCGAGAGGGGGCGTGTCTTATGCGCATCAGGATCCGTTCGGTTGCCGCCGCCGGGAAAATCTGCAAGATCCTGCTGCTGGGGACGGTAACGATGGCGATAGCTATCCCCGGCCGCGATGTGGCCCTGGGCCAAGCCGGCACCGGGTCAAGTCCGTACACGTTCACCACGATCGATGTCCCCGCCGCGACGGGTGAAACCGGCACCAAGGCCTTTGGGATCAACGATGGCGGCCAGATCGTAGGTGTCTTCGAAAGCACCCCCGGGGTTAACCACGCCTTCGTGAGGGATGCGGAGGGGACGTTCACCACGATCGATGCCCCCGGCGCAACGAGTGACACCGAGGCTGAGGGGATCAACAACGCCGGACAGATCGTAGGGGGCTTCGGTGACGCCAGCGGTAGTCACGGTTTTTTGAGGGATGCCGGAGGGACGTTCACCACGATCGATGTCCCCGATGCGACTTACACCTGGGCCTATGGGATCAATGGTGCCGGCCAGGTCGTGGGCTTCTTCTTCCCGCCTTACCCGTCGAACGGCCATGGTTTCTTGAGGGATACGGGGGGGACGTTCACGACGATCGACGTCCCCGGCGCGACCGGCGACACCGAGGCTCATGGGATCAACAATACCGGCCAGATCGTGGGCACCTTCAAAGATGCCAGCGGGACCCACGGCTTCCTGCGCGATGCCGGAGGGACGTTTACCGCGATCGATGTCCCTGGTGCGACTAACACCTGGGCCTATGGGATCAACGATGCCGGCCAGATCGTGGGCACCTTCACAGATGCCGGTGGGACCCACGGTTTCTTGCGAGATGCCCACACGGGAACATTCACCACGATCGATGTCCCCGGCGCATATTACATCAACCAGGCCTATGGGATCAATGGTGCGGGCAAGATCGTGGGCGTCTTCGTAGACCCTAACAACCTCCAAAACCATGGATTTTTAGCGTTGCCCAATGCGATCGCCTTAGTCCAGCAGGCGGCCAATTCGGGCACGAATATCCCGTCCCTCACCGTGACGCTGCCCAAGACGCCGCGGCCCGGGGACGTGCTCATCGTCATGAACGTCTCCAACAACAATCAGGTGACGGTCTCCGGAGGCGGAGTGGCGTCCTGGAGCTATATGTGGACGCAGGCGCACGAGAACACGGTGATTGTATTCGGCACCGTGGGCAGCAGTCCGTCGGCCACGCTCACGATGAGTTTGATCGGCGCGCCCTCCCCGGGCGACCTCACCTCGATCGTCTCGGAATGGGCCGGGGTGTCTGGGAACGCGGGCGGCTGGGGGACCGCCGGGACGGCGAGCCCGATCCGGACGATCGCCGCGACCCCGGCCAACGCGAATAACCTCCTCATCGCTGTCGGCGGCGACACCGGCAGCATGACCCCGGGCTGGTGGACCGCGTTCACCCCGCCGACGCAGCAGCCGCAGGCGAAGATCGAAGCGGCGTACCAGGTCGTCTCCGCTGCGGGGACGTACTCCCACACGTGGTCGGACACCGGGGCGACGGGGTGGGACGCTGCCATCGCCGCGCTTCAGGGAAACGGCATCGCCTTCCTCCAGCAGGCGGCGAACTCGGGCACGAATGTCCCATCCCTCACTGTGACGCTGCCCCAGACCCCCCGGCCCGGGGACGTGCTCGTCGTCACGAATGTCTCCAACAACACCCAGGTGAGCGTCTCCGGGGGCGGGGTGGCCTCCTGGAACTATGTCTGGTCCCAGGCACACGAGAACACGGTGATTGTGTACGGCACCGTCGGCAGCAACCCGGATAATCGGGTCAGGATGGATTTGATCGGCACGCCCTCCGGCACGGGCGACCTCACTTCCATCGTCTCGGAATGGGCCGGCCTCTCAGGCACCGTGGACAGCTCGGGGACCGCCACTGGAACGGCGAGCCCCATCCAGACGGGCACCCTGACCACGGTCAACGCGACTGACCTCCTCATCGCCGTCGGCGGCGATACCGGCAGCATGACCCCGGGCTGGTGGACCGCGTTCACCCCGCCGACGCAGCAGCCGCACGCGAAGATCGAAGCCGCCTATCAGATCGTCTCCGCGACCGGGAGTTACTCCAATACGTGGTCGGACATCGGGTCGACAGGGTGGGACGCGGTAATCGCAGCCTTCAAGTGACGAGCCCGACGATCGTCTCGACCGACACCTCTTCCAGGCTCGAGACGACCAGATCCGCCGCCGAAAAGTCCATCGCTCGCGTGAGGGCCGACGGGACCGCGATGCAGGCCATCCCGGCGGCCTTGGCCGCCAGCACGCCGTTCATGCTGTCCTCCAGCGCCGCGCAGGCTTCTGGGGGCGCCCCCAGACGGCGGGCAGCGAGAAGGTAGACATCGGGCGCGGGCTTCGCGCGGGGGACCTCGTCGCCCCCGGCCTCGGCGTCGAACTCGGCCTCCAGCCCGAGCCGGGCCAGAACCCGGTCGATCCAGGAGCGGCGGGAGGACGATGCGACCGCGGTGCGCAGGCCCCGGCGCCTGAGCAAGCCCAGGAGCGGCACGACGCCCGGGAGCGGCTTGAAGTACTCGTCGATGAGCCGGTCGTGGTGCTCCCGCCAGAGGGCGGCGACCGTCTCGGGGGTGGCCGGGCTTCCGGCGCGGCGGAAGGGCGCATAGGCATCGAACGGCCCATCGTTGCGCCCGATGTTCAGCAGCCACGAGTCCACGGGAAAGCTCAGGCCGTACCTGGCGTAGACCGCCTGCCAGGCGAGCACATCCGGCGTCTCGCTGTCGATGATCAGCCCATCGAGATCGAAGATGACGGCCGTGATCAACGCGCGGTCCTCACACGGACGGCGCGGGCCCGCAGCGGCAGGCTGAACCACACCGTCGTCACGCCACCCGCGCTGCTGGCGCCGGTCTCCCCGCCGTGGGCCCGCGCGATCTCCTGGACGATCGCGAGCCCGATCCCCGCCCCGCCCGTTTCCCGCGATCGGGACTTTTCCCCGCGATAGAAGCGCTCGAAGATCCGCGGGAGATCCTCGGGGGCGATCCCTTCGCCGGGGTTGGACACCTCGAGCCGCACAGACCCGTTGACCAGGCGCGCCGCGATGGCCACGGCGCTCCCGGGGGACGCGTACCGCAGCGCGTTATCGACCAAATTCCGCAGCGCCTGGCTCACCAGATCGGCGTCCGCCTCGACCACGGGGAGATCGTCGCACGCTTGGCTCAGCGCGAAGCCCCGCTGGGCGAACTCGGGGCCGTACACGGCCACCAGCCGTTCGACGAGCGCGCCGAGATCGACCGGAGCCACCTCCAGGCGCGAGACCCGGGCGTCGAACTGGCTCAACTGGTGGAGGTCGCCGACCAGCCGGGCCAGCCGGATGACCTCGTCGTGCAGCATGGCCAGCGTCTCGGGGCTCGGCGGGGCCACCCCGTCGCGCAGCGCCTCGAGGTACCCCTGCAGGGTGGACAGGGGCGTCCGCAGCTCATGGGCGACGTTCGCGACCAGTTCCCGGCGGAACGCCTCGGTCCGCTGCAGGCTCGCCGCCATTTGATTAAGGGACTCCGCCAGCCGCCCGATCTCGTCCCGTCCGTGGCGCTCGAGCCGGCGGGCGTAATCGCCCATGGCGATCCGCTCGGCCAGGACCATCATCTGCTCGAGGGGGCGGACGATCCTCGTGACCAGCACCCATCCCAGCAGCATCGCGATCGCCGCGGCCACGAGGCTGCTGACCAGCAGGATCCGGATGCCGGCCGCCCGGAACTCCGCCTCGAACGTGGTGGGGTCCACGTGGTAGCGCACCATGATGGCCATAAAGGTGTGCGCCACCTGATGCGACAGCGCCGCTCCGGAAATGGCCACCGCGATGGCGATGACGAGCCACTGCGCCCCGAGCAGGCGCCAGAGCAGGCTATCCCGCACGACCGCTTCCGACGAGCTTGTACCCGACCCCGCGGACGGTCTGGATGTACCGGGGGCGCGCCGGATCGTCCCCGAGCTTCTCCCGCAGCTTGCCGATATGAACGTCGACCGTCCGGTCGACCACGACGGCCTCATCGAAGGCGTAGACGTGGGCCAGCAGCTGGTCCCGCGTGAAGACCCGGCCGGGAAACTCCATCAGCGCCTGCAGGAGCTTGAACTCGATCGGGGTCAGCCGGACCTCGCGGCCGTCGGCGGCGACCTCGTGCCGCTCCAGGTCCATCACCAGGTCGGCGTGCGCGAGCCTGGGCACGACGGGGGTCGCCGGGGCGGCGCGGCGCAGGATCGCCCGGACCCGGGCCACGAGCTCGCGGGGGCTGAACGGCTTGGTCACGTAATCGTCCGCCCCCACCGAGAGCCCCACGAGCTTGTCCACCTCCTCCACCTTGGCCGTGAGCATCAGGATCGGAACGTTGGACGTTTTCCTGATCTGGCGGCAGACCGTGACCCCATCGATCTTGGGAAGCAGCAGGTCCAGGATGACGAACCCCGGCCGGTGGCGGGCGTACAAATCCATGGCATCCTGGCCGTCGTAGGCGGCGAACACCCCGAACCCTTCCCGCTCGAGGTACATCCGGACGAGCGAGACGAGCCGGTGATCGTCGTCGACAACGAGAACGGTCTGTTCCTCGGACATGCGCGAGGCCTCCAACACGATGCCTGCTTACGCGCCCGCAGTCTATGAACGCCGTATAAAGGTTTGATAAAGGCCTCCGCGAACCTCCAGGGGAACGGCGCCGATGAACATTCTGCAGAGCAACGCAGCGGAACTCATGGACGACCCGGCCCGCGCGACCGAAGAGCTCCGGGGGAGCTTCAGGGACCTGGAGCGGATGAACCGGCTTCTGGGCGCGCACGCCATCGTCCGAGCCTATCTGAACCGGGTGCTCCCGGTGTGGCGAAGCCGGCCCGCCCCCGCGCGGAGCGTGTTGACCGTGCTCGATGTCGCAACGGGGGGAGGAGATGTCCCGACCGCTGTGGCGGCGTGGGCCGCTCGAGCGGGGATTGCGGTCCGCATCGCAGCGGTGGAACGCCATCCGACCACCGCCCGTCTCGCCAGCGCTGCGACGGCTTCCTGCCGCGCGGTCACGGTGCTCCGGGCCGATGCCCGGACGCTACCGTTTCGGGAGGCGAGCGTCGATCTCTGCCTGTGCACTCTGGCGCTCCACCACCTGCCGCCCGAGGAACGCCTGGCGCTCATCGGATCCCTCAATCGGCTGGCGCGCATCGGCTTCCTGGTGGTCGACCTGCTGCGCTGCGCCGCCGGGTACGGCGGCGTATGGCTCCTGACACGCCTCTCGGGCAACCGGCTGATCCGTCACGACGGGCCCCTCTCGGTCCGCCGGGCACCCTCCTGGGACGAATACCGCCGGCTCGCCGAGGCGGCGGGCATTCCGGGACTCCGGCTCGCCCGTCACCCGTTCTTTCGCGTCTCGCTCTCGCGGATCGGATAGGCCGATGCTCGACGCGATCGTGGTGGGGGGCGGCCCGGCGGGCAGCGCCGCGGCGGCGGTGCTCGCGGGCGCAGGATGCCGCGTGCTGGTCGCCGATCGCGCGCGGTTTCCGCGGAGCAAACCGTGCGGGGACTACCTCAACCCCGGATGCGCCGGCGTCCTCGATCGGATCGGGATCCTCGGGGAAATCGAGCGCACCGCGCTGCCGGTTCCCGGCTGGCGCATCGTCGCTCCCGATGGCGCGGCGGCCACCACCGCCTTCTCCGCCGGCACAGGATTCGCCGTGCCGCGCCGGACCCTCGACCACATCCTGCTGGCCCGCGCGGCCGCGATGGGCGCGGCCGTCATCGAAGCGGCCCGGGTGACCGCCCTGGACCGCGGGCCCGGATGGGTCCGGGTGACCATCGAGCGCGGCGTCGGGCCGGGCGGATACGAGCACCTCAGCGCGCGGCTGGTGATCGGCGCGGACGGCCTCCGCTCGGCGATCGCCCGCATGATCGGCGCCGGCGCGTTGCCGCGGGATGGGCGATTCACCGTGGGCGCGTACCTCGAGGGACTGGATGGGACCGGGGCTCCGGGGGAGCGTCCGCCCGGCGAGATCCATTTCGCCAGGGACCGGTTCTGCGGGATCGCCTACCTTCCCGGCGGGCTCGCCAACGTCACCATCGCGCTTCCCGCCGGCGCGCTGCGGACGTGGCGGGGCGACCTCGAAGCCGGGTATTGGACCGCGCTGCGCGCCTTTCCGGGGCTCGCCGGACGCCTCGCGCGCGCCAGATCGGTTGGGCGGTTACGCGCCAGCGGCCCGGTCGGCTACCGGCGCCGTCAGGCCGTCGGCGACGGAGTACTGCTGGCCGGGGATGCCGCGGCGGCCATCAATCCCATGACGGGGCAGGGCATGTTCCTGGCGCTGAGGGGCGGAGAACTGGCGGCCCGGGCCGCGCTGCGGACGCTCGACCAGGGCGGCCCCACCCGGCGGGCCCTTGCCGCGTACGATCGGGAGCGCCGGCGGGAGTTCGGCGACGCCTTCCTCGTGTCCAGAATCTTGGATGACCTCGCCTTCCGGCCGGGCGCCATCAACCGGGCGGTGCGGGCGATGGCCGGCCGGCCGGCGCTCGGGACGCGATTCATCGACGCGGTCGGCGGGGTTTCCCGCGCCGCGGCGGTCATGCATCCGGGGCTCCTCGCCGCGCTCCTCGGGATCGCCTGAGTGCACACCGAGACGGCGGTCCGCATCGAGGGCAGCCAGGAGGCGATCTTCGGCTACGCCGCGCGCGTCGAGGACTGGCCCCGCCTCCTTCCCCACTACCGCAGCGTCCGCGTCATCGCCGCCTCGGGCAACGAGCGGATCGTTGAGATGCGGGCGCATCGCGACCGGATCCCGGTCTCGTGGTGGGCGCGCCAGGTCATCCTGCCGTCGGAACGCCGGATCCGGTACACGCACGTACGCGGGGTGACACGGGGAATGGAGGTGGAGTGGCGCTTCACCCCGGCGGCGGAGGGCGTGCTGGTGACCATCGTCCACGACCTCTCCCTGCGGTGGCCGCTCGTCGGGCGCGTGGTCGCCGACCGGATCATCGGACCGATGTTCGTCGAACCGATCGCCGGAGCCACGCTCCGGAGGATCAAGATGCTGGTCGAGCAGGACGTCGCACACTCCGAAGGAGGCCGTCCAGGATGCGTGAAACTGTGAAGCGGCGGGTGGTCGTGACCGGGCTGGGCCCCCTGACCCCGGTCGGACACGGCAGCCGGGGGCTCTACGAAGGACTGCGCCGCGAGCGTTCGGCGATCGACCGGATCACGCGGTTCGACCCCGAGCCGTTCTCCTGCAAGATCGCCGGAGAGATCCGGGATTTCGATCCCGCGGCCTACCTGGACGCGAAGCGCCTGAGGCGGCTGGACCGGTACTCGCAGTTCGCCGTCGCCTGCGGCCGGATGGCGATCGCGGACGCCCGGCTCGATCTCGCGGAGGAAGACCGCGACGCCATCGGCTGCTTTGTGGGGTCGGCGCTCGGCGGGGCCGCCTTCGCGGAGGAGCAGCACACGGTCTTCATGGCGCAGGGGATCCACCGGGTGCGGCCGACCCTGGCGCTCTCGGTGTTCTGCGGCGCGGCGTCCTGCAACATCGCGATCGACTTCGATCTCCGGGGGCCGAGCAGCGCGAACTCCGACAGCTGCAGCAGCGGCGCGATCGCGATCGGCGAAGCGTTCCGCACCGTCCGGGACGGCTACGCCGACATCATGCTGGCCGGAGGCGTCGAGGTGCCCCTGACGCCGCTCATCTTCGGCGCCTTCGCGATCATCCGGGCGATGTCCACCCGCAACGACGAGCCCGCGCGCGCCTGCCGGCCGTTCGATCGGGGACGCGACGGATTCGTCATGGCGGAAGGCGCCGCGCTGCTCGTGCTGGAGGAACTCGAACACGCGCGCCGGCGCGGCGCCCCCATCTACGGCGAAGTCCTCGGGTACGGCGCCTCCAACGACGCCCACCACATGACGGCTCCGCTCCCCACCGGCGTCCAGGCCGCCCGGGCGATGCGGTGCGCCCTGGCCGAGGCGGGCGTCCCCCCCGAGGCCATCGGCTACATCAACGCCCACGCCAGCGGCACCCCGCTCAACGATGCGACCGAGACGCTGGCGATCAAGCAGGTCCTGGGGGACCACGCGTACCGCGTGCCGGTCAGCGGCACCAAGGCGATGCACGGTCACGCGCTCGGGGCGAGCGGCGCGATCGAGGCGGCGATCTGCATGCTGGCGCTCCGGCACGCCTACCTGCCGCCGACGGTCAACCTGGACGACCCGGACCCCGCGTGCGACCTCGACTACATCCCCGGCCGCGGCCGCGAGGCGGCGGTCGAGTACATCCTCAGCAACTCCTTCGGATTCGGGGGGATCAACGCCTCGCTGGTGTTCGGGCAGGCGCCGGCGTAATCAGGACGGCCGATCGTCGACCACCCGCCGCAGCTTGCCCCCTTCGCTGCGGGGGAGGCTGCCCGGCGGCACCACGCGCACCCGGATGTGAATCCCCACCACGCCCCGGAGCCGGTCGGCGACCCGGGCCTCGAGCGCGGCCGTGGCGTCCGGGCCGGCGGCGCCCCCGTCCCTGGATGGATCGGCTTCGATCCGCACCTCGAGATCGTCCAGGGTCCGCTCGCGCGTGATGCGGAGCTGGTAATGGGGCGATAGTTCGGGGAACTGCACGACCACCGACTCGACCTGCGAGGGAAAGACGTTGATCCCGCGAACGATCAGCATATCGTCCGTGCGGCCGACGACGAGGGACATCCGCGCGTGGGTGCGCCCGCACCGGCACGGCGACGGGTCCAGCGACGCGAGGTCCCCCGTCCGGTACCGGATCACGGGCAGCGCCTCTTTGGTGAGGGTCGTGAACACGAGCTCCCCCACCTCCCCGGGCGGCCGCGGCTCTCCGGAGCGCGGGTCGACGACCTCCACCAGGAAGTGGTCCTCGAAGACATGCGACCCCTGCTGCGCCTCCACGCACTCGTTGCTGACGCCCGGCCCGATCACTTCGCTCAGCCCGTAGATGTTGATCGCGCGCACCGGCAGGAGACGCTCGATCTGCCGGCGCATCGCCTCGGTCCACGGCTCGGCCCCCAGCACGGCGAAGCGCAGGGGCAGGCGCCGCGGGTCGAGGCCGCGGGCGAGCGCGGCCTCGGCCAGGGTCAGCATGTACGAGGGGGTGCAGGCGATGACCCGTGGCTGGAAATCCTGGATCAGCAGCAGCTGCCGCTCGGTGTTCCCCCCCGAGACCGGGACCACGGTCATGCCCAGCAGTTCGGCGCCGTAGTGCATCCCCAGCCCGCCGGTGAAGAGCCCGTACCCGTAGGCGTTGTGAAAGACATCGCCCGGACGTCCGCCGCTGGCGGCCAGACAGCGCGCGCAGACCTCGGCCCACATCTGGACATCGGCGCGGGTGTACCCGACCACGGTCGGCTTTCCGGTGGTCCCCGAGGACGCGTGGAGGCGGGCCACCTGATCCCTCGGGACCGCGAAGAGGCCGAACGGATAGTGGTCCCGCAGATCGGTCTTCCGGGTCCAGGGCAGACGGCGGATGTCGTCGAGGGTCCGGATCTGCTCCGAACGGACCCCCGCCCGCTCGAAGGCCTGCCGGTAGAACGGCACCCGCTCGTCCACCCGCCGGACGAGAGCCTGCAGCCGGCTCACCTGCAGCCCCGCCAGGTCGCCGCGCGGCATGGTTTCCGCGGGAACGTTCCAGATCACACGGGACCTGTTACCAGGGACCGGAGGACCGTTCCTCCTTCCCCGAACGTGCGGGGAGGATTAGGGCTGAGCCGGGGCGGCCTGGGGCTTGACGGGCGAACGGGGAGCGCCGGGCCACTGGCGGGGTGGAACCCCGAGGGCCGCGGCCACCGTCTCCGGCAGCAGGTATTGACCCTGAGTATGCAGAGTGGCCTGCAGTTCGTGCACCAGCCCGGGATCCTCGGTGAAGTCCGGGATCGACACCTTGGATCGAAGCGAGAGCACGGCGGCGGTCCCCGCCGCCTGGCCTTCCTCCATGGTCGTGGGCACCACGCGGGTCGAACCGGCGGCCTCGTAGCTTGCGGAGATCGCCCGGCTGGCCAGCAGCAGGTTGCTGATCCCGACCGGCACCAGCGAGCGCAGGGGAATCGTGTAGACGTACCGGTGGGGCGCGTAGGGGTTCAGCTCGCCTGGACGGTACGGATGCAGGTCGATCGGGTAGCTGGCCACACCCACCGCGTCCCAGAACACGCGCCCGTCGACGATGTCCTGAGCGGTCAGCGTGTAGAGCCCCCGGATGTGCCGGGTCTCGCGAATGTAGAGGTAGTCCGCCGTGCGGACCAGCTCGGCGTCCTTGAACCCCGGGGCGGTGATCCTGAGGTACTGGACCAGCGCGGGCAGCTCCAGGGTGGCCCGGCGCATGCCGTCGGCGACGGACGCGGGATCGGTGCCGTCGACGCCGTAGACCAGCAGCCCGTTGATCAGGACCGTATGATCGTTCTGCCAGCCGATGTTGAGATCATAGATCCCAATCCCCGGCTGGATCGGCCGGTAGAATCGCAGCATCGCGCCGTAGCCCCACGCGTTCCCGTGGAAGATCCCGCCGCGCGTGGCGCGCCTCCCGCCGGTCGACGTGACGTACGACACGACGTCCTGCCAGTTGACCCCGCTGAGCTCGAAGACCAGCGTGGCGGCCATCATGGCCCGGTCCACTCCCGATCCCTCCCGGCCCAGCTGGTACGGCACCCCCGCCATCGCGGCGACGTCCCCGTCGTCGGTGGCGTCGACGACCCGCTTGGCGCAGATCGTCTGCCGCGCGTGAGAGACCGTATCCTCCATGACCACGGCGGTGATCCGATCACCCTGGACGATCACCTGCAGCGGCCGGGTGGAGAGCCGGAGCGCCACCAGGGGGTGGCGGGCGACCTCCAGGAGGAACACGTGCTTGGCCAGCTCCACGTCAAAAGTGATGCCCAACTGCCGGAAAATCTCCATGAAGATTCCGCGGGACAGGTGCTGCCCCCCGGGCCCGTAATCCATGTCGAACATGTTGAGCATCGAGCCGGTGAGGTCCCCGCCGAGATACGGCCGGGATTCGGTCATGATCACCTGGGTCCCCATCCGCGCGGTGGTGACCGCCGCCGCCACGCCCGCGGGGGTGCCGCCGACCACCAGCACCGGGACGGACACGCTGCAGGCCGCACGGCCAAGGCCCCCGGAGGGGGGGCGCCCAAAGGCCGGCGCCGGAGACGCCTGGATGCCCGCGGCCAGCAGCCCGAGCGCGGCGGCGCAGCCCAAGAAGCGGCGGATGCCGGGTTTCATAAAATTCATCGGCTCATTATAACAGGCCGGCCCCGCGGTGCCACTCCACAGTTCGGAGGATCGGACCCTTTCTTCCGGACAATTTCCCTGGACTCTTCCGAGGGTACGGACGCGGCGCGCCGGGGGTTCCGGCGCGCTCCGGCGGTCTACGTCTCGCGGACGGGCTGCGGCGCCGCCGGCCGGATGAAGAGGCGGCAGAGGATGAGGCTGAACTCGTAGAGCAGGACCATCGGGATCGCGACGAGGAGCATCGTGACCGGACTCCAATCCGGGGTCCCGAAGACGGCGATGCCGCCGATGACCATGTAGGCGATCCGCCACTCGCGGCGGAGGGTCTGGGGGGAGACGACGCCGAGGAACGCGAGCGTGAGAATCACGAGCGGCGTCTCGAACGTCGCGCCCACGATCAGGAGGAAGAACAGCACGAAGGAGATGTAGGCGTTGGCGGTGATCAGCGCGTTGAACTGCGTTCCGGCCTGCGCGAGCAGCCAGTGGAGGCTGACGGGCAGGATGAACAGGTAGCCGAACACGACCCCGATGGCGAAGAGCAGGCCGGCCAGCAGCGCGAGGGGGATCGTCCGCCGCCGCTCTTGTTCCGTGAGCGCCGGGTCGACGAAGGCGTAGAGCTGGTAGATGATCCAGGGCATGCTCACCGCGAACCCGAACAAGAAGGCCACCTTCACCTTGACGAGAAACGGCTCAATCACGGTCAGCGTCGTCAGCCGGATCCCCCCCGCGGGCCGGAGCAGCAGCGCGAGCAGGGTGTCCACGAAGAACAGCCCGAGGCCGGTCGTGATGAGCAGGCCGAGCACCGCGTACTGGAGCCGCTGGCGGAGCTCCTCGAGATGCTCGACCAGGGTCATGTGCTTCTCGCGATTCGTCATGCTATTCGGCATCCCGCGCCAGGTGTGAGATCGTCACCAGATCGTAGCCGCGGCGTTTCAGCTCCTTGATGATCCCGGGCAGGGCGTGGACGGTATTGAGCGTCCCGTTGTGGAGCAGGATGATCGCTCCGGGCTCCGCCCGGGCCAGGACCCGCTCCGTCACCACGTTCGGCGGCGGCAGAGCCCAATCCCCCGAATTCGCGGTCCACATCGCCAGCCCCATCCCGTCGCTCCCGGCCGTCTGCGCCACCTGCGCGCTGTAATCTCCCCCCGGGGGCCGAAACCACCGCAGGGGGCCGGCCGTGGCCCGGAGCACCTGGTCGGCCGCGGCTAGTTCCTGCCGCACGATCCCGTCATCGAGGGTCGTGAGGTTCGGGTGATGAAATGTGTGATTCCCCACCTCGTGCCCCTCCGCGATCATTTGCCTGACCAGGTACGGGTAAGCCACCGTGTGACCGGCGATGACGAAGAATGTCGCGTGCGCCCCATACCGTCGGAGGATCGCGAGGAGGAGCGGGGTGGCGACCGGGTTGGGGCCGTCGTCAAACGTCAGGGCGATCTCCCGCCGGCGCGGGTTGCCCCGCCAGAACCGGCCGTGGGTCTCGACGCCGAACAGGATCCCCTCGAGCCGGTACTTGGTCTCGAGGATCCGCTCGACGAGCGTGCCGTCGAAGTGCTCGGTCGACTCGGAGGTCCGGTCGCCGGGCACCGCGGGCACCGGCCGGGGCAACCCCGACGGCAGGCGCACCTCGTGGGCGCGCGGATGGAGCATCACCGGCATCCCGGCGAGGAGCGAGGGACCGTACCACACATCGCCGGCCCGGGCGAGCGCCGCGGCGGGCTCCAGACCCGGCGACTCCGCCATCAGCCGATGCCGGTAGAGCCGGGCGGTCACGGAGACATCCGTCCGGCGGCCCTCAAACGGACCGCTCACCTGATACTGGCCGGTCAGGAGCACCTGGGCCACCCGCGGCTCGGCGCGAAACGCGGTGACGGCGAGGGCGCGCTCGCTGGCCTGCACCTCCCGAATCAACGACCCGGCGCCGCCGGTCCAGTCCATCCCGTACACGAACCAGATCCATGCCAGGTGTCCGATCAGCCCGTTGGGCATGCGGCTGACCCCGTCGCTGGCGACGGTCACCTTGACGACGAAGGGGCTGAGCCCCGCCGCCTGGAGCGCGCGCCAGATGCGCGTCTCTTCGTCGCGGAGTCCGGGCCCGATCGGGCGTGTGTC
>VBAK01000118.1 GCA_005882275.1 Candidatus Segetimicrobium genomatis
GGTACCCATGCCCCTTGGCCAGGGGCGACAGGACGATCATGCCGATGGGCCCGTCCCCCGACTCCGCTTCGTCCCACGTGATAAACAGGGCGCCGCCGGTCCTGTACGCCGCCGAATTGAGGATCATGGGAACGTTTTGCGAAAGCCAGGTATCGCCCTGCTGAATGTCGTTGTCAATCGGTGGACATTGGTCGTGCATATCGTCACACAGGTTGGGGGTAATGAAGTTGTAGCGCGCGACCGTGCCGTGCTGCAGGTCGGTCGCGAGCTCTGAAAATGGTCGCACGTGCGCGATGCAATACGCCCCGTTGGGATCCAGGTTGTTCGTCACGTCCGTGAAATAGACAAATGGATCGTGCCTGACCGCATACGGTGCGCTATCCGCGAGGGGGCAGGTCGCGCCGGTGATGCCCTCCTGATAAGACTTCCACGAGATCTTTGCCGCGTTCAGCAGGGTGACCAGGTGTTGCGTCGCGGTCAGCGGATGACCAACGGGAGGGGTGTCGTCCAGGATGCCGAAATTCGTCCCGGCCTCGAGCCACAGATAGTTGGGCAGGCTGGGACTGATCCCGGGTGGGTTGAAGTACTGCTCTGTGTGCGAAGCCGCGGGCAGGAGAGTGTTATTAATGTAGGGAGCATACGGGCTCCCTTTGATCGCGTCCGGCGTCCCGGTCCAGTTGTGGTTCTCCATCAGGATGATGAACACGGTCTGGATCGGAGACAACGAAGGGAACACAGTTTGGGCGGCAGCCGAGGTCAGCGCCAGCGCGAGGCCGAGAATCGCGATCGCGAGTAGACGTACCATCTCCTCTCTCCCCTCGGTGTCGATTTGACGATGCCGTCAGTGCTCGGGATCGGCCTGGTGCGTTACACGTCCCCAGCGCTCACGCGGGCGAGCGCTCACGCGAGCGCGCGCTCAGCGGAGCGCGTCCGGGCCGGCGCCGTTCAGTGGGGTCTCCGGCCGCCGTTCCGGAGCGCAAGCCTGAGGGTGACCGTCGTCCCCCCGGCGCTGGTGTTCACGCGCACGTGATCCATGAGGGCGCGCATCAAGCGGAGGCCGTAGCCCTTTCGCCCGAGGCGCGGGGGCTGCCAGCGGCCGTGATCCTCCACCTCGACGACCAAATCTGTCCCGCTGCATCGGGCCCGGAGGTGGATCAGCCCAGGGGTGGATGCGTACGCGTGTGCGATGGCATTGCTCAGAGCTTCCCCAACGGCCATCTGGAGCTCCTGGGCGCGCTCCCCGCGGATCCCGAGCTGATCGGTCAGCCCGACGACGGACCGGCGAACCTCGTGAAGCGCCGCTGGATCTGCGCGAAGGCTGACGTCCAACAGGATCGCCTTGAACGCCCCGAGGGGCTGCCGCAGCGCCCTAAGGCGGGCACTGTCGCGAGGCTCGTGCCCACGACCGTTTGACTTACTCACAGCGCCGGACGCCCCCAGACGCCTCAGAGCGACCCGTTGCCACCACCAAACCTTCCCTGTTGTTACCCAGGACCTGCGATCCTTAAACTATGATCGGAGATATCATGGAAGATTGTTGGAGAACGTCACGGCGCGCCGGGAGATCCGCCGCGCCGCGGGATGGGAGGAGGCCGCGATGGGATCTCGGGTGACGGTGTTTGGATCATCCCGGCTGACGGAGGCCGAACCTGGATACGAGGAGGCCAGGCGCCTGGGTCGCCTGCTGGCCCAAGCGGGCTACGGCATCTGCACCGGCGGGTATGCCGGAGCCATGGAAGCGGTCAGCCGGGGGGCCAGAGAGGCCGGAGGGACGGCGATCGGCATCACGGTGGAGCCCTGGTCGAGGCGCCTCACGCCCAACGCCTGGCTCACCCAGGAGGTCGTCACCCCACATCTGTTCGAGCGGCTGCGCCGCCTCATGGAGGGCGACGCGTTCGTGGCGCTCCCCGGAGGACCGGGCACGCTCGGCGAAGTCGCCCTGGCCTGGAACCTGTTCCAGACGGAATCAATGGCCACTCGACCGCTCGTCCTCGTGGGTCGACAATGGCGCACACTCGTGCGGTGCATGGAGGCCGGGCTCAGGGTCGAACCACGAGACCTGGCCCTGCTCCAGTTCGCGGAGACCGTGGACGGCGTGCTCCCCCTCCTCCCCGGCCGCCCGGACGCCCGGGATCGAAAAGCCTCACCCCCCTGATCTGCGTCTCGGAGTTAACCGATGTCCGGCAACACCGGTCCGGGGTCTCTCAGGCGTCGATGCAGGCCACGGCATAGGGATTGAGCGAGAGCCGAAGCCGGGTGGCGCGGGTCGATACGCGAGACGTGGTCCTGCGAGCCGAGGCCAGGTCGGATGGGACGACGTCATAGGAGCCCCGGTCGATCAGACTGACCGTCACCTCGTCACCCAACGAGCTCGGCATGAGAACAACGTTTTGAGGATCGGGCGTGAGGTTCGCTACCAGGACTCGCGTGCGCCCGTGATGACGGAGGGCCAGGCCGGTCACCTGCTGGGGTTCGGACGACTCGCAGGACAGCACGGTGGCGCTCCGCCAGCCGTTCAGATCGCGAAACACCCAGTACACCGGAAAGATCATCCCGGGTTGCGAAGGGAAGCGCGCCGGCAGAGGCGGTCCCGATTCCGTCTCGATCAGCCCGCGCCAGCCGGTGGTCTCGTAGTAGGTCACGGCCCCCGCCCCGCCTTCGATCAGGGACGTGAGGCTTCCCACGGTCCACGCGGCGCCGAACAACGAGGCCTGCCTGGCATCGACAGGAAGCGGGAGCTGGGTCGGATCGACCGCCAACTGCCGGTTGGCGAAGGGGTTGAAACGCGCCTTCAAGGTCACGGGGCTGACCGCGACCTCGCGGCCGTCGCCGGCGAAGGAGCGTGCTGTCCGAACGGCATCCTCCTGGACCCGGAAATTTTCCATCAGCGAAATATCGTCGCTGTCGTGCACCTGGGGCGTGATCGTGAACACCAGACCATCCATCTCCTCAGGATCGGGACGCGTCCTGTTCAGCTCGGCAAAGTACAAGTTGGTGCCGCCCAAGAAGCGCGCCCGCGAATGAGTCCGGGCGAGGCAAGCCCGGGCCGCCTGCACGAGGGTGCCATCGCTGCATGTGCTCCCCTCCTGGAAGACGAGGAAGCGCTCGACGGGCGCGCCGCGGAGCGCCACCTCGAGGTCCCGGAGGTCGACCGTGGGATCCTCCCGGAGGAAGAGCGCCACCTCCAACCGGGTGCCGAGGAGGTTGCACGCCGCAACCGCCGATGTCAAATCGCCCGTGATGTCGCCGGGCCGCAGCTCGACCCGAAGATGATCAGGAGCCACCTCCCGGAGCAGCTCCACCTCGCGCCTGGTGAGCGTGGACGATACGCTGCTCATGCCGAGCCCGATGGTGGGCAGGCCCGTCCGCCTGGCTTCGCCGATCGAGAGGGCAACCGGCGCCGGACCCGAGGGGGACCCGGGCGCCGCGGTGACGTGGACTCCCGCGCCGACCGGCGCGACGGCGCGGCGGCGGCAGCGCACCTCGACAGACTGGCGGAACGTTTGTCCCCGCCGGGCCTGATGAGGGAAGCCGAGCGCGAGCGGGGTCGAGTACGTCTTGAACGACGCGTCGGTCCAGTTTCGCTGGTCTTCCATCTCAAACAGGTCGCCTTCAAAGGCGAACTCGATATCGACGCCGTCGGGCATCTCGATCGTAAGCCGCCGGTACGGCGCGAAGAGCGCGTGCAGTGTGCCGTCGCGGATCCATTGCGGGCCGACCAGTCTGGGCAGCTCGCCCTCGACCACTCCGTCCGGCGACTCTGCGCGGTAGCCCCGGCCTGCCGCCGCGGGTGGGTGGAGCGTACAGATGCCGATGCGACAATAGGGAAAGTCGGCGTTGGCCGTTCCGTCGAACGCGAAGCGCAGCGTCCCGTCGGAGCGGCCCTCGATGGTGATCTCCGCCGCCAAGTCCAATTCTTCTTTCCGATGCCGCTCGTGATAGGAGATCCGAAACTCCCCCTCCCCTATCTCGACCGCATAGGCCGATCGAGCCGGGAGCACGGTATCCCAGTTGACGTCGCGGATGGCGGTGTAGATTCGCCGCACGATTTCCGTTCTGCCGAGCAGCGCCCGGCGCAGGTCCGCCCCGTCGAAGAGGACGGTGACCTCGCCCGCGCGCAGGCGCCGCGGCGGCTCGGGGGCATGCTCACGGCCATACGTGAACCAGGTGTCTGGGGGGATACGGGGACCGGCGGACATGAGCACAGTCTCCTTCCCGTGCTTATTCGTGCAGGGCGCCGAGCGTCAGGCCGCGGACGAGGTGCCGCTGGACCAGGAGGCCGAGCGCGATCGATGGCACCAGCGAGATGACGGTGAGCGCGCTCGACTCCCCGTACTGGGCGCCCTGGAAGCCCAAAAACGAGCGAAAGATGGAGGGGAGCGTGAACGCGGTCCGGCTGGTCAGGATGAGGGCGAAGAAGAATTCCGTCCATGCGTAAATGAACGCGAACACCGCCGCGGTGACGATCCCGGGGGCCGCCAGGGGGACGGCGATCATTTTCAGCACCTGCCAGCGGCTGCATCCATCGACCCGCGCGGCGTTCTCGAGCTCCACCGGCATCTGCCGGAAGTAAGCGTACAACGTCCAGACCGAGAACGGCAGGCTGAACACCGTGTAGATGAGGATCATGCCGGTGTGCGTGTCGTTGAGACCGAAATTCCTGTAGAGCAGGAACACCGGGAGCACGACGGCGATGCCGGGAAGAAAGCGCTGGGAGAGGACCCAGAAGGCCAGGTGCTGCCCCCCCGTGTGGAAGCGGGCCAGACTATACGCCATCAGCGTGCCGACCGCCACCGAGAGCACGGTCGTGGCCGACGCGATGATCAGACTGTTGATCAGCCCCTGCATCCCCCGGTACGAGTACAAGGCCGCCGTGTAGTGCACGATCGTGGGCTCCGAGGGAAACACGACCGGGGGAACCGCCAGAAAATCGCTGACGGGCTTGATCGAGGTGATGACCATCCAGTAGAGCGGGAGCAGCAGGAACATCAGGAAGCCGCCGATGTAGAGGAACCGGACGAGCTCCCAGGCGCGCACGCGGTGGCGCCGGGCGCCCCCCTCCCCCGGCCGGGCCATCCGGGCCTGTCCCATCACGCGGTCTCCGGGCGGAGGAGCCGCCGGACCAGCACCGAGATCACGGGAATCGTGAGGATCAAGAAGATCCAGCTGCCGGCCGTCGCCTGCGAGAGATGGAACTCCTGGAATCCCTTCTCATACAGATAGAACGCGGCCGTATAGGTGGTGGTCCCGGGGCCGCCTCCGGTCATGATGTAGATGATGTCGAACAACTTGACGGCGTCGAGCAGACGGAACGCGACGGCGAGCAGCAGGATCGGCGCCACCAACGGCAGGCTAATTTTGTAAAACGTGTGCCACGGAGACGCGCCGTCCAGCTGGCCCGCCTCGTAGAGCTCATGGGAAATCGACGTGAATCCGGCCAGGAGGATCACGAACATGAACGGCGTCCACTGCCACGCGTCCGCCAGCACGACGGCGATGTAATTCCAGGGCGCCTCCGTCAGCCAGCTGATCGTCACCGGACGGCCGAGCAACTGGCTGAGCACGTAGTCCGTTGGGCCGAAGGGGCGCTGCAGGAGCAGCCCCCAGAACTGGCCGACGATGGCCGGGCTCATGAACAGCGGCATGATCACGATCGGCATGACGATCCCCCGACCGCGGAACGGCCGCACCATCGCCACGGCGAGCAGCAGTCCGAGCACCAGCTCAACCGCGACGACCGCCGACGAGAGCACGACCGTGTTGACCAGCGCGGTGGCGGCGACAGGATCGACGACCACGTCCTTGAAGTTCTGCCACCCGACGAAGTCGTGGCCCGGGATCTGGAAATCGTAATTGACCACATCGACCCACAGCGAGTACACGAGCGGGTAGGCCGACAGCAAGACGATCAGCACGACCGCGGGGAGGACCAGCAGCACGCCGAAATGTCGATCGACCCACGCGGAAAGCGTACTCCTCCGGCCGAAGATGCGACTGCCCCGGCCGGAAACGCCGGCCCCGGAGGGGATCTCAGCCGCCCGGTGGTGGCCCACGACGGCAGGAGACTCCCGCTTTGGGACACTGGACGAGCAACCCATGGCCGCCCGTCTACGTCAGCTTCACACCCAGCCCCATCGTGGCGATGGTGTGATCGGGGTAGGCGCCGGGCAGCTTCATGAACTGTTGGTAGGCGTCGCGCTGCTTCTCCACCCCGAGCTTCTGCGTGACGGCGTCCCATTCGCCGGCGGCCCTCTGCAGGGCGGCTTTCGGATCCTGGCCCGCCCACACCGCGGTGCACATGCGGTCGATGGAGAGCGCGTAGTCCTGCCAGCCCGGCATGATCATGTCGAGGACCGCTTCGTTGCTCGAGTTGTTCAGGGTCACGAGATACTCAACCGCCGCCGGCCACAACGAGCGGTAGAGCGGCGACTTGAAGTGGGACAACCGGTAGGGATCGCGCAGCGTGTACGGCAGCATGACGCGGGCCAGTGAGACCGGAGGGCTCGTCACCCACTGCATGAAGAGGTACGCCGCCTCCGCGTTCTTCGATCCCGCGGCGAGCGACTTCACGTATCCCGAGGCCATCTCCCCGTGTCCCCCCGGCATGGGCGCGTATCCCACTTTGCCGGCGATCTCGGACTTCGGGACGAAGTTGATCGACTTCGAGCGCTGCGAATAGTTCTCCGACATTCGCCCCGTCGGCGGCCAGGAGTAGATCATCGCCACTTTCCCCTGCAGCCACGCCACCCACTGCGCCACCGCGTCGAGGTCGTTGTTGCCGGGAACCGACGCCTTGTTCTGGGCCATCATTTGCTCGAACGTCTTGAGTCCCGCCGGCGAGTGGAGCTGCGCCTTCATCGTCTGGGGATCGAAAAAGACCCCGCCGTTCGCGCGAAACTCCTGCACAAAGGCAAACTGGTTGCCGGGAGAGCCGGCCTTGCGGAAATTCGCCGTCCCGTACACGTTCGGGGCCAATTGGTCGGTGATGAACTGCGCCACCTGAGAGTACTCGTCCCAGCTCTGGGGGACGCGCAGCGCCTGGCCGTACTTCGCCTTGTACGCCTGCTGCAGCTTCGGATCCCCGATCACGTCCTTGCGGTAGTAGAGGCAGAGTTCGTCGCCGTCGTCAAACACTCCCCAGCGCTTTCCTTTGTACGTCGGCAGGAACTTGTACAGCGGATGGTAGTCGTCGAGATCGGCCGGGTTCATGTATCTGGCGACGAACTCGTCGATCGGCTGGATGACCCCCCCGTTGGCGAGGGAGGGAATCCAGGCCGGCTCGATATCGAGGATGTCGTAGGCGCCGGAGTTGGCGATGTGCTCCGCGATCGGCTTGGAGTACTGGTCGGGATGAGGAAGCTCGATCACGTTCTGGGGAATCCCCGTCAGCGCCTGCCACTGCGGGCCCGAGTAGTTCTTCGGTTCGAGCGCCTGCAGGCCGGACTCATAGGTGACGTTGAGGGTGGCGCCTTTGAGCTTCTTGGCGGCCTGCACCGCCCGGTACGCCGATCCGTCGGTGGGGCCCTGGGTCGATGCCGCCACGGCCGCCGCCTGGGCCTTCCCCAACGGCGTGTCGGGAGGCGCCAGTTCCACCTTGGCCGGCCCCGCGGCCGACGCCCGATCCGCGCTCCCCATGGCGGCGGCCGGCCCGGCCACGGCGGCCCCCCCGATGAGCTGGGCCAGCTTCGTCAGGAACGTTCGCCGGGACGTCTCACCACGCAGCCAGGCGTCGACGTCCTCGGACAGCCCCGTGTGAAACTCTCGTTCATCCCACCCGCTTCCGCCACTCATCCTGTTCCCCCCATTTGCAGGCATGCGTGTCCCCTGCCCCGATCGATCTGACCGGTGCTCAACTTCGAGCGGCGCCGGAGGCCAGCGCCGCCGCCGCCTTCCGCGTTCCGTCGATGCCGTTCTTCAAGCCCTGACCGTAGATCCAGAGGTCGCCCCAATACGCCACACAGCGGTATCCCTTCTTCAGCATCACCGTGGCCTCGTCGACGCTGCCGGCCATGAAGCCGGCGGGCTTTCGCGCCGCGGCCGCGGCCGCGGCGATCCGCTCCACGGCCGCAAGGTAGCGCGGGTCGGTGAACTGGGCCGGGATCCCCATCGACGCGGTCAGGTCGAAGTGGCCGAGCCACACGACGTCGATGCCCGGGACGGCGGCGATCTTCTCCACGTTCTCGAGGCCTGTTACCGTCTCGATGAGGGCGACGAGCATCGTCTCCTCGTTGGCGCTCGTCATCTTGGCCAGCACATCGCCCCCGGCATAGTCGTCGTGGGCGACGCCGAACGCCGCGCCGCGGCGGCCGAGGGGCGGGTACTTGGCCGACCGCACAATGCCCTGCGCCTCCTCGACCGTCTCCACCATCGGGACGATGATCCCCATCGCGCCCAGGTCGAGCGCCTGGGAGATCAGGTGATACTGCGAGGCGGGGACGCGCACGAGCGGGACGGTGTCGACCGCCCGCGCCGTGGCGAAGAGCATGCGGAGCACATCGGTCGTCCACCCGCTGTGCTCCTGATCATAGAACAGAAAGTCCGCCCCGGCCGCAGCGGCGATGCGGGCGATGCCGCTCGTGTTGAACTCGAAGATGATGGTCCCAACGCACACCTCCCCGGCGCGCAGCCGCCGCTTGAGGGTGTTGGGCCTCATGACCCCCCGACGGTCTGGCCGCGCGCGGCGCGCTCCCCATACCCCCGCAGCCGCTCCCGGAAGCGCGGGGTGGCGAGCACGTCGCGGTTGGCGACATACTGGGGCGCCCGGCCGGCCGCGACCTCCAAGATCGACGTCCAGGCGCTGCGGCCGTTGTCGGCAAAGCACTGGTCGGTCCAGCAGATCGCGTGCGGCGTGACGATGACGTTGTCCTGAGCAAACAGCGGGTCGTGCGGATCAGGGGGCTCGCGCTCGAAGACATCGAGGCCGGCTCCCTGGAGGCGTCCGGCGCGGAGCGCCTGGGTCAGCGCCGCCTGATCGACGATCGGCCCGCGGGCCACGTTGATGAGGTAGGCGGTCGGCTTCATCAGCGCCAGCCGCCGCGCGTCGATCAGATGGCGCGACTCATCGGTGAGGGCCGCGCAAATGCAGACAAAATCCGCCGTCCGGAGCAGATCGTCCAGGCCGGCCAGCTCGGCGCCCACGGACGCCGCGGCGTCGCGGTCAACGTAGGGATCGTGCGCGATGAGCCGGAGCCCGAACGGCCGGGCGAGCCGGCAGACCTCACGCCCGATGTTGCCGAGGCCGATGAGGCCGAGCACGCGGTCCACGACGCCCATGCCCATGTGGTCCCCCTTCTCAGCCCAGCGGCCGTCTCGAGTGAGCCGATCCTTGACGAGGAGTTTCTGGCTGAGCGCCAGGACATATGTCACCGCGGCCACGGCGACCGGCCGGCGGACGCCGTCGGGTGTGATCGTGACCGCGATTCCCCGCCGAGTACACGTCGTGACGTCGACGGAATCGTACCCCACGCCGAATCGGGCGATGATCGCGAGACGGTCGTTCCCCTCCAGCGTCTGGGCAGTCACTTTGGGAGCAAGCACGAGGAGGGCGTCGTAGCCGCGGATGGACTCGTTCCGCACCTCGGGCGTGTCTTCGGCCAGGTACTCCCACTCGATATCGGGGCGCTCCCCGACGAGCTCGAGCCCGATCCCGAACCTGAGCTCGCCTTTGGCGTTGAGAAAGTCCCGCGTCAGGCCGACTCTAAACCGTCCCTCCATGGGCCTCTCAACTCCCTGCTCAGAACTGGTGGGCCGCTACGCCGGGGTGCGGCAGGTGCACAATGGGCAAACTCCGGGCTCGCGGCTGGCCTTCGACGCTGGAATTGGGCTATCCTCCAGGGCGCCCCGGACGGGGCCCCGCGCGGACCGGATCCACGCCCGATGCGGAGAGCACCTGGGAGTAGGACACCGGCGTCGGGAACATCTTCCAGGGGTTCATCACCCCGCCGGGGTCGAACACCGCCTTGACCCGGCGCATCACGTCCAGGTCCGCGTCGGTGAAGATCCAGCGCATGTAGTTGTTTTTCTCGAACCCGATGCCGTGCTCCCCCGAGATCGTGCCCCCGGCCTCCACGCAGAGCCGCAGCATCTCTTCCCCCGCCCGGATGACCCGGTCGGTTTCCCCGGGGACGCGCGCGTCGAAGATGATCAGCGGGTGGAGGTTGCCGTCGCCGGCGTGGAACATGTTGACGAGCGTCAGCCGTTCGCGCCCGGCAATCTCCTGCACGCGCCGCATGATCGCGGGGAGCTGGGAGCGGGGCACGGCGGCGTCGTGCAGGTAGTAGTTGACCGCGATCCGCCCCATCGTCCCAAACGCCGCCTTGCGCCCGAGCCACAGCGCCTGCCGCTCCTCCTCGGTGTGCGCGATGCGCACCTCCGCGGCGCCGTGGCGCCGGCAGATCGCGTCGACGACGCGATCCAGCCGCGGGAGGGTTTCGCGCAGCCCCTCGACTTCGATGAGGAGCACCGCTTCGGCGTCGAGCGGATAGCCGGCGTGGACGAACGGCTCCACCGCCTGAATGGCGTTGTGGTCCATCATCTCGAGCGCGACGGGACCGACGCCCCGCCCGATGATCTCGGTGACGGCTTCGCACGCCCGGTCGAGATCCTTGAAGATGGCCAGCGCGGTGGTCAGCGCCTCCCGCCGCCGCAGGAGGCGCACCCACACCCGCGTCACGATGCCGCAGGTCCCCTCCGACCCGACGAGCACCCCCGTGAGATCCAGCCCGGGGCCGTCCGGGCCCTCCGCGCCGACGCGGACGAGCGCCCCGCTCGGCAGCGCCACCTCCAGCCCGAGCACGTGGTGGGTCGTCACCCCGTAGGCGATGGTATGCGGGCCGCCCGAGTTGTGGGCGACGTTGCCGCCGATGCTGCTGGCGTACTGGCTGCTGGGGTCGGGGGCGTAGAAGTAGCCCTGGGCGGCCACCGCCCTCGTGAGATCGATGTTCGTGACCCCCGCTTCGACCACCATGACGCGGTTGTCGAGATCGATCTCGAGGATCCGGTTCATCCGGGTCATGACCACGACCACGCCGCCGACGATCGGCAGGGCCCCGGCCGCCACGCCGGTGCCGGCTCCGCGGGGCACCACCGGCGCCCCGTGCCGGGCGGCGGCCCGCAGGACCCGCGCGACCTCCTCCGCGGAGCCCGGGAGCACCGCGAGATCCGGGACCGCCGTGATGTTGGACGCGTCGTACTCGTACGCCAGCAGGTCGCCCGGCTCCGAGAGCACGTGCTCGGCCCCCACGATCTCCCGGAGGTCGGAAGCGAGCGCGGCGCGGGAAGCGAGGCGGACGCGGGCGCCGGCGAGGCCCATGCTGAGCGTCGACTCCATCACACGGTGGGGAGCTGGGACGCCCTCCAGGCGGAGATCCCGCCGACCAGGTCGGCCACCTCGCCCACGCCGTGCCGCTGGAGGACGCTGGCGGCGATCGACGAACGGTAGCCGCTGGCGCAGTGGACGACGACCGTCCGCGGGCCGCGGGGCACTTCGCCCAGCCGCTCGTGCAGGTGCTGGAGGGGGATATGCCGGCTGCCGGCGATGCTCGCATCCTTCCGCTCGGCGTCCGTCCGCACATCGAGGACGATCGGAGGGTCGGGAGCGGCCATCTGTTCGGCGAGGGTCGGCGCCGTCACGCGGGGCACCCGCCCGACCAGATCGGGGCGCGCGTCGACCGCGCCCATGCCGCCCGCAAGATACCCGGCGATGTGGTCGAATCCGATGCGCCCCAGCCGCAACGCCGATTCCTGCTCCCGTCCCGAGCCGGCGATGATGACGATCGGCGCCGTCCGGTCGAGCAGCGTTCCCGCCCAGCTGGCGAACTGGCCGCCCAGGCCGATGTTGACGCTGCCGGTCAGGTGGGCCCCGGCGAAGTCGGCGGGATCCCGGGTGTCCAGCACCTGGGCCCCCTCCCCCCGCCGCCGCAGCAGTTCCTCGAGCGTGACCGGCCGGAGCACCCGCGCGAGCGTCGCCTCGAGCGTCGGCCGTTCCCTGGCGTTGAGGATGGCGTCGTAGGTGAAGTACGGCGGCGCGTCGGGCTGATCGGCCATGATGATCTCGATGAACGCGTCTTTGCTCATCGGCTGGAGCGCGTAATTGTAGCGCCGCTGCACGCCGATCGTCGAGACGGTGTCCGTGCTCAGGTTCTTGCCGCACAGCGATCCCGCCCCGTGGGCCGGGTAGACCAAGGTGGCGTCGGGGAGGGTGAGGAGTTTGTCCCGCAGCGAGTCATAGAGCATCCCGGCGAGCTGGGCCGCCGACCAGCCGAGCGACGCCCGGAGGTCCGGCCGCCCCACGTCGCCGATGAAGAGCGTGTCCCCCGTCAGCACCGCCTGCGGCGCCCGGCGGTCCTCCGCCAGATCGTAGGCGAGAATCGAGATGGACTCGGGGGAGTGCCCGGGCGTCTCCAGGACGGCCAGGCGCACGGACCCGAAGGCCACCGAGTCCCCGTCGCCGGCCGGGGTGAAGGCGTACTCGGCCGCGGCCCGCCGGCCGAGATAGATCTGCGCGCCCGCGCGATCCCGCAGCTCGAGGTGCCCGGCCACGAAGTCGGCGTGGAAGTGGGTGAGGAACACGTGGCGGATCGTCAACCCCAGACGGTTCGCGTCCGCCAGGTACTGGTCCACGTCGCGCTGCGGGTCGACGACGGCCGCGGTCCGGCTTGCCTCGTCGCCGATGAGGTACGAGGCGTGGGCGAGACAGCCGAGGTAATACCGGGTGAGGATCATGCGGCGCTCAGGCCGCCTCGACGACGGCGGCGATCCCCTGCCCTCCGCCGATGCAGAGCGCGGCGAGCCCGTACCGCTCGCCCCGGTGGCGGAGCTCATAGAGCAGGGTCAGCAGCAGCCGGGCGCCGCTCGCGCCGATGGGGTGCCCGAGCGCGATCGCCCCGCCGTTGGGATTGACGCGCTCCCGGTCGAGACCGAGCTCTTTCTCCACGGCCAGGTACTGCGCGGCGAACGCTTCATTCACTTCCACCACCCCGATCTGGTCGAGCCGCAGCTCGGCCCGGGCGAGCGCCTCGCGGCTGGCCGGCGCCGGCCCGATGCCCATGATCTCCGGCGGCACGCCGACGGCCGCCCACCCGCGCAGCCGGCCGAGCGGGCGCAGCCCCCGGCGCGCGGCGGCGCTCTCGGCGGCGAGGACGACCGCCGCGGCGCCGTCGTTGATGCCGCTGCTGTTCCCCGCGGTGACCGTCCCGCGCTCCCGAAAGCGCGCCGGCAGCTGCCGCAGCCGCTCCACCGTAGTCTCGGGGCGGATGTGCTCGTCCTCCGCCACGGCGCCGGCTCCGGGGCTCGCGCCGGGACGCGGCACCGGCACGATCTCCTCCGCGAACCGCCCGGACGCCCGGGCCCGGGCCGCCAGGATGTGGCTGCGGGCGGCGAACGCATCCTGTTCGTCGCGGGCGATCTCGTACCGCGCCGCCAGGTTCTCCGCGGTCTCCGCCATCCCGAGCCCGCAGGCCGAGTCGGTCAGGGCCTGCCACAGCGTATCCTCGAGCGCCGCGGGGCCGAGCGGCAGCCCCGCGCGCGCGCCGCGGACGGCAAACGGGGCCTGGCTCATGTTCTCGCACCCGCCGGCGAGGACGGCATCCGCCTCACCGGCCTGGATCAGCCGCGCCCCCTGGATGGCGGCTTCGAGCCCCGACCCGCAGAGCCGGTTCACCGTGAGGGCGGGACACTCGATCCGGACGCCGGCGCCGAGCCCCACGTGACGCGCCAGGTAGACGGCATCGGCGCTCGACTGAATGACGTTGCCGAAGATGACATGGTCGACGGCGTCCGGGGCCAGGCCGGAGCGGGCCAGCGCGCCGCGGGCCGCTGCGACGCCCAACTGCGTGGCCGCGACGTCCCGCAGGGCCCCGCCGAACCGGCCGAACGCGGTCCGGGCCCCCTCGATGATCACCACGTCTCCCACGGCTGACCTCCTGGGCCCGCCCCGCGGCGCCTTCCCTCGTTCTTCCGTGGGAGGCGAGGAACTCCTCCCGCGGCCGCGAAATGACCGGCCGGTCCGCGCCGTTTGCATTGATGCCGGGGCGCTCCGCACGAAGAGGCGCCCACAAGGACATGTGCCCAGAAGGAGGCTCCCCCATGATCGCGTTCGACCACGTCGCCGTCGCCGTGCGCCGGATCACCGATGCGCTGGATCTCTTTCGGGATCTGTTGGGCGGCGCGCCGGGCGAGGCCGGGGAGGGCCGAGGATTCACCTTTCAGCAGTTCACCTTTCCGGGCGGCACGGTCGAACTGCTCGAGCCGAGGGGCGCGGATAGTTTCCTGCACCGCTTCCTCGACGGCCGCGGCGAAGGCCTCCACCACATTACGTTCAAGGTCCGGGATCTCCCGCGGTGGGCGGCGCAGCTCCGGGCGGCCGGGTACCGGGTGGTGGGCGAGAACTACGAGAACCCCGAGTGGCGGGAACTGTTCGTCCACCCGAAGAGCGGGCACGGGGTCCTCATCCAGCTCGCCGAGACGCTGCCGCCCGCACGGTGAGCAGGATCCCCGGCGGCTCGAGAGGAACCGGGACCCGATGAAGGTGAATGGTGTCCGGCGCATCGACCGCCGCTGACGCGAGGCGGTTGCGGCCTCCCGCGCGCCTCGATCCGGCCGCCGTCCGGGGCATCGCGATCTTCGTGATCCTGGTCGCGGCGGGCCTGTATTACGTCAAGTGGAACCCGTCCTATCACCGGGCCTTCACCGCCGCCAGCAGACATAGCATCGGCGCCTCGATTGTCAGCGGCGAGGCGGCCGCTCCCCCGGCGGTGGGCTGGCCGGCGGCGTGGTCCTACACCATCGCGTACTTCAAGGCCGTCTGGCAGGCCGTCATCCTCGGCCTGCTCATCGGCGCGGGCGTGCAGGTCTTGGTGCCGTGCACCTGGATGTCGCGCCGATTCGGACACTCGGGATTCGCCAGTACCGCGGTCGCCGGCCTCGCCGCCGTCCCTTCCATGATGTGCACCTGCTGCGCCGCGCCGGCCGCGGTCGGCCTGGCCCGGAGCGGGGCATCGGTGGGGGCGATCCTCGCCTATTGGCTGGGCAACCCCATGCTCAACCCGGCGACGATGATCTTCACGGGCTTCGTGCTGGGCTGGAACTGGGTGGTCCTCCGGATCGTGGTCGGGACGGCGCTGGTCCTCGGGGTGGCGCAGTGGGCGAACGGCCTCGTGGCGGAGAATTCCCGCGCGGCGCATCCGGGGCCTTCGCCGACCGCCCCACCGGTGGCACACGACCGGCCGTCGTTTGCGCGATGGGCCGGCGCCGTCTGGGAGCTGAGTCGATGCCTGATCCCTGAGTACGTGGTGATCGTGATGGCGCTCGGCGCCGCCCGGGCGTGGCTGTTCCCGGCGATGAACCCGGTCATCGGCCACAGCCTCTGGCTGATGGGCGTCTTCGCGATCGGCGGGACGCTGTTCGTCGTTCCCACCGCGGCGGAAATCCCCATCGTCCAGGCGCTGATGGCCCTGGGACTCGGCAGCGGGGGCGCGGCGGCGCTGCTGACCACCTTGCCGGCCGCGGGCCTTCCGGCGCTCCTCATGCTGCGCCGCGGCGTGCCTGCCCGAGCGCTCGTCGCGGTCTCGCTGGCCGTCGTGGCGCTCGGAGTGATCTCGGGGGGAGCCGCCGAGGCGCTCGGCTTCTAGGTCCGCGGCGCCGCCCCCTCACAGCGGCGGCGTGAAGCGGCCGTCGATCGCCGTCCACCCGCCGTCGACGAAGAGCAGGGATCCGGTGACGTAGCTGCCCGCATCGGACGCCAGGAAGACGATGGGACCGGCCATCTCGTCCGCAGACGCCCACCGTCCCAGCGCGCACCGGTCGGCGTAGGCCCGATACCACGCGGGATCCTGCGTGATCTGCTTCGTCAGCGGGGTGTCCACCACTCCGGGGGCGACGGCGTTCACCCGGACCCCTTTCGGCCCGAGTTCGGCGGCGAGCGCGCGGACGAGCTGGACGGTCCCGGCCTTGGTCGCCGAATAGACGCTCTGGCCCGGCTCGACGACCTGGGCGCGGATCGAGGCGAACGCGATGATGCTCCCCCTCCCCTGTTCGGCCATGCGCCGCCCGGCCTCGCGCAGCACGTAGAACGTCCCCTTGAGGTTGACCGCGAGCACACGCTCCAGATCCTCGGCCGTGTACGCCACGACGGGCTTGCGGACGTTGATCGACGGCGTCGTCACCACGACGTCGAGCGACGCGCGGCCGGATCCGGCGGCCGCGAATAACCGGCGCACCTCGTCCTCTTTCGCGATATCGACGCGCTCGGCCGACGCGGTGCCTCCCGCCTGCCCGATGAGGTCGGCGGTCGCCTGGGCGCCGGCGTCATTGAGATCGGCGCAGACGACGCGCGCCCCGTGCGCGGCGAGCGCCCGGGCGGCGGACTGGCCGATCCCCGAGCCCGCGCCGATCACGAGGGCGCGTTTGCCGTCGAGCCTGAACAGGCGCGCGTAGTCCACGGGTCCCCTCCCCTACCGTCGTTCCCGGTGACTGTTCAGCGTCGGCGGCAAGGAACTCCTCCGCCCCGCACAGGATTTTCGCTCCCTCGAATGCAAGTACTCCCCAGTCCTGTGTGGACGCCTGTTCAAGGAGTTGACGGTGGCTGACACCCGCACGATCGAACGCACGCTGATCGACACCTACACGCAGGCGAATCCGAAGTCCCGGGCCGCGCACGAGCGCGCGTCCCGCCTGCTCCCCGGCGGGGTCACCCACGACGTCCGCGCGTTCACGCCGTTCCTGCCGTACATCGTCCGGGCGAGCGGCGCGCACAAGTGGGATCTCGACGGGCACGAGTACGTGGACTACGCCATGGGCCACGGCGCCCTGATCCTCGGGCATGCGCACCCCACGCTGGTGGCCGCGGTGACCCGCCAGGTCGCGCTCGGCACGCACCCGGGCGCCAACCACCTGCTGGAGATCGAATGGGCGGAGCGCGTCCAGGCCCTGGTCCCCGGCGTGGAGATGGTGCGCTTCACCAGTTCCGGCACGGAGGCCACGCTGCTCGCGCTCCGGCTCGCCCGCGCGGCGACGGGCCGGCGCAAGGTCGTGAAGTTCCAGGGGCACTTCCACGGGTGGCACGACGCCGTCAGCCCGGGACAGGCGCCCCCCTACACCGACGTCCCGCCCGGCGTCACCACCGCGACCGCCGGCGAGACCGTGGTCCTCCCCGTCGACCTCGACGTCGTCGGTTCCGCCCTGGCGCGGGACCCGGAGATCGCCGCCGTAATTGTGGAGCCGAGCGGCGCGGCCGCCGGCGCGGTCCCGCTTCCGGCGGGCTTCCTTCAAAACCTGCGGGCGCTCACGTCGTCCCGGGGGGTCTGCCTGATCATGGACGAGGTGATCACCGGTTTTCGGTGGTCGCCGGGCGGCGCTCAGCAGGCGTACGGCGTGCGCGCGGATCTCGTGACGATGGCCAAGATCCTCGCGGGAGGACTGCCGGGGGGCGCCGTGGCCGGGCGCCGGGATCTCCTCGAGCCGATCGGGGTCGCGTCCGCCGCCGGGCGGAGGATCCGCCATCCCGGCACCTTCAACGCCAACCCGCTCTCAGCCGCCTCCGGGATCTCCTGCCTCGATGTCATCCGGGACGGCAAGGTCCATGAGCAGATCAACGCGATGACCAGGTCCCTCCTCACGGAGATGAACGCCCGGTTTGCCCGCCGCGGGGTGCGCGGCGTCGCCTACGGCGAGGCGTCGCGGTTCAACCTGGCGTTCGATCAGCGGCTCACGCCCGGAGACCCGCAGTCCCTCCGGAATGTGCCCGCGGATGCGCTGAAGGAGCAGCGACCGACGCCGGTCGCGGCGAGCCTGGCCCTGGCGCTGCTGCTGCGCGGCGTGCATCTGATGGCGATGGGGGGATTCGTGAGCACCGCCCACACCCGGGAGGATATCGCCAAAACGGTGGACGCGCTGGACGAGGCGCTCGGGGAAATCCAGACGCTGGCGCCCCGGTAGACCCGCGGCCCCGCGGATCCGGCTCACGCCGAACGGCGGGGACGCGCGCGGATCAGCAGGGCGTGTGAAACCAGGAGAGCCGGGTCCAGCGCAGGTAGCGGTCCGACAGCAACTCGAGCACCTTTCGCGCCATCGGAAACTCGTCCGCCAGCGCCGTGAGGACCCGGCGATCGGGCCGCCCCTCGGGGCCGGCGGCGAGCCGGTAGAACCGGCGGCCGTGCTCCTCATAGATCTCCGGCGTGAGCGGAACGGCCCGCCAGTGCTCCCGCGCGGCCCTCCCGTGGCGGGACCGCAGATAGTCGGGAAAGATCCCGCTGGTAAAGAGCGCGATATCGGCGATCCGCTGGAAGATCGGCGGGGTCTCGCGCTCGCCCACGAGGCCCGCCAGCGCGATCATGTCCTCCATGTTCAGCGTGCTGAAGCGCCTGCGCCGGTAGCGCTCTCCTTCCTTCGTGAACACCGTCACGGTCTCCGTGCGGATGAACGACGTGAGCATCCGCACCAGATACCCCCAGATCGCCGGCTCGGCCACGAACCGGTGGACCCGCGGGGCGTCGAAGACCGCCACGGTCTCGGGCGTCCGCTCCAGCGTGTACGGGCGGGCGTTCAGGTCGCGGATCACGCGCCGCAGGAGGACGCTGAACACGAGCGCGGGAGAGACGCGCAGGAGCACCCGCGTGTCCTCCAGCAGGCTGCGGACGAGCCGGTCGTCTTCGAGCATGACGTCCAGGAGATCTTCGCGCGCGCGCAGGTGGTCGAGCCCCTGCCCCACACCGCTGCGCTCGTCGCCAACGGTGTCCACGACGAACCGGAGATCCTCATCCGTCAGAGCCGGCACATGCTCCATCGTCCGCGCGCACCTCGCCGAAGACCGCGGCGGCAAATCCCACCATCCCGCCTGCGGGATCCTCTCCTTGATTGTATGCCAAAAGATGGCCGCGGGTAGGCGTCAGCAGCCGCAGCACCGTGTAGATCGCCGAGAGCCCGCAGACGCGCCGGCGATTGCCGTCGGCCATCACCGTCTGCCAGAACCCCTCGGCGTCGCCGGCGACCGCCCGGTCGAGCGCCGCGAGGTCATCCGCGCGGGCCGCGGCCGCCAGGGTGGGCCCGACCGCCTCGGCGTCGCCGAAGCGGGGCCCGACGTGGCTGAGATCGACCCCGCCGACGACGATCACCGGGCGCTCCGCCTCCGCGATCGCATCGCGCAGGGCGGCGATGAACGACTCGACCTCCCCCAGTTGCGACGGGCTCGCGCGCCCGCACAGCGGCTCGAAACTCGAGCACAGGACCGGGAGGATGGTCAGCGGCCGGCCCCCGGCGAGGTGGTCGAGAAACAGGACCTGGAACTCGATGGAGTGCTCGGTCCGGTGCACCGCCTCGTGGGTCATCGCATCGAACGGGTACCGGGACGCCACCGCGTCCAGCAGGGGCCGATCGACCTCGATGACGCGCCCGGGGGTCGCGTAGCCTTTCGTCGTGAGCACATAGGGGGCGGGCGGCCCCGCGTGCGCCACCCCCACGACCACGGCGCAGGTCCCGGCGGGGATCTCGCCGACCGCCCCGTAGGCCCGGCCGTACGTGGGCCCGCCCCGGAGGAAATCGATGTGCGGAGCGAGGAGGCCCCGCGGACGCCGGGCCGGGGCCGGGTCACCATCTCCGCCGGGGCGCCCGATGGCCGCGGCGCTCAAGAACCCCTCCAGCGTGGCGGCAAGCGCGGCGGGGTCGGCCGGATACGAGACGCCCGCGTGGGCCGGCGCCCGGTGCGGCGCCGCGCGATACGCCTGCTCGACGTCCCGCCGGCGCTGCGCCAGCCGGGGAGTCTCCAGGAGATGGTGCGCGTCCAGATCCTGGATGATCCGGTCGAGATCCCCCCGGGGCAGGATCGTCCCGCCGGTCAGCCGCGCATACTCTCCCTGAACCTCGATGATCTCGCGGCGCCCATCCAGCAGCAGCGCGACGAGGAACACCGGCAGCGGCAGGAGCACGGGCGATTCGAGGAGGCCTTCGTAGTCACGGGCGTAGACCGCCCGCCGCCCCTGCCACTCGCCCGCCACAAGGTCCAGCGGTCGCAGCTTAGGAACCGGCATCGACGACGCGGGAATCACCGTTGGCACGATTATATCAGGCGCCGGCGCAGGAGAGGAAGCGAGATTGCCCGCGCCGTATAGCCGGGGTATGGGAGCCCCGCTCGCCAATCGCGTCGCCCTCGTCACCGGAGGAGGCACGGGTATTGGGCGCGCTATTGCGCTCGGCCTGGCCGAGCACGGAGCGGATGTCGCGATCAACTACAGCCGCTCGCGGGAGGACGCCGAGGCGACCGCCGGAGCGGTGCGCGAGCTCGGCCGCCGGGCGCTCGCGATCAACGCCGACGTGTCGCACGATCGGGAGGTCCGCGAGATGGTCCGCCGGGTGACCGGGGACTGGGGACGTCTGGACATCCTGGTCAACAATGCGGGCACCACCAAGTTCGTGGACCACAAGCATCTCGATGGTCTGGACGAGGAGATCTGGGACCGCATCCTGGCGGTCAACGTGAAGGGGACATTTTTCTGCTGCCGGGCCGCCGCCGGCGTCATGACCGAGGGGCGGATCATCAACATCGGATCGGTCGCCGGCCTCCGCGGCACCGGGAGCTCCATCGCGTACGCCGCCAGCAAGGGCGCGATCCATACGATGACGCTCTCGCTCGCCCGGGCGCTGGCGCCGAAGATCACGGTCAATGCGATCGCCCCGGGGCTCGTCGAAACCCGCTGGCACCTGGGGCGGGAAGGGGAAAATGCGCGGACCGGGGAGAGGCTTCCCGCAAAGCGCATCGGTCATCCAGCAGACATCGCCCACATCGCCGTCGCCATCGCCGCGTCCACCACATTCCTCACCGGTCAAATCATCGCCGTCGACGGCGGGGGCCTGCTCTAGCGGCCGACCCAGGCACAAGACCACGGGCGAAGTCACGGACTGAAAGGGTGAAGGACTGCACCGAGGGGCGAACGTGTGTTTGCATCCCGGAAGATCTTGTGTTATAATCCGGGCGCTGTGATGCGGGCAAACGGGCGGGAGTCGGGGGGGCTGTGGCGTGGGTAAAGGGCTGACGAAGCGCCAGCGTGAGATCCTGAACTACGTCCTCAACAACATGCAGCAGCGCGGGTATCCGCCGTCGGTCCGCGAGATCGGGGCGGCGCTGGGGCTGACGAGCAGCTCAACGGTGCACAGCCATCTCACCGCCCTGGAAAAGAAAGGATTCATCCATCGCGATCCCAGCAAGCCCCGCGCCATTGAGATCCTCAAGGATGGGGCCAGCCAGCCCCCCAAGCGGGTCGTCAACGTGCCCGTCCTGGGCCGCATCGCCGCCGGACACCCGTTGCTCGCCGAGGAAAACATCGAGGACGTGTTTCCCCTCCCGCGGGACCTCGTCCGCGAGGACGCGTCCTTCATCCTCCGGGTCCGCGGAGAGAGCATGATCGATGCCGGGATCCTCGACGGCGATTTCATCGTCGTGCGCCAGCAATCGACGGCCAACAACGGCGAAATCGTCGCCGCCCTGATCGGGGACGAGGCGACGGTGAAACGGTTCTACCGCGAGCGCGACCACATCCGCCTGCAGCCGGAAAACCGGACCATGACGCCGATTCTGACCCGGGACGCCACCGTCCTCGGGAAAGTCGTGGCCCTGATCCGCCGGCTCCCCTAAGAGGGAATTCGGGCCCGCGACCGCGAGGTGAACGCGCGCGACCCCCGCCGCCCGGCCCCGCGCCGGGCCTGGGCCAAACGCCGCAGCGGCGCCCCGGTCAGGCGGGCGAGCACCCACTCCCGGCGCATGATCGTCCCGAGCCGCTCGTAGAAACGGATCGCCGGCGCGTTCCAGTCGAGCACGGTCCACTCCATGCGGGCGCAGCCCTTTCGCACGGCGATGCGCGCGAGTTCGGCCAGCAGCGCGCCGCCCGCTCCCCTGCCCCGGTATCGAGGCCACACGAACACGTCCTCAACGTAAAGCGTCGGACGCGCTTCAAATGTGGAGTAGGTAAAGAAGTACACCGCGACACCCACCGGTTTCGGGCCGATCCGGCAGATCAGAGTACGGAAGTAGCGGCGCGCCCCGAAGCCGTCGCGGCGGACGCGCTCGACGCTGGACCGGAACCGACCGAGGAGCCGCTCGTACCCGGCCAGTCCCTTCAGCATGGCGTAGATCGTCCGAGTGTCCCGTACGGTGCCCGCGCGGATCGTCAGCGGCGGCGGGGCCGTGGAGCGCCCCGCGTGCCCTGCACGCGCTGCGGAGCGCCCCGGCCGAGCGGAACGGCGCGGGCGGGGCTCCATGTCCTTCTCGAGATAGACCGCGCCCGGCCGGCCCAACGGCACTAACTAGGCGGTCCCGGGCTCGCGCAGGTACGGCCGGAGCCGCTCCAGGGTCCTCGGCGGGACCTCCGCTTCCACCAGCGTCCCATCGTCCCGGTCTTCTCGGCGGAGCACCCGCCCCTCGGCATAGATCTTCGCCAGGACCCCGGCCTCGGTGTACGGGATCACCAGGCTGACCCGCCGGATCGGGTCCGGCAGGCGCTGCGCGATGGTGCGCAGCAGGTTCACGAGCCCCAGCCGCCGCAGGGCGGAGATGGGGATCGCGCCGGGGACCTCCGCTTCTATGTCCCGCAGCGCCTCCCGGGTGATCCGGTCGATCTTGTTGATGGCATTGATCCGGAGGGTCTCGGCCGCCCCCAGTTCAACCAGCACATCTTCCACGGCCGCCATCTGCTCGGACCAGCGGGGATGGCTGCCGTCGATCACGTGGACGAGGAGGTCGGCTTCCACCACCTCCTCCAGCGTGGCCCGGAAGGCCGCCACGAGGTCGTGCGGCAGCTTTTGGATGAATCCCACGGTGTCCACGAACAGCACGGGGCGGCGGTTGGGCAGCACGGCCTTCCGCACGGTCGGGTCCAGGGTGGCGAACAGCTTGTCCGCGGTCATGACGTCCGCCCGGGTCAGGGTGTTGAGCAGCGAGGACTTCCCAGCGTTGGTGTACCCGATCAGCGCCACCACCGGGAGCGCCGCCTCGGTCCGCACCTGACGCTGCAGCCGCCGGTGCTGGCGCAGCGACTCGATCTGCCGCTCGAGGCCGGTGATGCGGGACCGGATCCGCCGCCGGTCGACCTCGAGCTTGGTTTCGCCGGGCCCCCGGGTGCCGATGCCGCCGCCCAGCCGCGACAGGATCCCGCCCCGACCCGCCAGCCGCGGCAGGAGGTATGTCATCTGGGCGAGTTCGACCTGGAGGCGTCCTTCGCTGGTCCGCGCCCGCTGCGCGAAGATGTCCAGGACGAGCGCGGTGCGGTCGAGGACCTTGGTGTGCAGGCTGCGTTCGAGGTTCCGCTGCTGAGCGGGGGACAACTCGCCGTCGACGATCACGAGGTCCGCCCCCGTCTCGCGGGCACGCGCCAGGACTTCCTCGACCTTGCCGCGCCCGACGAACGTCGCGGGATTGGCCCGGGCGCGCCGCTGCGCGACGATCCCGACCACGGACGCGCCGGCCGTCTGGGCCAGCCGGGTCAGTTCCTCGAGCGTGCCGCCGCCGTCAGCGTCGGCGGACAGCCCGACCAGCACCGCCCGCTCCGGCCCCCCGTCGGTCGCCCGAGGGAGCGCATCGCCCTCCACACGCTCCTGCCTCAAGCGATCGAGCCCCCGGCGAAGCTTGTGGCCCTGGGGTCCTCCCGTGGTGCGGATCGTCGGTCTCCCCTACCGGCCGCCGGGTCGAGCCGTGGCGCCTACCCGGTCGCCGATGCGGCGGATCGCCTCGGCAAACCGATCGTCGGGGGCGGTGAGCGAGATGCGGATATGACCGTTCCCGCGCTGTCCGTACCCGATTCCGGGCGCGACCGCCACGCCGGCAGCCTCGAGGAGGTGCGCGGCAAACGAGACCGAGTCGTATCCCCCGGGCACGGGGATCCAGAGGTAGAAGGTCGCCCGCGGCATCGGCGCGTCCAGCCCGGCGGCACGGAGGCCGCGCACGACGGCATTCCGCCGAGCTTCCCAGGTCGCCACCCGCTCGCGCACCGCCTGCTGAGGCCCCGTCAACGCGGCGACGCCCGCGGCCTGGATCGCGGTAAACTGTCCGCTGTCGATGTTGGTCTTCAACGTTCCCAGGGCCTGGACGGCCTCCGGGTTGCCCACCGCGAACCCGAGCCGCCACCCGGTCATGCAGTAGGTCTTGCTGAGCGAGTGGAACTCGATGCCGACCTCTTTGGCCCCACGCGCCTCGAGAAAACTGGGCGGCCGGAACCCGTCGTAGGCAATCTCCGAGTAGGTGTTGTCGTGGACGACCAGGATCCCGTGCCGGCGCGCAAAGTCGGCGACGTCGTTGAAGAAGGCGAGATCGGCAACGGCGGCCGTCGGATTGTTGGGGTAGTTGAGGAAGAATACTTTGGCCCGGCGGGCCACCGCCTCGGGAATCGCCCCCAGGTCGGGCCGCCACCCGTCTTCGGGACGCAGCGGCACCGGATACGGTGTCCCTTCCGCCATGAGCGTGGCGGTCTGATACACGGGATACCCGGGATCGCTGACGAGCACCACGTCGCCGGGATCGACAAACACCCAGGGGATGTGCGCGAGCCCCTCCTTCGAGCCGATCAGCGCCAGGACCTCACGGTCGGGATCGAGGGAAACGCCGAAGCGCCTCGCGTACCATCCCGCCACGGCCTGCCGGAACTCCGCCGTGCCCTCGTAGGGCGGGTAGACATGCGTCGCGGGGTTTCGCGCGGCCTCGGTCAGCGCCGCGATGATGTGCGGCGGGGTCGGGAGGTCCGGATCTCCGATCGCGATGTTGATGACATCGACCCCCTTCGCGCGGAGCGCCGCCCGTTTCCGGTCGAGGTCGGCAAACAGATACGGCGGGATGCTGCGCATCCGGCGCGCGATCTCCATCAGGCCCTCCTCTGCTCAGGCGTCACACCGTGATCATAGCACGGATTCGCCCGGCGACCACCTCCGGGGGATCGTCGCCCACATCCAGCCAGTGGTAGCGGGGATCCCCCCGAAACCAGGTCAGCTGCCGCTTGGCGTACCGCCGGGTGTTGCGCCGGAACATCGCCCGGGCCTCTTCGAGGGACACGCTGCCCTCCAGGTACGGCACCAGCTCTTTGTACCCCAGCGCCTGCAGCGCGGGGAGCGTCTGCGCATACCCCGCCGCGAGCAGACCGCGCACCTCCTCCACCAGCCCGCCGGCAAGCTGCTGGTCGATCCGGCGGTGGATGCGCTCATAGAGGCGCGCGCGATCCGCCACGAGCGCGATCATCGCGACGGGCCCCGGGGGCCGGTGCGCCACCTGAACGTGGGGAGCGGTCTGGGCCGGCGGGCGTTCGTCGCCTGCCCCGGCCGCGGGCCGCCGGAGCATCGAGATCGACGTCCCGGTCCTCGTCTGCACCTCGAGCGCCCGAATGACCCGCCGCACGTTGTGGGGATGGATACGGCCCGCCGCTTCGGGGTCGATCTGAAGGAGGCGCCGGTGGAGGGTGCCGGAGCCGCCGGCGCGCTCTTCCGCCTCCAGCGCCGCGCGCAGGCGCCAGTCGGGCGGGGCCGCCGGAATCTGGAACCCATCGACGACCGCGCGGATGTACAGCCCCGTCCCGCCGACCAGCAGCGGGACGCGGTTGCGCCCGCGGATCCCGGCGATGGCCGTGCCGGCCAGGCGCTGGTACTCGGCGAGGGTGACGACCTGATCGGGCTGCGCGATGTCGAGAAGGTGGTGGGGAACCTGCTCCAGGTCGGCGCGGCTTGGCTTGGCCGTCCCGATGTCCATGCCCCGATAAATGACGCGCGAGTCTGCGCAGACGATCTCCGCGGGGATCAGCCGGGCGAGGGCCACCGCAGCCGATGTCTTGCCCACGGCCGTTGGACCGGCGATGACGACGAGGGCCGGATCCCTCAACCGGATCCCCTAACGGCGGCGGCGACGACGGCGGCGGCGGCGCGCGCCACCAGGCGCGGCGGGCAGCGCGCCCTGAGGTCCTGCCGCAACCTCTGCTTGCCGTTGGCCCTTCTCCGGTTTGGAGCCCCCGAAGGGGGGATGCGGGCCGTCGGCGGCCGCCGCATGCGCGCCCGGCGCGGATCCCCGGTCCGGCGCCGCGCCTCCACCCACGGACCCGTCGGGCCGGATGCCGGGGGTGCCCGAGACAACGGCGGCGGCCCCCGCCGCCCCCCTGGGCGGCCCACCCGGCCTGGATGATCTCGCCGGTGATGATCTCACCGCGGTGGGCGACCTGGTGGGCGCCGGCGGCCCCGGAATGGACGGCGCCCGGTGCTGCCGGTCGTCGAGCCAGAGGAACTGCCGCGGCGCCGAGCGGCGGTCAAACGCGTAGAACGCCCGATACAGATTGCGCGCGATCTCCACGGCCTTCGCGGCATGGTCCGCCGACAGCAGCGCCTCGATCTTCGTCTCGCCGCCCCGGCCGGCCTGCTGGACATCCTCGTACTCGCCCTTGTAGTGCGTGAGCATGTTGCGCCAGGTCCGGAGCGTCGACAGGGCCCGCAGGTCCTCGCCGTCCTCGTCGAAGGTCTTCCCGGTCTTGCTGACGAGGCGCGTCACCTCCATCCACTTGCCCTCAGGCGACATCCGGTCGTAATGGCGGTACCGGCTCCCCAGCCGGTCCGCGCCGACCATGTTGATGAACGCCTCGACGGCGAGAAAGGACATCAGCAGCGCGACGAGGCTGTGCGTCTGCTCGCCCTCGCGGTCCGGAGGGGTTGCGCGGGCGCACCGGGCGGCGTCGTCCGCGTGCTCCCGCGCCATGGCGAACATGGTCTGCTCGAGGTGGGTCCGCTCCCACGCCTCTTCCCCCGTGCCGGAGTTGGGGGCCGTGACGGGGGCGGCCGGCGGGGAGGCCGCCACCCCGGACGCTTTCCCGGAGACCGGTGTCGCCGGCGGCGGGGAGGCGCGTCCGGCCGGTGTCGAGAGCGCGGACCCCGGACGCTGCCGGCGTCGATGCGATCCGTTCATGAGGGCTTTCTTCGGCATTACCGCCTCGGCCTCCCCCCACCTCCGAGGATGTCCGCGGCCGCACCTCTCCGGCATCCCAGGGGGGACCTCGAGGCGGCGCGACGAAGAGAAACGGGCATGAGCGAGCTGACGCCCATGATGCGCCAGTATCGGGCGCTCAAGGATCAGCACCCCACGGCCATCCTGCTCTTCCGCCTCGGCGATTTCTTCGAAGCGTTCTTCGAGGACGCCCATCTGGTCGCGCGGGAGCTCCAGCTCACCCTGACCAGCCGGCCGGTGGCGAAAGGCCGGCGGATCCCGATGTGCGGGATCCCCCACCACGCGCTCCATTCGTACCTGCGGCGTCTGATCGACCGGGGCCACCGGGTCGCCATCTGCGACCAGGTCGAAGACCCGAAGCAGACCCGGACGCTGGTTCGCCGCGAGGTCGTCCGCGTCGTCACGCCCGGCACCGTCATCGAGGACGACCTCCTCAGCGCGCGGGAGAACAACTTCCTCGCGGCCGTGGCCCCCGGGAGCCACGGGTGGGGATTGGCGCTGGCCGATCTGTCCACCGGGGAGTTCTACGCCACGGAGGGAGAGACCCCGGCGCATCTTTCGGAGACGCTCGCCGGCTTTCGGCCTCGAGAGCTGCTCGTCCCCGACGATTCCGAGGCGGCGGCCTTCGTCATGGAAGACGTGCCGGCGACCCCGTACGACGCCCACCGGTTCGACCCGGCGGCGGCAGACCGGACCCTGCGCGAGCACCTCGGGGTGGCCACCCTCGATGCGTTCGGCCTCTCGAGCGCCCCCCTCGCCACGGGGGCGGCCGGCGCGCTCGTCCAGTATCTCCGGGAGACGCAGAAGGGGCCGCTGCCCCACCTCCGCAGCGTGCGCATGCTCCCCCGGACCTCCACCATGATCCTCGATGATGCGACCCAGCGGGCGCTCGGCCTGTGGGCGCATCCGCGGGACGCCGGCGCCCAGGACACGCTCCTCGGTGTGCTCGACCTCACAGAAACGCCGATGGGCGGCCGCCTGCTTCGCCGCTGGATGCGGCAGCCGCTCCTCGATCCTGAGGAGATCCGCACCCGCCTGGACGCCGTCGAGATGTTCGTGGTCACCGCTCCCGTCCGCGAGGCGCTCAGGACTCATCTCAGGGCGATCGGGGACATCGAGCGGCTCGCCGGCCGGCTGGCCCACGAGGCGGGCACGCCCCGCGATCTCGCCGCGCTGCGCAACGCGCTCGAGGCGCTGCCGGCCCTCGGTCCCATCCTGACGAGCCCCCCGGATTCGGGCCCGGCGCCGCCCGCAGCCGAGGAGATCCGCGCGCGGGCAGCCGCGCTCGCCGTCCCCCCTGATCTCGTCGAGGTCCTCCGCCGCGGCCTCGTCGACTCCCCTCCCCTATCGCCCAAGGACGGCGGCCTGATCCGGCCGGGGTTCGACCCCGAAGCCGATCGCCTCCGCGCCGGCAGCCAGGCGGCCCGCGAGTGGATGGCCGGGCTCGAAGCCGCCGAACGGTCGCGCACAGGCATTCGCAGCCTCAAGGTCGGCTACAACCAGGTGATGGGTTACTACATCGAGGTGAGCAAAGCCAACGAACACCTGGTGCCGCGAGAGTACATTCGCAAAGGCACGCTCGTCGGCGCCGAACGGTACATCACAGCCGAGATGAAGGACCGCGAGGCGCTGATCCTCACCGCGGAGGAGCGCATCGCCGCAAGGGAATACGACGTGTTCTGCGGATTGCGGGATGCCGTCCGCGCGCAGATCGCCCCGCTCCAGGCCGCGGCCGGGGCGGTGGCCGAGGTCGATGTCTATGCGGCGCTCGCCGAAGCCGCCGTCCGCCACCGGTACGTCCGGCCCCGCCTGGCGGACGAGCGGGTCTTCCGCATCGTGGGGGGCCGCCACCCCGTCGTCGAGCAGGCGATCGGGGTCGACCGGTTCGTCCCCAACGATCTTTCGCTCGATCCGGGCGGCCCCGACATCCTCATCGTCACCGGCCCTAATTTTGGCGGCAAGAGCACCTACATCCGGCAGGCGGCCCTCATGGTCGTCATGGCGCAGATGGGCAGCTTCGTGCCGGCGCGCGAGGCCGAGATCGGCACGGTCGATCGAATCTTCACGCGGGTGGGGGCGAGCGACGACCTCGCCGCGGGCCGGAGCACGTTCCTCACCGAGATGATCGAGGTGGCGCGCATCCTCACGCAGGCCACGGCCCGGAGCCTGGTCATCCTGGACGAGGTCGGGCGAGGCACCAGCACGTACGACGGCATGAGCCTGGCGTGGGCGGTGGTCGAAGATCTTCACGACCGGGTGGGGGCGCGGACCCTCTTCGCCACGCATTACCACGAGCTGACCGAGCTCGCCTCGCAGCTGGCGCGCGTGGCCAACGCCCAGGTGCTCGTCAAAGAGGACGGTCAGGATATCGTCTTCCTCCACCGCGTCGCGGTCGGGGCGGCGGCGTCATCCTATGGAATCCACGTCGCGCGCCTGGCGGGAGTCCCCGACCCCGTGATCCAGCGGGCGCGCGAGGTCCTGGCCGGCCTCGAGGCGGCCTCCGCGTCCCAGCGCTCGCCCCGCGCCAGGCGCGGCCCGTCGCGCAGCCGGCAGCTTCCGCTGCCGCTGCCGCTGCCCTCCCCCGTCGAGGAAGCCCTCCGGCAGGCCGACCTGTCCCGGATGACGCCGATCGAGGCCCTGAACTTTTTGTCCACCCTCCGGGCCCTGCTCGAAGCGGGGGCGTCCCACGGTCCACCCCAGCGCGCCTCCGGCCGGCCGGGGCCCGGGGGTGAGCGGCCGGACAGCACAGTGATCCCATTCCCATCACAGGGGACCCCACGGCGGACGTGAGCGCAGGCCCAGGCATCCAGGTCCTCCCCCAGAGCGCCGCCGAGCGCGTCGCGGCGGGAGAGGTGGTGGAACGTCCGGCATCGGTCGTCAAGGAACTGATCGAGAACAGCCTCGACGCCGGCGCCCGGCGGATCGTCATCGAGATCGGGGGCGCCGGCCAGCGGCTCATCAGGATCAGCGACGACGGCGCGGGCATCCCCGGCGCGGAGGTGCCGCTGGCGTTCCAGCGCTTCGCGACGAGCAAGATTCGCACCGCCGAGGACCTGCGGCACGTCCGGACCTACGGCTTCCGGGGGGAGGCCCTGCCCAGCATCGCGGCGGTCGCCCGCGTGCAGATGGTGACGCGCATCCAGGGGGCGGATGCCGTCAAGATCGTCATCGCGGGCGGCACCCGTCAGGGCCTGGGGCCCGCGAGCGGGCCCCAGGGCACCACCGTCGGCGTCGAAGACCTCTTCTTCAACACGCCCGCGCGCCGGCGATTTCTCAAATCGCCGGCCCGGGAGCGCGCGGTGATCGTTGACACTGTCGAGGCGCTGGCCCTGGCCGCGCCCGAAGTCGCGTTCCGGCTGACCGACGAGGACCAGGAAATCCTGTGGTTTCCGCCTGAGACCTTTGCCGAACGGGCCCGCAGGGTCCTCGGCCCGGAGGTGGCGGCGCACGCCCTGGAGGTCTCGGCGATCGGAGCCACGGGCACGCTCGGCGGAGTCCTCGGCACCCCGCAGGTGGCCCAGCGCCGGAGGACGCACCAGTGGTTCCTCGTCAACAACCGGCCGGTCCGCAGTCCCCTGCTGGCCCGCGCGCTCGCGCAGGCGTACCACACCCTGATTCCCGAGGACCGGCATCCGGCCGCCGTGCTCTCCGTGCGCCTCGCTCCGGAGGACGTCGACGCCAACGTCCATCCCCGAAAGGCAGAGGTCCGGTTCGTGCGCGAGAGGGAATTGTTCGAGGACGTTGAGCGAGCGGTCCGGCGGACCTTGCACCGCGTGCCGCTGCTCCACGTCATCCCCGCGCTGCCCCCGGATGCCCCGGCGGACGCCGCAACCGCGGGCGGCCTGGAGGGCGTCCCGGCTCATGCCCCAGGCACGGGAACCCTCGGCGTGCCCCACCGCCCGCCCCTCACCGGAGACGCCCTGGACATCACGGACGCCCCCGCCTCGGATCTCCCCTGGCCGCCGATCCGGGTGATCGGCCAGCTGGCGCTGACCTACATCATCGGCCAGTCCGGCAAGGACCTGGTGCTGATCGATCAGCACGCCGCGCATGAGCGGATCCTGTTCGAACAGCTCATCGCCCGCCGCGCGCGCGAGGGGGTGCAGGCGCAGGGGCTGGTGACCCCCATCGTCCTGGAGTTAACGCCTCAGGAGGCCGCCGTCCTGACCGACCTGGAGGCTCCGCTTCGGTCGCTCGGCTTCGACGTGGAGCTGTTTGGACCCAAGACGGTGCGCCTCACGGCCGTCCCGGCAATCGCCGGCCACCGCGCGCCGGGCGAGGTGTTTCGCGCGTGCCTGCGGGATCTCCAGGACGACTACGGCCCCCATGCCGGCCGGTCGCTCGAGGAGCGGCTGACGATCGCCACCGCCTGCCATACGGCGGTGCGGGCCGGGGACGCCATCGACCCGACGATGATGGCCGGCCTGCTCGACGCGCTCTCGCGGGCGGCGGACCCGTTTTCCTGCTTTCACGGGCGCCCGACGATGGTCCGGGTGCGCGCGCCGGAGATCGAGCGGTGGTTCTACCGGCGCGGGTGAGCGCCGGCCGGGAACCCGCCTGCCGGCACGTCCTGGCTCACGCCGTAGGCACGTCCTGGCTCACGCCGCAGGCCGGCGCCCGGAACGGCCGGGGTCTCACCGGGCCGAACAGGAGATTCCCAGGATACCGCGAAAGGACCGGAAAAGGGGGGACCGATCATGCCGACGGTCCTAATCGCGATCTGCTCGAACCCGGATTGCACCAGGCACGCCGCCGCGCCTCGGTCCGAGCAGTTGCCCGAGCGGTGCCCCACCTGCGGCTCGTCCATGCTGGAGCGGTGCTGGAAGTGTGAGCGGGCCCTGGCCGACCCGTTCGCGTCCTACTGCACGTACTGCGGCGTGCCGCTCAAGCGGATCCTGCCGCGGTCCGAACCCTGCGAACCGCTCCTCGCCATCTGCTCCAACCCCGAGTGCGACGGCGCGGTGGAGACCGTCCGGGTCGCCACGTTGCAATCGCGGTGTCCGAAGTGTCACTCGCCGCTCGTCTCCCACTGCTGGAAGTGCGGCGCAAAAGTCGTGGACCTGCGCCAGCACTACTGTGAGAACTGCGGGGTGCCGCTCAAGCGGCTGCGCGCCACGTCACGGTTGTAAGGCCGGCCGGGTGCGCGGCTAGAGCTGGAAGTCGACCAGGGCCGACACCCCGACCCCGTACACGCGGTGCAGGTTGCCGGCGATCGGGTTGAGGCTGTCGACCGGGATCAGGCCCCGGAGCCTCACCGAGCCGAGAAACGACCCTTCGATCTGCGCCACCGCTTCCACTTTGTTCACGGCCGACGCGGGCCCCTGCACCTGGGCCGCCCCGATGTACGACCCGGGGTTGTTCGAGGCGATGCCGACCCCGACGCTGAGGATCGGCACCACCTTGGTCATGTCCCTGTTCTTCGCCTTGTTGTTGGCCATCAGCGAGTTGATGGCGTCGTTGATCTGGGATCCATACTGCTTCACGACGTACCCGATGCCGAAGAGCTTCACGGCCTGGATGATCACGTTCCCCTGCCCGACCGCGGGCTGAACCACCCCGCCGACCACGAGCCCCGCGATCAGGGCCACCGCGACCGCCACCCCAGCATGCCTACGCATCGCCGCCTCCCCTCCACTCGATTGTTTGGCCCGCGCCGACCGTCCTCTCCGCCAGCGCCCGTGCGTCGACCCGGTGGTCCCGGGGTGACGCGGCTGAGCGCCCCGAATGACGTTCCCCTGCCGCTCACCCCTGACCCTCACCTACGAAGAACGTGCGGCGCGGCGGAAGTGTTCAGGCCTGCTCGGCGACCTCTTCCAAAGGACGGCCGGCCGTCTCCTCACCCAGGAACAGCACGATCAGGATGGCGATCACCAGAGCGCCGGCGAAAATGCTCAACGCGAGCCCGCGCCCGGCCGTCCACGACCGCATCAGCAGCCCCAGCATCGCCGGGGCCAGGATCGCCCCGGTGCGGCCGGCCGCGGAGGCCCACCCCGTCGCCGTCGCCCGGATCCGGGTGGGATACAGCTCCGCGGCGTAGCTGAGGATGACCGGCCACGACGCCAGGACGCCGCCCGCCAGGGCGATCGCCGCTCCCACCACCCCGGCTTCGCTCCGCGCCATCGCGACCCCGGCGGCCCCGGCGGCCGCCATCGCCAGCCCGCCGATGATGACGGGCTTTCGCCCGACGCGGTCGATCAACAGCGTCGCCGCGATCACCGGGAGGCCCATCACCAGGGAGACGAGCAGCGACGCCTGCGCGGGATGCGGGAAGCCGGCCGCCGCCAGCAGGGCCGGCAGCCAGATGATCGGGCCGTTGTACGCGCTGATCATCACGAACCAGACCGTCCAGATCACCAGGCTGCGCCGCCGGAACCGCGGGCTCCACAGTTCGCCGAGGTGCGCGAGCATGGAGACCCGGCCGGCCTGCTCCTGCGCCGGGAGATCGGGCACGACGCCGTATCGGTCCGCGAGCCGGCGCGCGAGCGCCTCGGCGTCACGCCGGCGGCCGTGGGCCACCAGGTAGCGGGGCGATTCCGGCACGAGCCATGGGCCGGCCACGGCGAGCGCGAGCGGCAGGAGCCCGACCAGGAACACGAGCCGCCACTCGACCCCGTGAGCCAGGATCACGCCCCCCAGCGCCGCCAGGATCCACCCGGCGATCCAGATCACCTGCGTCCAGCCCATCAGCGCGCCTCTCGACTCGGGAGGGGCGAACTCGCCGACAAGGCTCGTCGCGACGGGGGCGACGCCGCCGAACCCGATCCCGGCGATGAACAGGGCGAGGACCAGCCACGCAAGCGACGGCGCGAGCGCCGCGGCGGCGGTGGCGACGCTGCTCAGCCCCACCGTGACCCCGTACCCCCACCTGCGCCCCACCCAGTCCGCGAGGTACCCGACGAGGATCCCGCCGGTGAGCTGCCCCGCGCCGGAGGCCATGACCAGGAGCCCGGCCTGGCCCGGCGTGAGCCCCCAGGACGCCTTGAGGCCCAGGAGGGAGTAGCTGATGACCCCCAGGGTGATGCCGTTGCTGCCGAATGCCAGCCCGGCGAGAAGGGTCACCCGCCCGTGCAGCGTCCCCAATCCGGAGGGCGCAGGCGCCGCCGCCTGCATCAGGACTCGGGGGCTCCGAAGGCGTCGATGCCGGTGATGTCCCGCCCAAGGATCAACGTGTGGACGTCGTAGGTGCCCTCGTAGGTGTCCACCGATTCGAGGTTGGCGGCGTGCCGCATCGCGTGATACTCCAGGGTGATGCCGTACCCCCCGAGGATGGTGCGCGCCTCCCGCGCCACGCGCAGCGCCATCCGGACGTTGTTGCGCTTGGCCATGCTCACCTGGGTGTACCGCATCGTCCCGGCATCCTTGAGGCGGCCGAGGTGGTAGGCGAGCAGCTGCGCCGTCGTGATCTCGCTCAGCATGTTCACCAGCCGCTCCTGGATGATCTGCGTCGCGGCGATCGGCCGGCCGAAGGCGATCCGATCGCGGGCGTAGGCCAAGGCCTCTTCGTAGCAGGCAATGGCCGCGCCGACCGCCCCCCAGGCGATGCCGTACCGCGCCTGGGTCAGGCAGCCGAGGGCCTTGCCCAGGCCCACCGCGCCGGGCAGCGCGTCCTCCTCGCGGATCCGGACGTTCTCGAGCACGAGCTCGCTCGTGACCGACGCCCGCATCGACGCCTTGGTGTGGATGTCGTGGGCGGAGAATCCCGGCGTGTGCGGATCGACCAGGAACCCGCGGACCACGCCGTCCTCGGCCTTGGCCCAGACGAGCGCGACGTCGGCGATCGAGCCGCTGGTGATCCACATCTTGGTGCCGTCCAGCGCCCACCCGCCGGAGACCCGCCGCGCGCGGGTCTGCATCGCGCCCGGATCGCTCCCGGCGTTCGGTTCGGTGAGGCCGAAGCACCCGATCTTCTCTCCGGCCGCCATCGCGGGGAGCCAGGCTCTGCGCTGCTCCTCGCTGCCGTACGCGAAGATTGGATACATGACCAGCGCGCCCTGCACCGAGGCGAACGACCGCACGCCGCTGTCGCCCCGCTCGAGTTCCTGCATGATGAGCCCGTAGGCGATGTTGCTCATGCCCGCGCAGCCATATTCTTGTGGAAGGTTGGCCCCAAACAGCCGGAGCGCTCCCAGTCTCCCGACCAGGTCGCGGGGAAACTCGCCGGCCAGCCACGCGCGGCCGATCCGCGGGATCACCTCACGGTCGACCAAGCGTCCCACGGTGTCCCGGGTCAGGCGCTCGTCCTCGCTGAGCAGCGGATCGATGCCGAAGTAATCGAGCCTTCCGGTTCCAGTCGTCATGGGCGAACCATTCGCGGGGGCCTAGATCACTCCTTCGCGCCGCAGGCGCCGGATTTCCTCAGCCGGCACTCCAAGGTCGGTGAGCGTTTCAACGGTGTGCTCCCCGAGGCGAGGGGGCGGCCTGCGGATCGCTCCGGGCGTCGCGGAGCACTTCACCGGGAGCCCGGGGATGGTGATGCGCCCGGCCGATGGATGGTCGATCTCCACCAGCATCTCCCGCGCGCGGACCTGCGGATCCTTGACGATCTGATCGACCGTGGCGATGGGGCCTGAGGGGACGCCGGCGGCGGCGAGCGCCTCGAGCCACTCCTCCGCCGGGCGTGTTCGGAACAGCGTGGTCAGCCGCGGAATCAGTTCGTCACGGTGGACGATGCGGTCCGCATTCGTCCCAAAGCGCGGGTCGTCGGCCAGCGAGACCCCCGCCACCTCGCAGAACTGCCGAAAGAGCCGGTCGGTGCCCGTCCCGAGCGTGATGTAACGGCCGTCGGCGCAGGCAAACGCCTGATACGGAACGACCGTGGCATGGGCGGACCCGCGCCGAGGGGGAATCTCCCCGGACGCGAGATAGAGTCCCAGATAATAGGAGAGCCAGGAGATCTGGGCATCGAGCATCGACACGTCGAGGGACTGGCCGGCGCCGGTGCGGCCCCGCGCCAGGAGGGCCAGGACGATCGCGTACGCCGCGTACATCCCGCCGGCGATGTCGGCGATCGGCACCCCGACCCGCACCGGAGCGCCGCCCTCTTCGCCGGTGGTGCCCATGACGCCGCCCACCCCCTGCAGGATGAGGTCGAACGCCGGCCGGTTCCGATCGGGACCGGTTTGCCCGAATCCGGAGATGGCGCAGTAGATCAGCCGCGGGTTCCGGCGGCGCAGGACGTCATCGCCGATCCCCAGCCGGGTCATCGTCCCCGGGGTAAAGTTCTCGACCAGGACATCGGCCCGGTCGACGAGTTTGAGGAAGAGCGCCACCCCTTCGGGGTGACGGAGGTTCAGGGTCAGGCTCCGCTTGTTGCGGTTCACGCTCAGGAAGTAGATGCTTTCGCCCCCCGCAAACGGCGGCCCCCAGGCGCGGGCGCCGTCGCCTTCGCCGGGAGGCTCGATCTTCAGGACATCGGCCCCGTAGTCCCCGAGCATCGCGGTGCCGAAGGGACCCGCCATGAACCGGGTGAGGTCCACGACCCGGGTCCCCTCCAGCGGCGGCGGTGCCGGCACGCCGTGACCCGGCGGTCTAGTCTCCACGATCGCGCCCCCTTCGTCAGGCCTGCCTATGCCAACGGCGTGGGCCAGTACGCCCCCGCCGTCCGCCCCGGGTCGCGGGCCCGGATCGGCGGCAGCGGTGGCGAAAATGTGAGGCCGGCGGCACACCATTGTGCCGCCGGCCTTATTACGTCCTTGCCCCGACTCCACCTTCGTGGAGTCTCACTCCACCCAGTGGGGAGATCAGTCTCCCTGATCGGCAGGCGGTCGGGGGTTCGCCGGGAGCAGAGGCCGCCGCGGGCCCTGCTCCGTCACTGCTTCGGTGGCGTCTCCCGGTCGGTCCCAGTGTTCCGCCTCGATCGGCGGACGCGATATCGCATGTTCCGCCTCCCCTTGGGTTGAGTCGCCGGGTGGGTCCCCGACGCCGATCTCGGTCTCAATTGCATTGTACGCCGTGCCCCACTGGTGTCAACATCGACGGTCGCCCGATTGGCCCGGTCCGGCAAGATCCCTGACGGATCGCGGGAGATAGCGAGTGAACACGCGGCGGGGAACCGCCGTAAGGTCTTCCACTGCACCAGGATTTCACATCCGGAGGCGCAAACCATCCCCCATGTCACAGGTGGCGGTGGCGGCTACCGAGACCGGGCCGAGGCCGGCGTCCGCCCGCCGCGGGCCGGCCCGCCGGCGGCGCGAGATCGCGGTGGCGTACGTCCTTCTCGCCCCCGCGGTCGTGCTGGTGTTCGGTGTGCTCGCGTACCCGGTCGGCTGGAGCGTATGGTTGAGTCTGACGAATTTCAGCGTTCAGGATCCATCGAAGGCATTCGTCGGCCTGAGCAACTATGCGGCGGTCCTCCCCGACCCCGAGTACCTGCGCGGTGCGGCGAACGCCATCGGGTACCTGGCGGCCACGACCCTCTTGAAGCTTGCCGTCGGCGTGGGAACGGCCCTGCTCCTCGCCCGGCCGTTCCCCGGCCGGGCGCTCGTGTTTCTTCTGGCGTTTCTCCCCTGGGCGTACCCGGGCGGCCTGGGGCTGGTGGGATGGTACTGGTTCATCATTCCCCCGCTCCACACGGCCTATTCCCTGGCGATGTCGAACGTCCGGTTCGCCTTTGACGGGGTGTTTGGGATCGGCGCGTGGCGGTTCCTGAGCCTGGTCATCTTCAACGTGTGGCGCGGCGGATCGTTTGTGGGCATCTTCCTCCTCGCGGCGCTCAATGGCATCCCCCAGGACCTCTTCGATTACGCCGCGCTCGAAGTGAAAAACGGCTGGCGGAAGTTCTGGATGGTCACGGTGCCTCTCCTGAGGCCGTTTCTGGCCCTCGCCGCCTTCCTCTCCATCGTCGGCGCGGTCGTCGACCTCGGGAACGTGTACATGCTCTCGGGGTTTCGGATCACGTACCCCATCATCTGGACCCAGGCGTTCGACCTGGCGATCACCGGCGGGCAATGGAGCAAGGCCGCGGCGCTGTCGCTCGTCCTCCTTCCGGTCCTGGCCGCCGTCCTCGTTGTCTGCTACCGGCTCTTCGAGCCCCTGGAGGAGGACCCGGCGTGAGGGCCCAGCGCGGATTCCACCCGGTGCTCCACGGCGCGCTCCTGGCGCTGCTCGCCGTCTACAGCATCTTCCCGATCTACATGGTGACCATCGAATCGCTCAAGTCCGTCGACGAAGACGTCTTCGGCAGCCCCTTCTACGTCCGGCACCCTTCCTTCGAGTGGTACGAGAACCTGTTCGAGCGGCAGGAATGGGTGACCCACGCGGCGCTCACGACGCACACCGTCCCCTTCCTGGTCTGGACGAAGAACACCGTCATCGTCTTCACGGCGGCGCTGGCCGTCATTCTCACCACCAGCCTCGCGGCCGGGTACGCGCTCGGCCGCCTGCGCCTGCCCGGATGGCGACTGTGGCGGCGCGCGCTGTTTGCCGCCTTCCTCATCCCGCAGACGCTGCTGTTCCTGCCGCTGTACAGCCTCGTGTTCCGGCTTCACCTGGACGACCGCCTGGGCGCCCTCGTGCTGACCTATCCGATGCTGGCCATCCCGTTCTGCGTGTGGCTCTTTTCCGCGTACTTCCAAAAACTGTCGCCCGACATCGAGGAGTCCGCCTACATCGAGGGCGCGGACCGATTCACGGCGTTTCTGCGGATCGTGCTGCCGATGAGCTGGCCGGTCCTGGTGGCGGCCGGCCTGTTCGCGCTCGGCGTGCTGAGCAGCGACTTCATACTCGCCGGCGTCTTCCTGCCCAACCAGTGGCATCAGACGATCGCGGCCGGCATGTCGACCATGGATATCAGCCTCGAAGATCTGACGGTTGTCTCGGGCGTCAGCATGGGAGGGCTGCCCGTGCTGGCGATCGCCGCGCTCCTGGCGGCGTCGTACGTCCGCGGCCTGACGGCCGCGATGATCGAGGGCGCCTGACGCCGATGCGGCCGGCACGCATCGGCATGATCACGCCGTCGTCCAACACCGCGATCGAGCCGATCACCACCCGGATCTTCGCCGCCCTCGGGGAGGCGGTGACCGTCCATTTCACCCGGATCCGCGTCACGCATATCTCGCTGGAGCCGTCGTCGCTCGACCAGTTTACGGCGGCGGCGATGACGGAGGCCGCGCGGCTGCTCGCCGACGCCCGCGTCGACGTCATCGCCTGGAACGGCACCTCCGGCGCCTGGAAGGGGCTCCAGACCGATCGAGAGATTGTTGATCGGATCCAGTCGGAGACCGGGATCCCGGCGACCACGTCCACCCTGGACCTGCTGGAGGCCTGCCGGCGGCTGGGGATCACCCGGTGCGGCCTGGCGACGCCCTATCTCCCCGAGGTACACGAGGCGATCCGCCGGACGCTCGCCGCCGAGGACCTCGAGGTGGTGGCGTCGGCCTTCCTCGGGATCACGGTGAACCATGAGTTCGCCGAGGTGCCCCTCCCCCGGATCGAGGCGCTGCTCGCGGAGGTGGCGTTGCCTGCTGCGGACGGCATCGCCGTCGTCTGCACCAACTTTCCGGCGGCGGCCGTCGTTGACCGGGTGGAGGCCGCGACGGCGCGGCCGGTCGTCGACACGCTTGCCGCGACGGCCTGGCGCACGCTCCGGCTCGCTGGCGTCCGGCAACCTGTCCGCGGCTTCGGGCAGCTCCTGGCGCGGCCCTAGCAGGCGGGCGGAGCGGACACGTCAGCCGCCGGGCGGGCCGCTGCGGGGGCGCCCCGCCGCGCCGAGCTCACGGGTCAAGGCCGCCATTATCTCGGCGGTGAGCGGGAGCAGCCGAACCGGCACGTTCCGCTCCGCCGCCAGATCGAGGGCCAGGCCTGTATCCTTGACCAGGATATCCAGGGACGTCCCGGGACGGTAGCCGTCGATCCAGGCGGCGGCGGTGGGCCAGTGCTCGACCACCCAGGTCGTTCCGGTGCAGGTGCGCAGCACCTCCCACAGCCGCTCGATCGAGACCCCCTCCGCGCGGGCCAACCCCGCCACCTCGCGGGCCGCGAGCAGGCTCACCGACAGCAGAACCTGGTTCGCCATCTTGACCGCGGTGCCGGCGCCGACGTCCCCCACGTGCTCGATCTGCGAGCCCACGGCCTCCAGCACCGGCCGCGCGGCGGCCAGATCCGCCGCCGCCGCGCCCACGATGATCGTCAGCGTGCCGTTCTCGGCCCGCTCGCGCCCGCCGCTCACCGGCGCGTCGAGAAACGCACACCCGCGCTCCCGGGCGGCGGCCCCCAGGCGGCGCATGGCGGCCACCCCGATGGTGCTCATGACGATCAGGATCGCGCCGGACCGCGCCTGCCCGAGGACGCCGGCGCCGCCCAGCACCACCTGCTCCGCCTGGGCGGGCGTGCGCACCATCACCACGATCGCGTCGGCCCCGCGCACCGCCTCACCGGCTGCCGCGGCCGCACGCCCCCCGGCCCGGCTGAACGCCCGGCAGGCCTCCTCGCGAACATCGTAGCCGGCCACGGTGAACCCGCGCCCGATCAGGTTGCGGGCCATGGGGAGCCCCATCTCTCCGAGGCCGATCACCGCGACCTGCCGACCTTTGCCCCGCTCCCCGCCGGCCTTCCTCATTGGCGCTCCTCCGAGGGACGGAGATACGCGATGCGGCCGCGGCTGACCACGAGCCTGACCCGGCCCATCGCCGTGATGTCGTCCAGCGGATCCCCTTCCACGGCGATCACGTCGGCGATCCTGCCGGGCGCCAGGGTGCCGAGCGTCGCCTCCATCCCGAGCGCCCGGGCCGGCCAGGCGGTCGCAGCGCGGATCGCGCGCATCGGCGTCTCGCCGAGCGTGACGAGCCACGCCAGCTCGTCGGCCAGGCAGCCGTGGAGCGCATCGGTGCCGACCACGTAGCGCAGCCCGCGCGCGATCACCTTGCGCGCCGTCTCCAGCGCCCGGCCGGCCAGACGCTCGAGGCGCGGCCCGGCCTCGGGCGTGCGCTCGAACGCGTGGCCGCGCGGCCCGCACAGCACGCCGGTCGTCAGCGTGAGGAGCGCCCCGGAGCGCCCGACGAGGTCCAGGTCCTGATCGGTCAGGAACCATCCGTGTTCGATCACGTCCAGCCCGCCGCCGAGGGCCGCGGCGACCCCCGGTCCGCCCAGGAGATGCGCGGCCACGCGCCGGCCGGCATCGTGCGCGCGCCGCGCCGCCGCGGCGACGTGCGCCTCCCCGTAGTAGCAGGTCGTCGGCTCCACGGCGGGGTCCCCCACCCCATCGGACACGAACACCTTGATGAAATCCGCGCCGTCTTCCAGGTTCGCGGCGGCGGCGCGGTCGATCTCGTCCGGATCGTCGGTCAACACCGAGGCGACGGCGCCGCCGGCGCAGCGCGGCGATCGGATGGCCCGGCCCGCCGCGATCAACCGGGGGCCGACGACCCGCCCCTCGTCGACCGCGCGGCGCAGCAGCAGGTCGATCCCGTGGCGGTCGCCGCACAACCGAAGGGTGGTCGCGCCGGCCCGCAGATCCTCCTGCATGCGGCTGATCCCATGCGCGGTGTATTCCGGCTCCGGCACGCCGACCTGCGCGCCGAGGCGCGCGCGGCGGGTATCGATGCCGAGGTGCGAGTGAAAATCGATCAGGCCGGCGAGCACGGTGCATCCCGGCAGCGCGAGGGTGACCTGGTCCCGCGGGGCCGAGGGGGCCGGGCCGGCCTCGCTGTGCTCGCCCGGGAGTCCGGCGATGCGCTCGCCCTGAATCAGGAGGCGCCCCGGCCGGCGGGGGGACTCCGCCAGCCCGTCGATCATCTGGTCCGCCTCGATCCGTATCATGGGACGTCTCCGCCCGCGCCGGCGGGCGCGCGCGTTACTTCACCGCCGCGCTGGTGATCCCCGAGATGAACTGGTCGAGGAAAAAACTGTAGAGGATCGCGACGGGGATGCCGACCAGCAGGGCCCCGGCCATCAGCGATCCCCAGTAATAGACGTCGCCGCGGATGAGATCGGTGGCCACCCCCAGCGGGACCGGCTTCTGGTCGGAGACCGACACGAAGACGAGCGAGTACAGGAAGTCCTGCATGGTGAGGGTGAACGCAAAGATCACCGCGGTGAGGATCCCGGGCCAGCTCACGGGGATGACCGTCCGCAGCAGGGCACTGAGCCGCCCGCACCCGTCCACCTGGGCGGCCTCCTCGATCTCGGGGGGAACGGTCTTGAAGAACCCGCTGAGCAGCCACGTACAGTACGGGACCGTGAACGTGGGGTAGACCAGCACCAGCGCCCACTTGGTATCGATCAGGTGGGTCAGGCCGACCACGCGCGACAGCGGGATGAACAGCAGGATGGGCGGGATGAGGTACCCGAGGAAGATGGCGATCCCCATGTTCTCGGCGCCGGGCAGCCCCACCCGGGCGAGCGCGTACCCCGCCGGGACCGCGACGAGCAGGGTGATCGCCGAGACGCAGGCGGCGATCACCATCGTGTTGTAGATCCAGTCGCCGTAGTAGGTGTGCTGGAAGAGATACGTGAAGTGGGTGATGGTCGGCGGCTGGTGGAACCAGAACGGAAACACCGTGGGGTTGACCAGGTCGTTGTCGGTCTTGAACGCGGTCACGGCCATCCAGAACACGGGGAAGACGGCGATCAGGATAAACGGCAGGAGTCCCGCGTAGACGAGGAGGTGGCGCCGGACGAGCCGCCCGCGGGCCCGCCGCGCGCCCTCCGCACGCCTCGCCTCCCGGCCCCGGATCACCTCGACCCCGCTCACAGCGTCTCCCGCCTCCGCAGGTTCCTGAGCAGGAAGTAGACGACGGGGAGCAGGATCGGGAACAGCACCAGGGCGATGGCCGCGCCCCGCCCGAGGGCGCCGGCCTGGATCCCGATCTCGAACGCCCGGGTGGGCAGGATCTCGGTCGTCCCCATCGGCCCGCCGAACGTCAGCAGATAGACGATGCTCAGGTCGGACAGCGTGAACACCGTGTCGAAGAGCAGCCCCACGAACAGGATCGGCGCGACGACGGGAATGACGATGTAGCGGTAGCGGTGAAAGAAGGTCGCGCCGTCGACCTTCCCGGCGTCGAGGAGCTCCAGCGGAACGGCCGAAAACGCCGCCATCAGCACGATCGCCGCGAACGGAAAGCCGCGCCAGACGTTCACGGCGATCACGGCCGCCATCGCCAGACCCGGCTCCCCGATCCAGTTGGGCCACCCGTGGATCAGGCCGAGGCGGACGCCGACGTAGTTGATCGCGCTGAACTGCGGATCGAACATCCACTTCCATGCCAGCGCACTGATGGCCACCGGAAGCGTCCAGGGCAGGACGATCAGGGACCGGATGAACTTCTTCCCGCCGACCTCCTGGATGAGCAGGAAGGCCATGAGCGTCCCCAGGAGGCCCTTGCAGATCCCGGCGATCACCGTGAACATGACGGTATTCCGCAGCGCCATGCGAAACGTGCTGTCCTGGAAGATCGCGATGAAGTTCTGGAACCCGACGAACCTGGCGACCTGGCTGCCGACCGTGGCGTCGCTGAGGCTCAGGTAGAGCGAGAAGAAAAACGGCACGCCGACGAGCAGGCACATGTACAGCACGGCGGGGGCCAGGAGGGCATAGCCAAACACCAGGCGGTCCCGGGTAAAGGTCCCACGCCTGGCGGCGGCCCGTCCTCCGGTCACCAGTTCAACCTCGGCCATGGCGGGCCCCCGTCCCGATGTGCGTGGGGCGAAAAATCCCGGGACGGACGCGCCGAGACGGCGGCGTCCCCCCCGGGAAGGGCGCCCTACTTGTACTTGGCGTAGATGTTCTTGATCTGACCCATGCCCCACTTGATGGCGCTCTCGAGGTCTTCCCCGCGGACATACCGGGTCAGCATGTCCGGGACGACGAAGGTCGACAGCACTTCCGCCGCCGGCGCCGTCGCCGGGCCCGGCGAGCCGAAGACATACGCGACCTTGTCCCAATCCTGCATCTTCGCCACCTTGGGGTCGGCGCCCACGCCCGGCATCGGCTTCTTGTACCAGCCCTTCAGGTACGGCATGTTATACCCCTTGCTCTCGACCAGCGAGAACTGCACGTCGCCCCCGTAGTGCTCGAGGAAGGCCCTGGCCGCCCCCTGGTTCTTGGAGAACTTCCAGATCGCGAGGATGGTCGGGTCGACGACCGCGGCCCGGCCGACCGCGCCTTTCGGTTCGAGCCCATCGGCGCCGACGTTCACGCTGGCGTAGAGCGTGGGATTGCTGGTCTCGATCGACCGGAGGGCGGAGATCGCGTCGTGGATCCAGATCGCGACGCCGGAGTCCAGGTACCGGTTATCGGAGACGTTGTCCCAGGAGAGCACCTCGGAGGTCATGCCCTCATCGTACAGGGCTTTGCTGAACCGCATCGCTTCCCGGAGTTCCTTGGAGTCCCAGGCCGGCTCCTTCCCGCTGGGATCGGCCTCCTTCACCCCGAAGGCGTAGAACACCGCCCGCCAGTTGTGGTTCGAGTCGTTGCAATGCGAGATCGCCATCCCGGAGGCGTGGCCCTTCGGCTTCCCCACCTTCGCGGCCTGCCGGAGATCCTCCCACGTCGACGGCGGCTTGAGGCCGTACTCCCCGAAGAGATCCGTGCGCCACAGCAGCGGCTGCGGAATGTAGAACTCGGGCAGCGCGTACCAGCGGCCGTCGACCACGGCCACGTTCTTCGCCATCGGGATCCAGCCGCCGAACTGCTTCCCCAGGGTTTCACAGATGTCGGAGATGTCGACCATGTTCTTGTAGTAGAGGGTCGTCTGGATCTGGCCGTTCATCTGGAAGACGTCGTGTCCGGCGCCGGCGGACAGTTCGGCGGCGATGCGGGTGGGAAGTTGATCGATGGGGATGTGGTCGACCCGGGCGTCCACCCCGTTGGCCTTCCCCCAGTTCGCCACGTACTTGTCGAAGGCGGTGTCGTAGGCCGGGACGAAGTGGCTCCAGGTCAGGATCCGCAGCGCGGTCCCCATGATCTGCGCCGGGGCGATGCCGGCCTCCCACGGCGCCAGCCGCGACAGGGTCGCGCCGGCCACCCCCGCGCCCGCCGTGGTCAGCAACTGCCGGCGGCTGAGCCTCTTGCGACCCCGCGATCCCGAAACGCGATCCATCATCCGTCCCTCCCCCGGCCGCCGGTGGGGCGGCGCGCCTTCTCAGACGAACGATCCCGGCTTTCGCTTATTCGTGTACGTTAGTACGAGGCGATGCGTTCTCCCCCCTTCGGGGGGACTCCTTTCCCGCCGCCGGCCCGTCTCCAGTGGCTCCCGGCGGGATTCGAGGCCTATTGGCGGAAGGACACCGCCCGGACGTCCGGAGTCATGTCGTTGTCGTTGAGAAACACCGCCACGAAGGCCGTATAGGCGCCTGGGCCGAGCCCCTCCCCCAGGTCCAGACGGTACACGCCGGTCTTCGGATCGGGCGCCGTCCCCATTTTCGCCACGCGCCCGTCGCTCCCCACGACGATGTACCGGCAGCTCGGTGTGACGGTGTCAATGGCCCCCGACGTCTCGCTTCCCAGGGCCTCCCGGACGATCTTGGAGTACCGGTCGTACTTGATGACCCGCTCCACCTCCGGCCGGAACTCGACCCGGGGGCCCTGCTGCGCGAGCGTCGGAATGGACGCCCGCCGCGGGAAGACGTCCTTGTCGAACGAGCCGACCCCCAGCGGATAGCTCAGATCCCGAAACGCCTCCAGCACCACTTCCGTAGACGACCACGTCGCGAGGCGGTAGGGACCGTTGGTCACGAGAAAATGGCCGTGCGCCCGATAAAAGGCCCCGAGCGCCCGCCACCGCCGCCGGGCCTCGTCGGCGGATGCCCATCCGTTGAGGGCGTCGGGCACGTAGCCACGCGCGGCGAACTCATCCACGAGCCGCCGGAGCCGCTCGGTCTGGCGCGCCGGGCGGACGAGATCCAGCGCGTCGAGATGCTGCGACCGGGCCGACGCGGGAGAGAGCGCCCCGATGCCGCGCTTCGCCGCTTCTTCCAGCAGCGCGAGCACGTGCCACGGCACCGTGCTCCAGGGCAGCGCCAGATCGGCCGCCCGCTGGGGATCGTCCCCGGAGTCATTCACGTACACGCGGACGACCGGAACGTCGTACCGGAGGATCAGGTCCCCGCCGAGGTTCTTCACCACCTTCTGCGTGCCGGTCACCGCGATCCCGACCAGCGCCCGGCGCGCGAGCGCCGTGGCCCGGTCCACCGTGGGATCGTAGGCGCGGGGATCCCGGGGATTCCCGCCGCTCCACCGATAGGCGAGGACAAACGGATACAGCACGTCGGCGACGGTCATCACCGTCCCGTCGTGAAAGGCAGAGGCCAGCACCCGGTACTCCACCATATCGCCGGCGCGCGCGCCCGGCCCGATCCGCTCCAGGATCCCGGTGCCGGGATGCGGGAGCAGCGCATCCTTGGGGACATCGAGCGGCGGGGCGGCCGGGTTCTCCGGCCTGGCCGTCCCGCCCAGGATCGGCCGGACCTGCTCCCCCCACGTCCGCCAGCTGCCCAGGCGATTGGCCGACCACCCGCCGCTGTAGGGCGCGGGCAGGAGCGCCGGGTCTCCGACCGCGGCCCACAGCAGTCTCCCGAAGACGTCGGTGAACCCGCTGATCGGGTTCCAGGGAGACGCGGGCGCCCCCGCCACCCCCAGGCGCAGCCAGCCGTTCCACGGGAAGTCCTTCAGTTTGGCGGTCCGGATGAACACCGCGGAGTTCAAGCCGCTGTGCGAGTCGAACCCCACGTTTTCGATGCCGTTGGAGTAGTCGGTAGTGTAGTATTCCCGCCGCAGCGTGTACCCGACGACCACCCGCTCGCATCCCTCCCGCAGCCGCGAGACGAGGGTTCGCTCGAGGTTCGCCCGGTCTTCGTCGCCGCGGAACCCGCCCGTCACCAGGCGGTGATACAGGCGGTCGATCTCGGCGCGGCGGTCAGGGTCGGCGACGCGCTCCGCCATCAGGAGGTAGGCGCCGAACCATCCGTCGTTGAGCCACGGCGGACCCACCCACCCCGCAAACCGGATCGCGCGGTCGGCGAGCAGCGCGTCGACATCAACGATCTCCACCCGGGCGTCCCACTGCCGCGACCCCTGAGGCGCCCTGGGCCCCTCGGCGCCGATGAGGCGCGCCGCCTGACCGGTCGCAATCACGATCGCGCTCCGATCCTGCGGCCGCCCCTCCGGGGCCGCCGCGGAAGGGGTGTGGAGCGCAGAGGCGGCGAGATCGGCATGCTCGAGGTAATCCCGGTGGTACGGCGTCACCGGATACGGAAAACGGACGATCGCGCCGGGCGGCTGCCGGCGGAGCCTCCGGATCACCTCCGCCGCCGCTGCGCACCGGGCCGACGGGGTGGCCAGCCGTCCCGACGCCGGGTTTGCGGTGACCACGACGTAGGCGCCCAGGGATTCCACCGGGGCGACGCCGGCGGGGACCCGGCGGCCGGCAAACGGATCCCCGCCGACGTAGGCATGGATCGACGCGTTCGCCAGCAGGCGCCCGGCGGCCGCCGGGGCGACCGTCTCCAGGCGGATCCCCTGCGGGTAGTACGACGGGTAGAACGGGGACTCGTGGCCCGCCCACGCCGGCGCGGCGAGGGCCGCCGCGAGGGCCGCGGCGAGCGCCGCGATCCGCCGGCCGGCGCCGGCGCGACCGCGGCGGTCAGACATCTCGACGCTCAGGGCACGACCCGCGGAGACGAACAGGGCGGGCCCGCGTCTCCGCGGCGCCCGCCCCTCGGACGTTCGACCCGTCAGCCGGTGACCTTCGGCCAGGTCTTGTCGATCCAATCGTAGGTCCGGGTGGGGACGGTCCCCTTCCATCCGGGCGGCGCGGTGATGCTCCGGATCGGGATCACGATCACCCGGTTCGTGTCCATGGTCTGGAACTGATAGGCCGGGTAGTTCTTGGTGAACCCGGTCATCGCGTCCTTGTAGCCCTGGTGGTTGTCCGGCCGGAAGTAGATGTAGCCGCCGGGGCCGACGTAGCTCAGGCTCTCGAGCTGGCCGATGATCGCTTCGTCGTCGGGCCATCCGCCGGTGAGCCTGTTCGCCCGCTCGATCGCGCTCTTGAGCATGTGCAGGCCCGTGTACGCGCCCTCGGCCTGGAAGTTGGGGTACTCTTTCCACCGCGCGTAGTACCTGCCGACAAAATCCGTGTTGGCCGGCCAGCGGCCCTGCGGCGGGTACGTGAAATAGTAGTTGGCGTGGCAGCCCCCGATGACGCCCTGGGGGTGGTCCTTGCCGATGGCGTGCGGCGCCACGCCGAGGGCCAGGGTGGTGGCAAACTTCATCTTCTTGAACAACCCGTACCCGAGGGCCTGCTTGTAGAACGCGACGTAGTCGCCGCCCCACACCGACGAGACGAGGATGTCCGGCTTCGCCGAGATGGCCTTGGCGATGTGGGCCGAGAAGTCCGTGGTGCCGAGCTTGGGCCATCCCTCCATCACGATCTGCGATCCCGGCAGCATCTTCTCGCTCACGATCCGGATGTGGTCGAACGCGTTGCGGCCGTAGGAGTAGTCGGGATGGATGTGCGCGATCTTGCGCACCTCGGGGTGCGTCTGGGCGATGGCGAGGCCGCAGGTGACCCCGTCGGCCGACTGGATGTTCGTGATCCGGAAAATATACTTCGGATCGGGCACGGCCTTGTCGAACAGAAAGTCCGTGCAGCCGTCGACGAAGATCGTCAGCACCTTGAGCTCTTCGGCGACCGGGCCCAGGGCCGGCGTGTTGCCGCTGGAGGTGATCCCCGTGAAGAAGTCGATCTTCTCCGAGAGCTTGAGCCGCTTCAGCTCCTTGACGTTGGCGTCGGTCCCGGCGTTCTCATCGGCCTTGATGATCTCGATCTTGCGCTTGCCCAGCAGCCCGCCCCCGTCGTTGATCTCCTCCTGGGCGAGCACGGTCCCCTTGTACATGGGCTCGCCCAGCACCGCCGCGGGCCCGGAGAAGAACGTCATCTGCCCCACCTTGAACGGCGTATCGGGAATCTTCCCGGCGGCCGGCTGCGCGTCTGCGGGCTGCGGCGTGGCAAGATGTCCGGCGGCGCCCGCGACCGCCGCCGAGCCTACCGTCACCCCGAGCTGCTGCAAGAAATCCCGGCGAGTGACTCCCTGGTCAGCCATGGCTCTCTGCCTCCCTCTTTCGGCTCGCACCCTCGCTCATGCCTAAGTTAGCCTTTCGCCGCGCCGTTCCTGCTGTTGTGTCACAACCGATCGAGGCCCCTCCCTGAGGGCGATCAGGCACGCCAGGGCGACCACCGCGACGGTCACGCCGGCGAGCACCGCCTGGGTCGCCAGACGGGACACGGCGGTGAGCGCGGCGAGGGTCCCGCTCGTCAGGCCCTGCAGCGCCAGCCCCATCACGGGAAGCACCGGCAGGCCGCACCCCGCCACGCTGCACGGCGAGGTCGCCAGGCCGAGCGTGCTCAGGACCGCGCCCGCCGCTCCGCCGCGCCCGCCGCCCCGCCACGGCCGGGATGCCAGTCGGGCGCGCGCGTACGCCCACAGCGCGAAGTAGGCGCCGAACACCCCGCCCATATACAGCCACCGCACGAGGTCCTGCAGCCCCACGGAAAACCCCCATTCGGCCGCGTCGTACGGGCTGCTGGCGATAAACCAGAAGAGGGAGACATCGGAGACGAACTCCACCTTGCGCGCCAGCGTCTGCGTGGGGGAGAGCAGCCATCCGGGCAGGTTCCGGAGCCAGGGGTTGAAGGAGAAATGATCCCACGGCTTCCGGAAGACCGAAAGCACGAGCAGCGGCAGGGAAAGATCGAGCACGATCACCGCGAGCGCGACGCCCAGGAAGAGGCCCGGCCGGGCGCGGATGGCGCGCCGGATCACCCCGGGCGCTCCCAGAAGACCGCGTGCCAGGCTGCTCATGCGCTATCCACGGATCGTTCGCATGACGCCTTCGTGCCTGAACACCTCGGCCGGCGTGCCGTCGAAAATGATCTCTCCCCGGTCGATCACATAGAGACGGTCGGCCACCTTGGCGGCGCTCATCACGTTGGATTCGGCAATCAGCATCGAAATCCCCATCGCCTGGATCTTCCGGACGGCATCGGCAAACCGGTTGACGACGGCGGGCGCGAGCCCCTCGAAGGCTTCATCGAGCAGCAGGACCGCGGGCCGGAGCGCCATCGAGCGGGCGATCGCCACCATCTTCTTCTCGCCGCCGCTGAGGTGCAGGCCTTTCCGCCCGAGCAGCCGGCGCAGCTCCGGGAACAGGTCGTAGATCGCGCCGGCGGGATCGGCGACCGCCGATCCGCCGCCGGCCGCGCGCGGCCCCGGGGCGAGCCACTGACCGATCCGCAGGTGTTCGGCGACCGTGAGATCGGGGAAGATCCCGCAGTCGTCGGGGGCGTACCCGATGCCCATGCGCGCGCGGAGGTACGGCCCGAGCGCGGTGATCTCGCGTCCGCGGTAGACGACGGCGCCGGACCGCACCGGCAGCAGGCCCATGATGCTGTCCATCGTCGTGGTCTTGCCCGCGCCGTTGCGGCCGACCAGGCACACCGTCTCGCCGTTCCGCACGGACACCGACACCTTTCGCAGCACGTGCGCGGGGCCGCGGAAGGTGTTCACGTCGCGCAGGGCCAGCACCGTTCCCGGCCCGGCCGCCTCGGCGGGCGGCGGCGGGGCGGACCCGATCGCGTTCATTCGCCCCGCTCCCCCTCGCGCCGGCCCAGCATGGCCGCGACCCGCTCATCGCGGACGATCTCCTGCGGCGTCCCCTCGGCAAGGACGCGGCCTTCGTGCATCATCACGATCCGGTCCGAGTACTTGAAGACGATATCCATGTCGTGTTCCACGATCACGGCGCTCAGCCCGCCCGATCGCACCACGGCCTCGACCCGGTCCATGATGAAGCTCTTTTCCCGCGTGCCGACGCCGCTCGTCGGCTCGTCGAGCAGAATCAGCTTGGGCCGCAGCGCGTAGGCCACCGCCACGTCGAGCAGCTTGCGCTCCCCCTGGGCCAGCCCGCTCGCCGCGACGCTCCATTTATCCGCGAGCCCGAACTCTCCGATGACCTCCCGCGCTTCCGCTTCGGCGGCGCGATCGCGCTCGGCGAGGCGCATCACCTGGTGGATCTTGTTGTCGCGGGAGAAGATCGCGAGCCGGACGTTGTCGAGCACCGACAGGGCGTCGAACAGGTTCACGAGCTGAAAGCTCCGCGCGATCCCGGCCTTGATCCGGCCGTAGACCGGCAGCCGGGTCACGTCCTGCCCATCGAAGACGATCCGCCCCTCGTCCGGCTGCAGGAACCCGGTGATCAGATTCACGAGCGTGGTCTTGCCCGCGCCGTTCGACCCCACGAGCGAGATCAGGCGCTGCGCCTCGATCGAAAAGTCGACGCCGTCGACCGCGCGGTGGTCGCCAAACGACTTCCGGAGCCCCTCCACGGCCAGCAGCGGCACCTCAGCCCTCCCTCCGCGTCCGGCGGTGGAGGCGCGTCCAGGCGCCCATGATCCCGTCGGGCAGGACGAGCACCAGCACGACGAACACCACCCCCAGCAGCAGCTGCCAGTACTCGGTCCGGCCGACCGCGTACGACTTCAGGTAATTGAAGGCGACCGCGCCGATGATGGGGCCGGAGAAACTGTGGAAGCCGCCCATCACGGTCATGAACACGAGCTCGCCCGAGAACGGCCAGTACAGCACGTCCGGCGTGGCGAGCCCGTTGAGCGGCGCCCACAGCACCCCGGCGATCCCGGTGAACATCCCCGAGAGGACGAACGCGAACCACCGGGCCCGGCGGACGCGGATGCCGATCGACTCCGCCCGCACCTCGTTGTCCCGAATGGCCTGCAGGGACTTGCCGAAGGGGGACTGCACGATCCGCCACATCAACACGGCGCAGACGGTAAAGACGGCCAGGACATAGTAGTAGTAGCGGTGCGCCAGAAAGACGACCTTGTCATCTGGCGCGCCGAACACGCCGCCCAGCAGCACGGGCGTGGGGACGCGGATCCCGTCGGTCCCGCCGGTGACCCAGAACAACTTCAACGCCAGGCTCCAGCCGACCTGAGACAGCGCCAGGGTCAGGATCGAAAAGAAGATCTTGGTGTAGCGGACGCAGATGAAGCCGAAGACCGCGGCGATCACCAGGCCGGACAGCAGCCCGCCGGCCAGGAACGCTTCCATGGACACGACGTGCAGGTACTTGACGACGAACGCGGCACCGTAGGCCGCGGCTCCGAAATAGACGGAGTGGCCGAACGAGAGCAGGCCGGTATACCCCAGCAGCAGATTCACCGCCAGGGCGGCGATCGCCATGACGAGGCCGTAGGACAGCAAGATCGTCTGGTAAGACGATGCGATGTAGGGGAAGCCGACGAGCAGCGCGGCGACCAGCGCAACGTACGCGTACGCGGCCGCCGGCGCCGTTCCGGACGCGGTCCCGCGGGCGGCGGCGGCCGGGGTGTTCATGACCGGCTGAACAGCCCCGCCGGCCGGGTCACCAGGACGAGGGCCGCGATGAGGTACAGCACCGCGAGCTCGAGCTCGGGGAAGAACGTGATCGCCAGCGTGCGGACGACGGCGACGATGAACGCGCCGGCGAGCGCTCCCTCGAGGCTGCCCAGGCCCCCGATGACGACGACCACAAACGCGAGCACCAGCGCGTCGACGCCCATGCCGAGCACCGCGCCCTGGATGGGCACGATCACCGCGCCGGCCAACCCGGCCATCAGACACCCGATGGCGAAGGCCAGCACATACACGCTCTGCACGTTGATGCCGAGGGCCTGAGCCATCCGCCGGTTCTGCGAGGTGGCCCGGAGCATCACGCCAAACCTGGTGCGGTAGACAAACGCCCAGAGCAGCGCGGCCGTCATCAGGCCGATCGCGATGACGAGGAGGTTATAGGTGGGATAGTCCGATCCGAGGATCGTCAAGGTGCCAAACGCGCTCCAGAGCGTGCTCGCCGAGAGCGGCGTCGGGCCCCAGACGAGCTTCGTCACGTCTTCGAGGATCAGCAGCAGGCCGAACGTCATGAGCAGCTGATACTCTTCGGCGCGGGCGTAGAGGGGACGCAGCAGCGCCGGCTCGATGGCGGCCCCGACCAGCGCCACCACGAGCGCGGCCACGGGCAGGAGAGCGATCAGCGCCGCCGCAGGCACGGCCGGCGCGGCCAGGCCCGCCATGCCGACCATGGCGAACGCGCCCAGCATGTAGAGGTTCCCGTGGGCCAGATTCACGATGCGCATGACGCCGTAGACGAGGCTGAGGCCGCCGGCGATCAAGAAGAGGAAGGCCGTATTCAGGAGGGCATTGAGAGACTGGACGATCAGCGTGGACATGGCCGCCCCGCAGGATTCCGCAGAATGCCACGTCTTCCTGCACGCACCGCGTCAGGCCAGCGGGTTGTCGACCACGGCGACATCGTACTCGTGCACGATGGAGCGCCCGAGGCGGGGGTCCTCCAGGCCCACCCGGAACCCGTCTCCGTAGCGCAGGGCGCCGCCGCGGGTCGGGATGGTCCCGGAGAACAGGACGACGGCGCCGGAGGAGGGCAGCCGGCCCCTGAGGCGGCCGAGCCAGTAGTCCGGGGCCAGCAGCGCGCCGACCGGCGCTTCCTGGTAGAGGTGCCAGGCTCCCTGCTCCCGGACCCATGCGCGCAGGACGAGGTCGTCGACATGATCGCGGACCTCCGCGTAGTCCCATGCCCCGCGCGCCATGACGTTGGGGCAGATCCGCTTCGACAGCTCAATCGAGGCGGCCTCGACCTGACGGTCGGTGTGATCGCTCCCCACGGTCACGGCGACGCGCTCCGGGGTGGCGACGAGGACGTACTCCACTTCCCCGGAGCTCTGCGGGGAGTAGATCTCGACCCGATCCCCCTGCGTCAGCATCGCGCGCGCCACGGGGAAGACGATCGGCACCTCGGTGGGCGCGGGGACCCCGAGGACCCGCATCTCCTCGACGTGCGCCCGCACGGCGCCCATGTCCCGCCCCGTCCATCCGCCGTTGAGGATCGCCCGCACCGCGGGCGTCCAGCGCCACGCCCCTCCGGCCGCGGCCATCTCCAGCTCGACCTCCATCGCCCACCCCCTGCGGAAGTTCACCCGGGCACCGGAACCGGCTGCCCGGCGCGTCTGAGGAGCCCGCGGACCCCGAGCGTCCCCGCGAGCCCCACCCCACCCCCGACGATCAGCCCCACCGGGAGCCCCCACGCGCCGATGATCCCGCCCATCATCAACGCCCCGAAGGGGGCCAGCCCGTTGAACACGAGGGCGTACATGCTCATCACCCGTCCCCGGAGGGCGTCGGGGGTCTCCATCTGCACGGTGCTGTTCGCGGTGGCGGTGAACATGACGGTCCCCAACCCCGCCAGGAACAGCCAGGCGCCGGCGACGCCGGGGCGCGAGACGCGGCTCAGCGCCATCAACCCCGTGCAGAGGAACACGGCGCCCCAGAGGAGATACGACGGCCGCGGGCCGCGGGCGCAGGTCCCGGCCACGATGAGCGAGGCGGCCAGGGCCCCCGCCCCCTGGGCGGCCATGAGGAATCCGAAGCCGCTCGCGTTGAGGTGGAGCTGGACGCGGGCCAGCACCGGGACGACGACATTGAAGTTCATGGCAAAGAGGCTCAGCACGCCGAGCCCGCCCAGCACGCGGGACACCGCGCCGGAGGACCGGATGAATCCCACGCCCTCGGCGATGTGCATCAGCAGTCCGGCCCCCGGCGTGACCCGGACCGTGGACTGCACCCGCATCGCGCCGAGCGCGGCAATGACGGCGAGGAAACTGGCGGCATTGGCCAGAAACGCCGTCCCCACGCCCCACGCGGCGATCATCAGTCCGGCGACGCCCGGCCCGATCAGCCGCGCGCCGTTGAAGATCGAGGAATTGAGGGCGATCGCCCCGGTGAGATCCTCCGTCCCGCCGACCATCTCGACGATGAACGCCTGCCGGGCGGGGACGTCGAAGGCGTTCACCGACCCCAGGAGCGCGGCCAGCAGCGCGACGTGCCAGTAGCGGACCACGCCCGCCGTCGTCAACACCCCGAGGCACAGCGCGAGCAGCAGCAGGAGCGTCTGCGTGATCAGGATCAGGGACCGCTTCGGCACCCGATCCGCCACGGCGCCGGCGGGAAGGGACAGCAGCAGCACCGGGGACCACTGCAGGGCGCTGATCACGCCGAGGAGGAACGGGGAGCGCGTCAGGCTGAGGACCAGCCACGCCTGGCCGACGGTCTGCATCCAGCTGCCGATCAGCGAGACGAGCTGGCCCGCGAAAAAGAGACGGAAGTTGCGATGACGCAGCGGCGCCAGCAGCGTCAGGCGGCCGCCCGGCGCCCGCGTCACTCCGCCCAAAGCCCCAGCCGCCGGGCCCCGGTCACCAGCGTCCGGGTATAGGGGTGCTGGGGGGCGGCGAAGAGCTGCCGGGTCTCCGCCGACTCGACGATGCGACCGGCGCGCATCACATGCACCAGGTCGCAGGTCTGGGCGACGACCCCCAGATCGTGGGTGATGAGCAGGAGCGACATGCCCAGGTCGCGCTGCAGCCGCCCGAGCAGATCGAGGATCTGCGCCTGGACGGTCACGTCCAGGGCCGCCGTGGGTTCATCCGCGATCAGCAGTTCGGGCCCGGGCGCGATCGCGGCCGCGACGAGGACGCGCTGCCGCTGCCCGCCCGACAGTTCGTGGGGATACCGGCGGAGCAGCGCGGGATCCAGCCCGACCCGGACGAGGGCGTCGGCCGCCCGCTCCCGCGCGCCCCGCCGGCCCAGGTGGGCGACGATCCCTTCCATCACCTGGTCGCCGACCGACATCACCGGGTCGAGCGCGGAGCCCGGCTCCTGGAAGATCATGGCGATCCGCCGGCCGCGATACGCCTGCATCTCGCGCTCCGGCAGCGGGACGAGATCGGTTCCGTCGAGGAGGATCTTTCCGGCGGTGATCTTCGCGGGGACGGGGAACAGCTTCAACACGGCGCAGGCCGTCATCGACTTGCCCGCGCCGGACCCGCCCACCAGCGCGACCGCCCGACCGGCGGGCACGTCGAGCGAGACATCTTCCAGGACCCGGATCTCGCCGGCCGGCTTGGGGATCGTCACGGAGAGTCCCTGGATCAGCAGTGCCCCCCGCGGCGCTTCGGTCGGGCTCGTCATGATGCCCTATGGGATCGACGCGGGAACCGTTCCTCGAAGAAGACGTAGAGGGTCGGGATCAACAAGAGGGTCAGGCCCGTCGAGACGCTCAGCCCGCCGATCACGGCGCGGGCGAGCGGCATGTTGGTCTCGGCGCCCTCCCCGATGCCGACGGCCATCGGGATCATCGCGATGATCGTCGCCAGCGCGGTCATGAGGATGGGCCGCAGCCGGATCCGCCCTGCTGTAAGGACCGCGTCGCGCGCGGCCAGGCCCGCCGCCTGCTGCTTGTTCGAGTAGTCGACGAGCAGGATGCCGTTCGAGACCACGACCCCTACCATCGTGATCACGCCCATGAACGAGATGATCGACAGCGTCGTGTGGGTGAGCAGCAGCATCCAGATGACGCCGATGATCCCCAACGGCACGGTGAACATGATCACGAACGGGTCCACGAGCGACTGGAACTGCGACGCCATGATCATGTAGACGAGCATGAGGGCCAGCGCCAGCGCGAAGCCGAGGCTGCCGAAGGCGCTCTGCTGCTGCTCGGTCTGCCCGGCCATGTGGTAGGTGAACCCCGGGGGAAACGGCAGCCGGTTCAGCCGGTCGACGATTTCCTGCGAGACCGCCCCGAGCGGGCGGTCGACGACGTTCGCGGTGACATCGATCACCCGCTGCTCGTTCTTGCGGCTGATCTGGAGCGGCTGGCTCCCCAGCGCGATCCGGGCGACGTCCCGGACCCGGACCGCCACCAGCGGCGCGGCGGGGGGCGCCGATCCCGGTCCGGGGTCGGCGAGCACGGCGAGCGGCACGTTGGCCAGGTCTTCGGGATGGCTCCGGTACTGGTTCATCAGCCGGACAACGATGTTGTATTCGTTTCCCGTGACCGGGTCGATGAACTGGCTGGCGGTCCCCACGTTCCCCGCCATCGCCATGTCGATGGCGTTGGCGACCGTGGTCGTGGCCAGGCCGAGCTGGGCCGCCTTCTCGCTGTCCAGGGCCACGGTGAAGGCCGGGTACTGGCCGCGCGGGGTGATCTGCACATCGGCGGTGCCGGGGGTCGCCGAGACGATCCCCGCGACCTCCCGGGCAAACTGCGCCCCGACCTGCTGGTCGAACCCCAGGAGCTGGATGTCGATCGGCGCCGCCGAGCCGAAGTTGACGACCCGGTTCTGAAGGCCGCCGGTCCGGACGAACAACTGGATGCCGGGGAACTTGCCCGCCAGCGCCCTGCGGACGCCATTGGCGAGATCGTCGGTGGACTCGCGGCGCTGCGTCGGCGGCACCAGCCGGACCTGGACGTTCGCGGCGTTCGTCCCCGCGTTCCCGCCGAATCCGCCGCCCGCCGACGGGATGCCGGCGTTCGTGTAGACGGTGACGAGGTCGCGCGGGGAGGCGATCTGGCGGACGATCGCGGCCACCTGCTCGGCGATGACGGAGGTCACCTGCACCGCGGTCCCCTGGGGGGCCTCCAGGTTGATCTGGAACTGGCTCTCATCGGTCGCCGGGAAAAACTCGGTCCCGATCCCCCGCGCGGCGGCGAGGGAGAGCGCGAACACCACCCCGATCCCCGCCAGGACCACCGCGCGGTGCCCGAGCGTCCAGCCGAGCGCGCGCTGATAGCCCAGGTCGAGGCCGTCCATCAGCCTCTCGCTCCAGCGGTTGACCCGCGCCACGATGCCGACGCCCTCGACGTTCGGCACGCCCGCGCGCAGCAGCTTGGTGCTCAGCACCGGGTCGATCGTCATCGACACCACGTAGGACGCGCCGAGGGCGAAGATGATGGTCAGCGCCATCGGCACGAAGAGCCGCTGGGCGATCCCGCTGAGGAAGACCACGGGGAAAAACACCGCGATCGTCGACGCGGTGGAGGCCAGGACCGGGAGCCCCACCTCCTGCGTGGCGGTCACCACCGCCTCGAGCACGCCGCGGCCGGGGACGGTGAGGTGGCGCGTGATGTTCTCCCGCACCACGATGGCGTCGTCCACCAGCCGCCCCATCGCCAGCGTGAGCCCGCCGAGGGTGAACACGTTGAGGGTCTGGCCGGTGAAATAGAGCAGCAGGAGCGCGCTGGACACGGACAGCGGGATGCCGAGCCCCACGATGACCAGGCTCCAGAGGCTGCGCAGGAACACCAGGACGACGCCGAAGGTGAGGACCGCGCCGACGATCGCCTCGCGCCCGAGGGTCTGGATGGCGGCCCGGATGTACCGCGACTGATCGAAGCCCAGCGACAGCGACACGCCGGGCGGCACGCCGGTGAGGCGGGGGAGCGCGGCGCGGATCTCGTCGACCGTCTGGATGGTGTTGGCGTCGGGCTGGCGCGCGACGAACATGAGCACGCCCGGCCTGCCGTCGACGTGGACGATCTGGGTCTGGTCGGCCGCGGCGTCCTCCACCTGCGCGACGTCCCGGATGTGCACCGGCACGCCGCCGTGGGTCGTAATGACGACGTCCCGGATCGCCGGGACGCTCTGCAGCAGCGAGGGCACGTTCAGCTGGTAGTCGATGCGGTTGTTGCGGAGGCTGCCGGACGGGATGAGCGCGTTGTACTTGACGATGGCGCTCTGGACGTCCGGCAGCGTCAGGCCCGCCGCCACCAGTTTGTTGGGATCCACGCCGACGTTGAACTGGCGCACCAGCCCGCCGTTGACGAAGGCCTGGGAGACCCCCGGCAGGCGCTCGAGCTGCGGCTCAATGGTGTTGTGCGCGAGATCGTACAGCTGCCGGGCGTCGAGCCCGCCGCCGCCCACCACCACCTGCACGACCGGGATGTTGGAGATATCGAACTTCGAGATGAAGGGCTGGCTGACGCCGGTCGGAAGGGTCCGCATCACCCGCTGGACCCCCTGGATGATCTCGACCTCGGTGTTGTTCAGGTCGGTCCCCCAGTTGAACCACACGTCGATGTCGCTGTTCCCCTGCCGGGTGACCGAGAGGATCTGCTGCACCCCGGCCACCCGGGTGACGGCCTGCTCGATCGGATAGGTGACGGTGCGCTCGACCGCCTCCGGGCTCGCGCCCTGGTAGTTCGTGTTCACCGTGATCACGGGAATGGTGATCTTCGGGAACAGGTCCGTGGGCAGCCGGGCCAGGGCGATCTGGCTCAGCACCACGACCGCGATGCTCGCCATCAGGACGAAGACCGGGTTGCGGGTGGCCCCGCGGGTCAGAAACACCGGACCCTCCTAGAGGCCGCCGACGGGGACGGCCCTGACCCGCTGGCCTTCGCGGACGAGATCGGCGCCGCGGGCGACGATCTGGTCGCCCTCGCTGAGGCCCGCCGTCACCTCGACCACCTCTCCCGTGGCGCGGCCCACGGTCACCGGCTGCTGCGTGACCGCGCTGTCTTTCACCACCCACACGAAGTGCTGGTCGCCGACGGTGACCAGCGCCCCCAGCGGCACGACCAGGACGTCCTTGTCCGCCCCGGCCGACAATTGCGCCGTGGCGTACATCCCGGGACGCAGCAGATGTCCGGGGTTGGCGATGTCGATTTCCACCTGCACCGTGCGGGTGATGGGATCCGCCCCGCCGGCGATCCTGCTGACCGTGCCGCGAAACGTCCGGTCCGGATAGGCGTCGACCGTGACCTGCGCGGGGGCGCCCCGCTGAATCGCGGCGATCTGCACCTCCGTGACGTTGACCGTCACATTGATCTGGTCGAGGTCGGCGATCGTCAGGATCGGGGTCGAGGTGCCGGGCGCGACGTACGCCCCGGGATCGAGGCTCCGGCTGACGACGATGCCGTCAAAGGGGGCGGTGATCGTGGCGTTGGCGACGGCCAGACGGGCGTTGTGCAGCGCGGCCGCCTGAGACGCCGCCTGCGCCTGCTGGGTCTGCACCTGCATGGCCGCCGAGGCCTCCTGCTGCCGGGCCGCCGCGACCTGCGCGTCGGCCTGGGCGACCTGAGCCTGCGCGGCGTCCAGGCCCGCCTTGTCGGCCTGGACCTGGGCGACGGCATCGTCGAGGGTCTGCTGCGCGGCCGCCCCCTGCCGGACCAGATCCGCGATCCGCGCCTGGGTCGCCTGCGCGTTCTGCAGCTGCGCGCGGGCCTTGACCACTCCGGCCTTGGCGTTTTGGACCTGGGCCTCGGCGTTGACCAGCTGCGCATGGGCGGCGGCGACCGCCACCACCGCGGTCTGCACGCCCGACTGCGCGGCCAGCGCCGTGGCGTCCGCCTGGGCCGCCTGGGCGTCGAGCTGGGCGTGGTCGACCACCGCCAGCAGCTGTCCCGTCCTCACCGGGTCCCCGGGCCGGACGGTCACCGTCTCCAGGTAGCCCGCGGTCTTCGAGTAGAGGACGGCGGTCCTGAGCGAGGAGATGTTCGCCGTGAGCGAGAGCGTGACCGGAATCGTGACGCGCTTGGGATGCGCCACGCCCACCAGCGGCGGCGGCGGCGTCCGGCCTTTGGAGGAGGCGGCCGGGGGAGGGTCGGCGCCGGCCGGTTTGCCGGCGGGGACGGGGGCCGTGCCGCGCCCGACGGCCAGGCCCAAACCCAAGGCCGCCGCAACGACCAACGGGATCCAGATCCAGGAACCGCGCGTCACGAGCGCCCGCCTACCCCCTCAGGGGCCGGCGACGAACCCGCGGGGCCCGCGGCGGCGAGCCTGCGCATCTCCCTGACCTGCCGCTCGAGCTGCCGCTGAAGCTGCGCCAGCTGATGGACTTTCTCGCGGACCGACTGCAGCTGGTCCTCGGTGACCCGCAGCGCGCTCTCCACCGCTTTGTGGCGGCGTCCCGGATCCGGCGTGGTCTGGGCGGCCGCGAGGAACCGGGCGCGCGCTTCGTCGGCATCGAGCATCCGCTTGATCTCGCTCAAGGACAACCCGAGCAGCCGCTTGAGGTTCTTGATGCGCTCGATCCGCTCGAGGTCGGCCGCGGTGTACAGCCGCTGGCCGCCGTTCAGCCGCTCGCTGGGCACGAGCAGCCCGATCTCGTCGTAATAATGGAGCGCCCGCTGCGTGAGCCCGCTGCGCTGACACACCTCGCCGATTTGGTAGAAGGTCGTCACCCGGCTCCCCTCCCGCGGTGCCGACGCCAGTTTCCCTTCATACTACGGACAACCTGACGTGCATGTCAACCACCTTCCGTTTACGTAAGGTACATGCCCTCAGAACGCGCCCGCCAGGACCTCCCAGGCCCGGCGAATCGCCTCGAGATGCGCCTGCGGGGTGGCCAGGCCCGCCCGCATGGTGTTGACGCTGAGGTGGGTTCCTCCGACGCGGCGCCACTCCGCCGCCAGCCGCGTCCACTCCGCCGGCCCGGAGGCGTAGTTGATCCGGCACTCCAGCCCGATCGCCGCCGGATCGCGTCCGGCCTCGAGCGCGTAGCGGCGCAGCCGGTCCACCATGGCCGGATACCCGCCTGGGGTTTCGGGAAGCCGGGAGGACGGCGTGCGCAGCGTGCCTCCCGCGAGCCAGCCGTCGGCAAGGCGGGCGATCCTTCGCAGGACGGTGTCGCTCTCCCCGCCCATCCAAATGGGAATGGGGCGCTGCACGGGGAGGGGGTTGAGCCCGGCCTGCGTGATCCGGTGCCACCGGCCTTCGAACGTCACGACCTCCTGCGTCCACAACGCGCGCAGGACGGCGATCTGCTCCTCGATGCGGGCGCCCCGCGAGTGGAAGTCTTGCCCCAGCGCCTCAAACTCGACGCTGTTCCACCCCACGCCGACGCCCAGCCGCAGCCGCCCGCCGCTCAGCACGTCGACCTCGGCGGCCTGCTTCGCCACCACCGCCGTCTCCCGCTGGGGGAGCACCAGGATCCCGGTGACCAGCTCCAGGCGGCGCGTGACGGCGGCCAGATGGCCAAACAACACGAAGGGTTCGTGAAACTGATCCCGGTGGGTGTATCCGACCCACCCGCTCCCCCGCGGCACCGCGCCCAGGACGTGATCGTAGACGACCAGGTGGTGGTACCCCGCGTCTTCGGCCGCGCGGGCAAAGTCGGCCGCGGCCGTCGGATCCCGGCCGATCTCGGTCTGGGGAAAGACCACCCCGACCTTCATCGTCTGCCCCTCCTGGGAAGCCTCGCGGATGGGATCACCCGCGCACGGGTTCGACGCGACGAAAAGGATCCCTTGGCCCCGAGCGTCGATCGGCTGCGGATCACCATCGGACGAATGGTTCGTTTGTGTCCGGGCGAAAAGCGGCGGGATGATCGTTTGTGCAAATTTTTCAGCCTCTTGGATGAAGGCACGGGGAATCCCCTCGGCGCATCCCTCCTGCGGCGTCCTAGAGGCAGGGGGGGAATCTTGCGGCGCGGGCCTCCTCCGCAATGCGGGAGGCGGAGGAGCGTTTTGCGCACCGCGAGCCCTCCCGTCGCAAACGGGAGGACCTGATCGACCAGCAGCCCGGCCAGCGGAATTACCGGTGCCAGTGTGCGAACCACAGCATACGCGGGTGGCACCTCACCAGCTATTTGTCGAGCGAAGAAAACGTGTGCACGTGGGAGCCGAGGGCCATCGGTGGAGGAGCACAGGAGGGCCTCGACGGCCTGACCATCACGGATTTGATCGCGAGCCACAGCATCGGCGCCGCGATGGCCGCCGCCCAGCAGGCATCGGGCCGGCCCCTGGGAGCCGAGCCGGCGTTCCAGTACGCGGCAACATCCCTGCGGATCACCATCCTGGGCCCGCCGCTTATCAGAGCCGCCCTCACGCTACGGGGGCGGGTGCGGGCGCTCCAGGCAGAACACGTCACGGTGATCTGTTCGCTGTTCACGGGTGAGAAGGAATACGCGCGCAGCGAAGTGGTGGTCGTCCGGACGCCCACAAACGCCCATTAGCCCGCCTCTGCGTCCCGCCGACCGCCGGCGCCGTTGGCGCGCCGGCCATGACGCGCGAGCTCAGGGGCCGCCGGGCGCGGGCTCCGTCTCGGGCGCGTCCGCGAGGGGCAGCCAGACGGTCACGGTGGTCCCGGATCCAATCCGGCTTTCTATTTCGATGCGGCCCCCGTGCGCTTTGGCGATCGACTGCGCGATGGCCAGGCCGAGCCCGGTCCCGCCCGAGGCCTGGGCCCGGACCCGGTTGGCCCGATAGAAGCGGTCGAACAGATGGGGTAGATCCTCGGCGGCGATCCCGCAGCCGGTGTCGATCACCCGCAGCCGGGCGAACGCGGCGTCCCGATCCCAGGTCAGGCGGACGGCGCCTCCCGTTGGGGTGTACCGGATCGCGTTGTCGACGAGGTTCGTGAGCACCTGCCGCAGCCAATCCAGGTCCCCCAGCACGTGCAGCGGCTCCGTCCCCTCGACCGCGAGCGCGATCGATTTCTCGCCGGCGACCGCCCGGAACTGGCCCTCGGCCCACCGCACCAGGGTGTCCACGGCGATGGGGCGGAGGTCGAGCTTGAGGACGCCCGCGTCGGCCCGGGCCAGGATCAGCAGATCTTCCACCAGGTGGACGAGCCGATCCACCTCCTGCTTCATGCTCGCCATGGCCGCGCGATACACCCCCGGCGGACGTTCCCGCCGGAGGGCCACCTCCAATTCCCCTTTGAGGATCGTCAGCGGGGTCCGGAGTTCGTGCGCGACGTTGGCCGTGAACTGCCGCTCCCGTTCGAACGTGCCGTCGATCCGGTCCAGCATCTCGTCGAACGCCTGCGCCAGCCGGCGCACCTCATCGTTGGCTCCCCGCAGGTGAAGCCGCCGGCCCATGCTCCCGGCGCCGATCGCCCGCGCCGTCTTGGTGATCCGGTCGATCGGGGCCAACGCGAGCAGGGCCAGGAGATGGCCGCCCACCGCCGCCACGACAAGCGCTCCGGCCCCCAGAAAGAGCAGCAGCCAGCGGAGGCGGTCCAGCGGCCCCTCGATGGACTCAACGGGGATCGCCACCTGCAGCGCCCCAATGATCGAGCCCTTGTGGGTGATGGGGGACGTGTAGCGGAGGACGGGTCCGACGTCGGCCACCTCGATCCGATCGAACGACTCCCTGCCGGCCAGCGCGCGGACCGCGGCGGGCCCCAGGGGAATCCTGCCCTGCGCGGCCGGGGACGAGTGCCTCGAGACGTGCCCCGCGGCGTCGCTGATCTGGATCATCATCCCCGAGGCCGACAGGCGCTCGACGAGGGATGGGTTCTCGACCTTGACCAGCGTGTCCGCCGGGTCGTTGGGGTCCCCGGGCTCCGTGGGCTCCACCTTCATCGCGATCTGGTCCGCGCGGGCGCGCAGCATGTCCTCCGTGCGCCCCCACAACGAGTTGGCGTACAGCGCGTAGAGCACCACCCCGAGCGCCGCGAGGCTGATGGCCATGATCCCCGTGTACCAGGCCGTCAGCCGCCACCGGATGCTCATGAGATCCTCATGCCTTCAGCGCGTACCCGACCCCGCGGATGGTGTGGATGAGCTTCGTGGGATGCCCGAAGTCCACCTTGCGGCGGAGGAGGCGGATATAGGCTTCGACCACGTTGCTGCCGATTTCCGTGCCGGATCCCCACACCCGCTCCTCGATCGCCGCACGGCTGAGGACCTGGCCGGCGTGCCGCATCAAGAGCTGCAGCACCTGATACTCGCGGGTGGTGAGCGACACGGTCCGCTCTCCACGGGTCACGGCTCGGGTCGCGGGATCCAGGGTCAGGTCCGCCACACGGAGCACCGCGGGCCGCAGCGAACGATCCCGGCGAAGGAGCGCGCGGACCCGGGCCAGCAACTCCTCGAAGGCGAAGGGCTTGGTCAAGTAGTCATCGGCCCCGATGTCCAGGCCCGTCACCCGATCGGAGACGGCGTCGCGGGCGGTGAGCATCAGGACCGGGACGGTGCTTCCCTGGGCTCGCAGCGTCCGGCAGATGTCGAATCCGTCACGCCCCGGCAGGAGGAGATCGAGGATGATCAGTTCATACGCCGTGGCGGAGGCCAGCTTGAGCCCCGTCTCTCCGTCGCCGGCGACCTCCACCGTGTACCCCTCTTCCTCAAGCCCGCGCCGGAGAAACTCCCGGATCTTTTGCTCGTCCTCGATAATCAGGAGGGCCACGACCGGGTCGCTCCCCTTAGGTCGTGTTAGGTCGTGTTGCACCGTGGCTTCATCCTAACGTTGCCGGCCGCTCGTTGAATAGCGGATGAAAACCCGGCGGTGTGTTCCCCGGGGTCGCTGAAGGATTTTTCATGTGCGGCGCATGCCCGGCGCTCATGCCCTGCGCCTGAGCAGGTGTACGCCTCGATCGATCTTCTAGCCCGACCGGGCTCAGCCCCGGGAGCTGAGCAACGTCATGGCGGAGGGGAGTGGGAATCGAACCCACCACGGACCGCACGGCCCGTCGGCAGTTTTGAAGACTGCGAGGCCCACCAGGACCCCTGCCCCTCCGCATCAACCCGCCATGCGCACTCGACGTCATGTCTGATCCAGTACCCGGTTCAACTCTAGCACATTGACACGCGGCCCCCCGGGATGGCGAACCGGCGCCCCCGGGCCTATCTTCGCGCCCCGACGCCGGATCGAGGAATGGCCCCAACCCGCCCGGGGATCTCCCCAGACCCGGTTTCCTGGGTTCGCGCGGTGAGTCTCCCCAGCCGCGCGGAATTCCCCTCAAATCCGGTTCGTGGGCTCACCCGGTTGGTCTCGCCGGCCCTCCATGGTACGTCAGTGAACGTATGGTTGGACCACACCAGGCCGGCCGCCGGGGCCCGCAGTTGGGGCGCGTGATCCCGCGCTTCCTCGCCGCGGTGCTCGTGGTGGATCTCGCGCTGCGGGTCGCGTTCGCATTCCGGTTTGTCTCGATCGACCCGCTGACGTTTCGACCCTCGGACGCGCTCCTGGCCTACCGCCCGGTGGGCGCGACGTACGAGCCCAACCACCGGTATTACAATGCGCGCTCGTACGGGGACGTGGCGGGGATCGCGAACCTCCGTGAGCCGCGGGAGTACCGGTCCGTTGTCTTCACCACGGATGCGCTGGGGTACCGGAATCCCGCCCATGCCCTGCACGCGGAGATCGGCGCGATCCTTGCCGGAGATTCGTTCGCCGCGGGGGTCGGGGCGAGCGATGACAAGACGCTCTCCTCGAGACTGAGCGCGCTCGGCCCCTGCGTCGTCTATAACGCCGGCAGCGACGCGCGGGACGTCGTTCCCGATCGGATTCTGGCCGCGGCGCGCCGGCTCACCGTGCGCAACCGCCTGGTCATTCGCGTGTACGCCGAAGACGCCGAGGTCCCGTCGCCCCACGAGACGCTGCTCCGGAAGCTCGCCGCGCGGATGCCGGAGGACAGCCGCAGGGTGGCCGGCCGGCTGAGAGGCCTCCTCACGGTGTCGCCGCTCCAGATCCTGAGCGAGCGGACGCTCCGGGCCGTGGAAGACGACCGCATGCTGCCCAACCGGTATGCCGCGAACGCCGTCAGGGCGACCGTTTCCAACGGGGACGCGATGGTGTTCTGGACGCCCGAGGTGCAGAACTTCACCCGCCGGCGGCCGGTGGCGCTCGCCTACTGGCGCTGGCTGCGGGACGAGCTGCGGAAGGCCGGCTTCGACCTGCGGGTGGTGCTCGTGCCCAGCAAGTACACGGTGTACCGGCCGTTTCTCGCGAATCAGCCGCCCGCCGGCCCGGGGGCAGGGACCTATCTCGATCGTCTGGAGAGGGCCCTGCGGGCCGCAGGGATCCCGGTCCTCAACCTGACCCCGCTCCTCTCCGCTGAAGCGGCACGCCAGTTCAAGCACGGGCGGTACCTCTACTGGCCGGACGACGTCCACTGGAACGCCCGCGGGATCGCCCTGGCGGCCGCGGCAATCCAGGAGACGTGGGTCCTGCCCGAGGATTGCGCCACGCCCCACATCCAGGCGCACAGGAGGCTGTAGCCGGGCCGGCCGGGCGGCCGGTCCGCGCGCCCGCCTCGCCGTTACGGCCGGGGCGCGGGTCTCGCCAGCACGCGCTTGTCCCCGACCCGGCGGGTGAGATGCCGGGTATCGAAGTACTCCAGCACGGTCAACGTGAACTTGCGGCTGCTGCCCAGCTGGTCCCGCAGCGCGGCGACCGTGATCTCACCGTGTTCGGCGATGTGCGCGCGCACGCGCGATTCGATCTCCTCGAGCGCCTCCCGATGGAAGAGGATCTCCTCCCCGACGGCGATGAGGCGGCCGTCGTCGAGCAGCGCCTGAAGCATGCGCTCCGCCGCCCCGCGGTCGGCGGCGGCGGCGAGGGCCTCTTCCCGGCCCGGCGGCGCGAACCGACCGCGCCGAACGGCCTCCTCGATCGCGCCGCGGGCGGCGATCTCCGCGGGGGTGTGGACGGCGTGGAATGTGGACAGGCGCGCCAGCCCCTCGTCGACGACGACCCGTGAGCCGGCCACCAGGTCATCGAGCGCGAACCCGTACAGCCGGTCGTCGCCGGCGCCGAACACCCGGCTCTTCAGGTCGTCCCGGGGCATCCCCCGCCGCCACGGCGCCGCCGCATGGTACGCCCCGAGGGTGCGCAGCACGTCGTCCCGAACCGTCTCAGCCGCGTTCGCCGAGAACACCCGCCCCCGCAGATCGATGGCCTGCCGGGCGGTCACCCAGGCCCGCACCTGTTCGGCGGCACGCTCGGGGGTCACGCCCGCCTTCCTGGCGAGCAGATCGACCGTCGAGCCGCCCCGCCCGGCGGCCGCAAGCGCCGCCTGAAGCTGGCCCTCCACCCCCGAGCCCTCTTCGGACGCCACCGCCTCCGCCGCCGCGCCGCCCCGGCGGCGGAGGGGGGCGTGGGGCGCGATGACCTCGCCGCCTCCAACCGTCGTCATGGGAGAGTAGCGCCGGAGCACGAACGCATCGCCGCGGGCCACGACGGCGGGGCACTCCAGCCTCAGCTGCGCGACCGCCGTCTCGCCGGGGCCGAGGCGCGGCCGATCGAGCAGCCGGATGCGCCCGATGACCTCGCCGGCGCCAACGTACAGCCTGATTCGCGCCTGGTGGGCCAGCGCGGGGGCGGTCTCCAGCAGGCGGACGCGGACGTCGAGCAGGGTGGTCGGCTGAACACTGCGCGGGGTGGCGAGCCAGTCGCCGCGGACGACCTCGTCTTTGGCCGCGCCGACGATGTTGAGGGCAACGCGCTGGCCCGCCTCCGCCGCGTCGACCGGCATCCCATGGCTCTGCACCTGCCGGACCCGCACCTCCTGCGCGGCCGGCAGCAGTTCGAGCACCTCTCCCGCGCGAATCCTGCCCGTCCAGAGCGTTCCGGTGACAACCGTGCCGAACCCGGCCATCGTGAAACTCCGATCAATGGGCAGGCGGGCCGGAGCGTCGACCGGGCGGGCCGCCGCATCCCGCAGCGCGGCGTCGATGGCGGCGACAAGGGCCGGGATCCCGTCGCCCCGGCGGGCGGAGACGGGGAGGATGGGTGCCCCATCCAGGAACGATCCCGCCGTCGCCGCGCGGATATCGTCCGTGACGAGCGCCAGCCACTCCTGATCGGTGACCAGATCGATCTTGTTGAGGACGACGATCCCCCGGCGCAGTTGGAGGAACCGGAGGATGTCCAGGTGCTCGCGGGTCTGCGGCATCACGCCTTCGTCCGCGGCGACCACCAGCAGCACCAGGTCGATCCCGGTGGCGCCGGCGAGCATGTTTCTGATGAGGCGCTCGTGACCGGGCACGTCCACGAGGCCGACCCGCCGGCCGCTCGGCAGATCGAAGTGCGCGAAGCCGAGGTCGAGGGTCATCCCCCGTCGTTTCTCCTCCTCGAGCCGGTCCGGGTCGACCCCCGTGAGCGCTCGGACGAGGGCGCTCTTCCCGTGATCGATGTGGCCGGCGGTGCCGACGACGGCATACCCGAGCACGGCCGCGGCGGCGGGGCGGGGAGAGCTTGACGCGCTCACGGGTCTGCGCCGGAGGCGGCCGACCTCACCGCCGCCTCCAGGGCGGGCCAATCACCCGACCCCAGCGTCCGGAGGTCGAGGATCAGCCGGTCATCGGCGATCCGGCAGAATACCGGAGGCCGGGCCAGGCGCAGGCGCCGCTCCCAGGTCTCCACCGGGGCGTCCGCGGGATGGATGGCCACCCCCCACGACGGCAGCTCGACCCCCGGCAGCGCCCCCCCGCCGGCCTCGGCGACGGTCGGGCGGACCTCCACCATGGCGGTGGGTGGAAGCTGTCTCCGAAGCCGGGCGGCCAGGTCGTGTGCGGCGCGTTCGAGCGAGCGCGGGTCGGCGCTCAACATGGCCAGCACGGGGATCGCCTCCCAGGCGCGATCAGGGTCGCGGTAGACGCGCAGGGTCGCTTCGAGGGCCGCAAGATCCAGTTTGTCGATGCGGACCGCCCGGGCCATCGGGTGCGCCCGAACGCGGCCGACGATCGCCTCCCGCCCGACGATCAACCCCGCCTGGGGGCCGCCGAGCAGCTTGTCCCCGCTGAACGTCACCACGTCGACGCCGCCGGCGACGGCCGCGCGGGCCGTCGGCTCCGGGGGCAGGCCCCGCGCAGCCAGGTCGACGAGGGCGCCGCTCCCCATATCGAACAGCACAGGGACCCCCGCGCGCTGTCCCAGCGCGGCGAGCTCGCCGGGGGCCGCCTCGTGGACGAACCCCCGGATGGCGAAGTTGCTCCGGTGCACCTTGACGAGCAGGGCGGTGTCCGGGGTGAGCGCCGCTTCGTAATCCCGCAGGTAGGTCTTGTTGGTCGTCCCTACCTCGACCAGGCGGGACCCGCTCGCGGCCATGATGTCCGGGATGCGGAAGCTGCCGCCGATCTCGACCAGTTCGCCCCGGGAGACGATGGCCTCTCGCCCGCGCGCCAGGGCCGTGAGCGACAGCAGGACGGCGGCGGCGTTGTTGTTGACCGCGAGCGCGGCCTCGGCCCCGGTCAGTTCGCGCAGCAAAGCGGCGACGTGGCGCTGGCGCGACGTCCGGTGGCCCGTGTCCGGATCGGTCTCGAGCACCGCGTATCCGGAGGATGCGGCGACGGCCTCGCGGGCGGCGGCGCACAGCGGGGCGCGTCCGAGGTTCGTGTGCAGGACGATGCCGGTGGCGTTGATCGCGGGCGCCAGGCTTTGGGCGGCCCGCCGGGGCAGCAGGGCCTGCACGGCGGCGGCGAGCGCCTCCACCCCGATCTCGCCTTCCGCCGCGCGCCCGTCCAGCACCTTTGCCCGGGCGGCGTCCACCACCTCCCGGGTGCAGGCGACCACGAGCGCCCGTGGATACGCGGAGAGCGCGCCGTCCGCCTCGAGCCGCTGGAGGAGGCGCTCCACCGATGGCAGCTGCCGGAGCGGTACCGTCCCCATCCCCCTCCGCGTTTCGTCCCCGGCTACTTCAGGAGGAAGCCCAGACCCAGCCCGACGACGATCACCACCGCGACCACCCAGACGATGCGCAGCAGATCATAGGAAAGCCGACGCCGGAGCGTCTCGTCGCTTTCGCGCGTCCCCACTGCGGCCGGCGGACCGCCGGCCGCGGCCGGACGGAGCCGGGCGCCGCAGACCCGGCAGATGATCCTTCCCGCGGCGTTCTCAGCCCCGCACTTCGAACACTGCATGGCCACCCTCCACCATGATCACGCCCCCTATGATAAACGCCCTACGACGGGCGCGCATCCCCGGCCGGGAGATTCCGGCGTGCCGGTGCCGACATCCATCGCGCCCGCAGGGCTGGGACGACCTCCGCCGGCATCGGGAGGCTCCCCAATTGCGCGTGGCCGGTGCGTGCGCCTCCGCCGTGGTAATCCGTCCCGCCGGTGGCGACCAGCCGGTAGCGATCCGCGATCGTCCGATACGCGTCGACCATCTCGGGGGTGTGGTCCGGATAGTACACCTCGATTCCGGCAAGACCGCGCGCGACGAGCCGCGGCACCCGCTCGAGCACCGGGCCGCCGGACGCCCACCCGGGATGCGCGAGCACCGGCACCCCGCCCGCCCCGGCGATCACCTCGACGGCGTCCTCGGGGGCCAGCGGCGCCCGGGGCACATAGGCCGGACCGTTCCGGCCGAGAAACCGCTCAAAGGCCTCCTGGGCCGACGCGACGCGCCCCGCTTCGACCAGCGCGCGGGCAATGTGTGGACGCCCCACGGCCGCCCCCGAGGCGATCTCGCGGACCCGCGCCCACTCCACGCGAACCCCCAGGGCCGAGAGCCGGCGCACCATCTCCTCGGCGCGGCGCACCCGCGCCTCGCGCCTCCGCCCGAGGAACGCCTGGAACGTCCCGTCGTCGTGGTCGATGTAGTAGCCCAGGATGTGGACCTCGTGCTCGCCCACGTCCGTGTTGATCTCCACCCCCGGGATCACGTCGACGCCGTACCGCCGCCCGGCCGCGAGGGCCTCGTCCACTCCCTCGGTCGTGTCATGGTCGGTGAGGGCCAGGGTGGACACGGCGTGCTCGCGCGCGACCCTGACAAGCCGATCGGGGGATAAGAGGCCGTCCGACGCGGTGCTGTGGGTGTGAAGATCGATGCGGATGGCTGGGGATGCCTACCTGGGGGACACGATCAGCTTGATCGCGGTCCGATCTTCCCCGTCGATCTGCACGTCGGCGAACGCGGGCACGCACACGAGGTCGAGTCCGCTGGGGGCGACGTAGCCGCGGGCGATGGCGATCGCCTTCACCGCCTGGTTGATCGCGGCCGCGCCGATGGCCTGGAGCTCCGCCGTTCCCTTTTCCCGCACGACGCCCGCAAGCGCCCCCGCAACGGCTGTAGGATTGGACTTGGCGGCGACTTTGAGGATGTTCATGGGCGCGTGCCTCCTCGGCGGAGTGGGGGGCGATTCCCCGCGTCTGCGGCGGGGGCTATTCCTTTCGCGGGCGTTCCGGAGAATCCTCCCCCTCCGGCCCCGCCCCCTCCCCCTCCATCCGCGTGACCCGCTGGATGCCCCGGGCGCGGCCGGTCCGCTCGTCCACGTCGAGGAGGACGGCGTTCAACTGCGCGGGTCCCACGGCCACGCTGAACCGCGCCGGCAGCTGGGCGAGGAACCGCTGCAGCACCTCCTCGCGGCCCATCCCGATGATCGAGTCCCGCGGCCCGGTCATGCCGGCGTCCGTGATGAACGCGGTGCCGCCCGGAAGGATGCGCTCATCGGCCGTCTGGACGTGTGTGTGCGTCCCCACCACCGCGGAGACCCGTCCGTCGAGATACCAGCCCAGGGCCGTCTTCTCGGAGGTCGCCTCGGCGTGCATGTCGATGACGAGCACGGGCGTCTCCTGCCGCAGGCGCTCCACCAGCTCCCGGCCGATGCGAAAGGGCGAGTCGAGGGGCTCCATGAAGATCCGGCCTTCCAAGTTCACCACCCCCACCGCGGCGCCCCCCCGCCCGCCCGAGGGACGGAAGACGCCCGCCCCCCGGCCCGGGGCGCCTGCCGGGTAGTTCGCGGGCCTCAACAGCCGCAGCTCGCCGTCGAGCAGCGTGGAGACCTCCCGAGCCTGCCAGGTGTGGTTGCCCCCGGTCACCACGTCGACGCCGGCGGCCACGATCTCCTCGAACGTCTCCCGGGTGATCCCGAACCCGCCCGCGGAGTTCTCCCCGTTGGCGATCGTGAAGTCGACCGACAGCTCCCGGCGCAGGCCGGGCAGCATCCGGGCCAGGACCCGTCGTCCTGGCCTGCCCACGATGTCGCCGATGAACAGCACCTTCACGCCGGGCCGCCGTTCTATTTCGCGTACTCGATCGCGCGCGTCTCCCGCAGCACCGTCACCTTGATCTGCCCGGGATATTGCAGTTCCTCTTCGATCTTCTTGGCCATCTCGCGCGCCATGGTCATCGCGCTGGCGTCATCGATCTCCTGCGGCTTGACCAGCACGCGGATTTCGCGGCCGGCCTGAATCGCGTACGCCTTGTCCACCCCCGTAAACGACGTGGCGATGCGCTCCAGGTTCTCGAGCCGCTTCACGTACATTTCAACGGTTTCCTTGCGGGCCCCGGGGCGCGAGGCCGAGATCGCGTCCGCCGCCGCCACCAGGATCGACTCCACCCCCGCCGCTTCGGCGTCTCCGTGGTGATAGGCGATGGCGTTGAGCACCTGCGGCGGCTCGTGGTAGCGCCGCGCGATGTCCATGCCGAGGTCGCTGTGGGTGCCTTCGGCCTCGTGGGTGAGCGCCTTCCCGATGTCGTGCAGCAGCCCGGCCCGGCGCGCCAGCTCCGGATCGGCGCCGAGCTGCGTCGCCATCAACCCCGCCAGCAGGGCCACCTCGATGGAATGCTGCAGCAGGTTCTGCCCGTAGCTGAACCGGAAGTTGAGCCGCCCCATGAGCTTCAACTCCTCGGGATGCAGGCCGTGAACGCCGGCCTCGAACGCCGCCCGATCGCCGGCCTCGCGGATCCGGGTATCGATATCCCGCTGCGCCTTTTCCACCATCTCTTCGATCCGCGCCGGGTGGATCCGGCCGTCGGCCAGGAGCTTCTCCAGCGTCATCTTCGCGACTTCACGGCGAATGGGATCGAACGAGGAAATCGTGACCGACTCCGGGGTATCGTCGATGATCAGATCGACCCCGGTGAGGCTCTCGAGGGACCGGATGTTGCGGCCTTCCCGGCCGATGATCCGCCCCTTCATCTCGTCGTTGGGCAGGGGGACCACCGACACGGTCACTTCCGCCGTATGATCGGCGGCGCACCGCTGAATCGCCAGGGCGACGATCTCCCTGGCCGAACGCTCGGCGGTCTCCCGGGCTTCCGCTTCGATCTTCTTGCCGATCTGCGCCGCCTCGTGCCGGATCTCGATTTCGGTCTTCTGGAGCAGTTCCTGACGCGCCTGCTCCAGGGTCAGGCCGGCGACGCGTTCAAGCTCGACGCGCTCGCGCTGCGATGCCTCCTCCAACTCCTCCCTAGCCTTGGTGACCTCCTGCTCCCGCTGCGCAAGGGCCTGTTCCCGTTTCTCGCCTGCCTCGACCTTCCGGTCCAGGGCCTCCTCACGCTGAATCAACCGCCGTTCGAGCCGCTGCAGCTCCGCGCGCTGCTCCCGAACCTCCCGTTCGGCGTCCCGCTTGATCCGGAACGCCTCGTCTCTGGCCTCCAGGAGCGCTTCGCGCTTCTTATTGTCCGCCTCCCGTTCCGCCGCCACCGCGGCGGCTTCGATGATGCGCTTCGCAGCGACCTCGGCCGTTCCAATCTTCGCCTCACCGGCGAACTTTCGCAGAAGGTATCCAAGGAGGAAGGCTACCAGCCCGATGACGCCCGCACCAAGGAGCAGAACGGGGTTCATGGGTGTCACCCCCTCCGTATAAAGATAACCGCGTATCGTTCCCCCTAGACTGTCAAACCCTCCTGCTCTCCCCGGCCGGTGCCACGGGCCCGGCCGGATGTAATGTGAATTTTGGCTTTCAATCCCCTTCGCTTCATTCTATCGTGACCTGAAAATGCGGTCAAGGAAAGCCCTTCGGGGACTTCGGGAGCATCCGGAGAGGTCCCCGCGGGCCGGCGGCGCCGCCGGGGGCCGGGCCGGCGCCTGAGGACCCAGCCCGGGGGGTGAGCAGGCCCGGGCCCCGTGCTATACTGCAAAGTGCCCGCGTGACGGCGCAAGACACGGAGCGGTGGATGGAGACCGGCGCACAGGACACGACTCGGGAATCCAGGGACCCCGGGCGACGCCGACGCCGGACCCGCTGGATCCTGGTGTCGATCGGTGCCGCGGCGGCCGCCGGGATCGCGGCCGCCGCGGTCTGGATGCATGTCTCCGCCCCAACACTCCAGGGGGCCGTCGTCACCCCGCCCGCGCCCGTCTCCGACTTCACCCTGCTCGATCAGGATCGCCGCCCGATCCGCCTCTCCCAATTTCGCGGCAGGGCGGTCGCGCTGACCTTCCTGTATACCCACTGCCCCGACGTCTGCCCCCTGATCGCCACCAGGATGCACGAGGCCTATCTCCAACTCGGGAACGCCGCCGGCCGCGCGGCGTTCATCGCCGTGAGCGTGGATCCCGCGGGCGACACGCCGGGCGCGGTCCGGGAGTTCCTGGCGATCCACCACCTGGAGCGAGAGCTGCACTACCTCTCGGGGTCCTTCGCGGAGCTGCGCCCGGTGTGGGCCAACTACTACGTCGGGACCGACGCCCGGGGCGCCGCCCCTCGCGCCGCGGGAGGTCCGGCCGGGGCCCCGGTCGACCACACGGCGATCGTGTACGTCATCGATCCCCGCGGCCGGCTGCGGGTGTTCCTGCCCGGGAATTTCGAGTCCAGGGACCTCGCCCTCGACCTCAAGATCCTCGCGTCGGACGCCGCGCGCTAACCGAGCCGGGAGCGCGTCCGGGAATCCACCCGGAAGGCCGGGATCCCCCCGGGGCGCTTCCTTGGTCTGAGGACTCGCCGCTGCGGGCAGTAACAGATAACGCCGGTTGGAGGGTCGCTGACCGACCACGAGAGGGATGACGCGTGCCGGACGCTGCCGTCACTGCCACAGGTCGAACCTACGCGGGGCTCTTCCTCGTCACCCTCGCCACGCTGATGTACGAAGTCCTGCTCACGCGGATCTTCAGCGTGACCATGTGGTACCATTACGCGTTCATGGCGATCTCGGTGGCCCTGTTCGGGATGACCGTGGGCGCGATCCTCGTCTACCTGTTCCCTGCCCGCTTCCCCCGCGAGGGCGCGAAACGACAGCTGGCGTGCAGCGCGTTGCTGTTCGCGGCGGCCATTGTGGCCAGCTTCGCCGTGCATGTGGCCATTCCGGCGCGCGGCGGCCCGTTTGCGCTCACCGGCCTGCTCATCCCGACCTACATCGCGACATCGGTGCCCTTCACCCTCAGCGGGATCTGCGTCTCGCTGGCGTTGACGCGATTTCCCAGGCACGTGAGCACGCTCTATGCGGCCGACCTGGCGGGAGCGGCGACCGGGTGCTTCCTCCTGATCGGCGTGCTCGACGCCACCGACGGGCCGACGGCGGTGATCGTCACCGCGGCCCTGGCGGCCTTCGGGGCAGCCGTCTTCGCGGCCGAGACAGGCTCCGCCGGGCTGCGGCGGGCGACCCTGGCCGTCATGGTCATCCTCGCCCTCTTCGCGGGCGCCAACAGCATCCTGGCAGCCCACCGGTCGGCAATCCTGCGATTGACCTGGGTGAAGGGCGGTCGGGATCATCCGGCGCTCTACGAGAAGTGGAATTCGTTCTCGCGTGTCACGGTCACCGGGGCGCCGCCGGGCGTTCAGGGCTGGGGCCTGAGCACCGCGCTGCCCCCCGGCCGCAAGATCCGTCAGCTCGCCATGTGGATCGACAGCAGCGCCTTTACGATCATCACCGCCTTCGACGGGAACCTGGGGCCGCTGGGGTACCTGAAGTACGACGTCACGAACATCGCGCACTACATCCGGCGGGATGCGAAGGTCCTGGTGGTCGGCGCGGGCGGGGGGCGGGACATCCTCTCCGCGCTGGTCTTCGGGCAGAAGTCGGTTGTCGCGCTGGAGCTCAACAAGAGCATCCTCGACGCCCTCACCCGGCGGTTCGGGAAGTTTTCCGGCCACCTCGATCGAAACCCGCGCGTCACCCTCGTCAACGATGAGGCCCGAAGCTACATCGCCAGGAACCGAACGCGGTACGACATCATCCAGCTGTCGCTCGTCGATACGGCGGCCGCCACCGCCGCCGGCGCCTATGTGCTGGCCGAGAACTCGCTGTACACGGTGGAGGCGTGGACGCTCTTCCTGGAACGACTCAATCCCGGAGGCGTGCTGACGGTCACCCGATGGTTCGTCGGGACGCGGCCCGGCGAAATGTACCGGGTGACGGCGCTGGCCGCCGCCGCCCTCAACCGCCTCGGCGTCGCGCATCCCCGGGACCATCTCGTCATTGTAAAGGCGGCGGCCCCCTTCAGGCTCGGAGGGATTCCCTTCGCTGCGGCGACGATCCTGGTCGGCAAGGCGCCGTTCTCGGAGAGGGATCTCGCCACGCTGACGGATGCGGCCCGCCGGATGCGGTTCGACCTGGCGCTGACTCCACGGACGGCATACGATGCCACCTTCGCGGCCCTGGCATCGGGGCGGAATCCCGATCAGGTCGCCGGGCCGCTCGGCGCGAATCTCGCGCCCCCGACGGATGACAGCCCGTTCTTTTTCAACATGCTGCGGCTCAGGGACGCCTTCCATCGCCATCGCGTGCAGGGCATCGAGTACACCAATGCCGATGCGGTGTTCATCCTCGGGTCGCTGCTCCTCCTGGTCATCGCGCTCACACTGGCGTGCATCGTCGGTCCGCTCCTCCCGATGGCCCGCGAGACGCCGGGCGGCACCCCCCCATTGCTCGTCTACTTCGCGAGCATCGGGGTGGGGTTCATGATGATCGAGATCTCGCAAATGCAACGCCTCACCGTGTTTCTGGGCCATCCCACGTACAGCCTCTCGGCTGTGCTCTTCGCCCTGCTCGTCAGCAGCGGAGCCGGCAGCCTGTCCACCCAGGGGGTCCCGCCGGGGGCAACCCGCGCCACCGTGCTCCGGCTGGGCCTCCTCCTCGGCGCCCTGTGTGCCTTCGGCGTCCTGACCCCCTGGGCGCTCACGGTGTTCGGCGGGGCACCCACCCCCGAGCGCATTCTCGTGGCCGTCCTGCTCCTCTTCCCGATCGGCCTGTTCATGGGGATGGCATTCCCCCTCGGCATGAAAGCCGCCGCCGCCAGAAACGACGCCGCGACCCCCTGGCTGTGGGGCATCAACGGAGCGACGTCGATTTGTGCGTCGGTGCTCGCCGTCGCCGTCGCCATGAGCGCAGGCATCTCCGCCGCGTACTGGAGCGGCGTGGTCTGCTATGGGATCGCGGCGGCCGCCTTTGCCCTGGCGTTCCGCACGGCCGGAGCCGGTCCTGAGCGCGGAATGGCCGGCTACGCGGGGCGGACCGGCGCCCCCCAGGTCGTCGAAGCGGCGGCCGGCACCTCGTCGAGAACGATCAGGTGATCGGCGTACCGATCGTACTCGCCCCGGCAGGTCAATAGGAAGATCTGACGATCCCGTCCCAACGCCCTGAGCAGGCCCATCGCAGCGGCCGCGCGTCCTTCATCGTAGGCGAGGAACGGGTCGTCGAGGAACAGGGGCGGACGGCACCCGTGGCAGAGCAGATCCACCAGACCCAGCCGGAGCGCCAGATAACACTGGTCGACCCCGCCGCTGCCGATCTGCCGGTTCTCCACTTCCGCCCAATCCTTGGGAGGCCCCACCCAGACGCGCGGGGCCAGCGTCTGTTCATCGACCGTGAGCCGGTCGTAGGCGCCGCCCGAGAGCGCCCGAAGGTAGCCGCCGGCGAGTTCCTCCAGCCTCACGCGTCCCGGCACGATCGTGTGGCGGTACGCTTCACCGAGGATCTCGCGCGTGAGCCTGAGGACCTCGATCTGCCGCTGCGCCCGGGCGCAGCGGGCCCGGGTCTCCTCCAGCTCCTCTTCGATGCGCCCCAACTCCTCGTACGGCGACCGGCCGCTCAGCCGGCCCTCGAGCCGCTGGAGTTCCCCCTGCGCCAGCGAGAGCTCCTTCTTGCGCTTCTCCGATTCGGTCTGAAGACGCTGGACGGCCGCGGCATCGAGCCGCCTGAGGGCGAGATCGGGATCATCCCGCTGCGCCCGGGCCGCTTCGAGGTCCAGGAGCGCGCGCTGGTATTCCTCCGCGATCGCGGCGCCGGAGCGGCCCCCCAAAATCCCTTCCAGGACCATCCGCGCCGTCTCGCGTCTGCGCACGGCCTCCGCGTAGCGCGCGGCCTTTCGTCGGGCCTCGTCGAGGGACGCCGCGCCCAGGGCGGCGGTCAGCCGCCGCACCTCCTCGGCCGCCGCGTCGAGGAGGCGGAGGCGCTCCGCCGCGTGCTCTTCCCGGTCCCGCAGGCGATCCGCCCTGAGCCTCGCCGCGCGACGGCCGCGCCCGCGCAGGACGAGGGCCGCCCCCGCGAAGCCCGCCGCGGCGATCAGGGCCGCGGCGCCCCAGGGGATCTTGTGGATCCCCATCAGCAACGCGCCGAGGAGGCCGCAGACGATCGCCGCGAGCGCGAGCCCGCCTGAGGCGGCAGTCGGCGGGGGGCCGCCGCTCCCGTCCCCCGCGTCCGGTTCGGCCTCCGCAGCGCCGGGAGCCGTCGTGAGCATTCGAACGCGCACCTCCGCTTCCTGGAGGCGCGCGAGCGTCTCGGGATCCGGAGGAGATGCCAGCGCGGGATCGGCCTCCGCGGCCCCCACCGCCCCCACCGCGCCCTCGATCCGGCCGGCGGAGGCTTTCAGCTGTTCCGCGCGGGCGCCGAGCTCCGCCACGCGGCCATCCAGCGCATAGAGGCGGCGGTTGGCCTCGAGCAGCGCCTCATCGTCCCGGACCTGCTGCTCCAGTTCGGCGATCCGGGACGCGAGGCGGCCGCGCTGGGCCGCCGCCTGCTCGATCGCGGCCACTTCGCCTGCCAGCCGCTGCTGCTCGGTGGTGAGGAACGCGATCCGATCGCTGTCACGCTTGAGCGGGCCCGCGTTCCTGGCCGGGTGGTGGAGCCCCACTTCCATCCGCCGCAGGTATTTGTCCAGGGTATCGAGCACCCGGTTCGCGTCGCTGTCGCCTCCCGTGATGATCCGGGCCAGGCGGGTCCCGATCTCCTCTTTCTCCTCCTGAACCCGGGCCAGGTCCCACTGGCCGATGTGGACGGTCGCGCGGAACAGGCTGGCGCTCGTCAGCCCGAGCACCTCGCCGACCCGGCGCTCCACCTCCTTCGGCGCATCCCACTGCTCCTCGCCGCACCGGAGCAGGACCTTGCGCGACCGGAAGTCCTTGTGCAGCCGGTAGGTCCGCCCGTCCGCGTCGAACTCCATGGTGATCTCCCCCGGCCGCTCTTCGCCCCACTGGGCGAACGAGTGCGCCGCGGACGGCTTGACCGGGAACAAGACCACCGCGAACGCCAGGTGGAGGGTCGATTTCCCGGCGTCGTTCCTCCCGCGGATGACATTGAGCCCCGGGCCGCACTCCAGCACCTGGTCCACGAACTTCCGGAACCCGCGGACGTGCACGCGGCGGATGATCACGTGAGGACCTCCTTGCCCTCCAGAAGCGCGACTCCCCACTGCAGGGCGTCCTCGGCGATCGCGCGCGCCTCGCCTTCCCGGCCCGCGATCTGCTCCTGCATCGCCCGGACGAACCCCCCCAGCACGGTGCCTTCCGGGTAGAGCGAAGGGTCGACCGCGTCGAGCCGGAGGTGAGACTCGTCCCGGATCTCCAGCCGGAAGAACTCGGGCCCCAGATCCTCGCGGAGCCGCTCCACATTCACCCGGTCGGCCAGACCGACCAGCCCGCCGAGCGTCACCACGAGGGCGAGGGACGCATCGGCGTGGCCGCGGATCGCCCGGGCGACCCCCTCGGCGCCGCCCGAACCGGCCAGATCCAGCGTGATGTGCCTGCCGCGCCGGCGGCCGACCGGGCGGCGGACGACCTCGATGTCTCCGGGGGCCCCGAGCGTCACCAGGCAGACGCTCCCGCAATCCGGCTCATCCAGGCCGATCATCTCCGGGGCCCCGCTGTACCACGCCCTCACCCCTCCGCTCGAGACGTCCCGAGTCGAGTGCCAGTCGCCGAGCGCGAGGTAGTCCACCCCGCTCGCGGCGATCTCCTCAGGCGTGATGAGCCCAAACCGGGCCGGAAGGTCGGGGCGCTGGACGCTCCCATGGGCCAGCGCGACGAGAAAATGCGTCCGGCGGGGCACGGGCAGCCCGGTCAGGGGACTCTCCGCCGACAGCCGGTCCGCGACCGAGCGCCCCACCACCGTGAGGTCCAGCTCCGGGAATGCGCGGGTCTCCAGCGCCGGACCGAGCACGCTGAGGTGCGGGCACCGCGCGGTGAGATCCGCCCATACGGACGCGCTCCCCTCGCCGAGCGGGTCGTGGTTCCCGGCGATCAGAACCACGGGGATCCCGGCCTCTCCCAGCCGGCCCAACTGCTCGGCCGCGAACGGCGCCTGCACCCGCGCCGCCGCCACGGAGTCGAACAGGTCTCCGGCGATCAGCACGGCGTCCACCCGCTCCTCGATCGCCAGGCCGGCGACCCGCGCAAAGGTCTCCCGCACCTGGCGGTGCTGCTCGCGGCCCCGCTCCCCCAGGACTTTGAACGTGGCCCCGAGGTGGACGTCCGAGGTGTGCAGGAGGCGGATGCTCATTCCGCGGCCGCCGTGAAGGGGCAGATCTGATTGAAGGCGCAGTACGGGCACGCCCGGTAGGGATCCGGGGTGGCGATGAACTGCTGCGCGCGGATCCCGGAGGCGGCGTGCAGGATCATCTCCCGGGTCCGATTGAGTTCCGCCTCGGTCTTGCGCGCGCGGCCGACCACGACCTGGGTCCCCAGGAAGTGCAGCTCGACGCGGTCCGGCAGCCGGCCAAACACTTCCTTGTAGGCCAGCGTGTAGATCGCCAGCTGGTCGCTGTCCTTGGCGCGCCGGTCGGCGTCCTGCTGGGCGCGGACGTCCGTGCTCTTGAAGTCGATGATCACGACCTCCCCGCCCCGGACGTCCACCCGGTCCCAGCGGCCGCGGAGCATCGTCGGCCCCACGGGGAACCGGAACTCCCGCTCCACGAACGTCGGGACGGTGCCGCTGGCCTCCTGGTAGTCGTAGAAGCGCCGGAGGGCGTTCCGTCCGGCCTCGAGCCGCTGATCCTCGTGCTCGCGGCTGAGGAAGCCTTCGTTGACCCAGACCCGCTCGAAGTGACGGATCAGATCGTCCGCGGTGACCGGCTGATGGCGCGCCTTCCGGCGGTTGTATTCCTGCACCGCTTCGTGCAGCGCCGCGCCGTAGACGACCCGGTGATCCCGGAGCACCGGGACGCGCAGGATGTGGATGAACTTGTACTTGAGCGGACACGTCGAGTAGTCGTCGACCTGCCGGAAGGAGAGCGGCACGACCTGGCCGTCGGTGTGGACGAGCTCGAGCTGCGGGTGCAGGTCGACCGGCGGGGCGTGGCGCTCCACCGCCTGGACGACGGAGGCCCGAAACGTCTCCTCGTCCGCCTGCGGGAGGTCGAGCGCCTCGAGGACGAAGCGGCTGCACTTTCGCGGGCGGGCGCCGCCGTAGTCCCGGGCGCTCGTCAGGTACAGATCCCGCCTGGCGCGCGTCATCCCCACGTAGCACAGCCGGCGCTCCTCCTGCAGGTGGAAGTCCCCGCTCGGCAGCAGGTCCTTCATCAGCGCGTCCGGGAGCGGGATGGGCTCGCCCCGGCTGCGCGAGGGAAACCGGTCCGCGACCAGCCCGACCATGAAGACGACCGGGAACTCCAGCCCCTTGGCCTTGTGGATCGTCAGCACGTGCACCGCGTCGGCGTCCGTGTCGAACTCGGCGGTCGGCGGATCGTCCCCCGCGTCGATCAGCAGATCGAGGTAGCCCACGAACCCGGGCACCCGGTCCACCGGGGCGATATCGCCGAACCGGGCGACCAGATCGAAGAACTTGGCGATGTTGGCGACCTTCTGCTCGTCCTCGGGCCGGCCGGAGGACGCCAGGCGGCCGACGTACCCGGTGCGGGTCACGAGATACTCGTAGAGCACCCGTCCCGTCGGATACCGCGCGGCCATCTGGGTCATGGCGTCCAGGTCCTCGACCAGCCTCGCGATCGCGGCCCGCCCCTCCGGGGTCGGCCGGATCTCCTCGATCTTGTCGAGGTGCCGGTAGACGTGGCTGAGCGGGCGGTTCTTGCGGTTGGCGTAGCTCGTGCAGAGGACCAGGTCGGCCGCGGGGACCTCGTAGAACGGCGCCGTGCTGAGCAGGTAGAGCGAAAGGCTGTCGTGCGGATCGGCGATGCAGCGCAGCGCGGCGATGAGGAGCCGGATCTCCTCCCGGTCGTACAGGCCCCGGGTGCCGGAGAACCGGAAGGGGATCCCGCGCAGGGTGAGCGCCCGCAGGAACGGATCGGCGTCCCGGTTCGCCCGGACCAGGATCGCCACGTCGCCGTACCGCCACTGGCCGTCGGCCGCCCGCTGCGCGATGCGATCCGCCACCCCGTCGGCCTCGCTGCTGAGCGAGTCGAAGCGGAGGTGGCGGGGAAGGCTGCCCGGGCCGGAGACCGCCCGGAGGCGCTTGTCGATCCCCTGCCGGACCTCGAGCCGGTCCGGGTCGTTGTGCCGGATAAGGCGGTACGCGGTGTCGAGGATGAACTGCGTCGACCGGTAGTTCTGCGTGAGCACGACGATCCGGGCGTCCGAGTAGCCTTCCGTGAAGTAGGTGATGTTGCTGTACGACGCGCCGCGCCACCGGTAGATCGCCTGGTCGTCGTCGGCCACAACGGTCAGGGACCGCCGACCGCCGGCCAGGAGCTTGACCAGCTCGAACTGCGCGTAGTTGGTGTCCTGAAACTCGTCGACGAGCACGTACCGGAACTGCTCCCGGTACCGCTGGAGCACGGTCGGGTGCTCCCGCAGCAGCCTCAGCGTCATCGTGATGAGATCGCCGAAATCCACGCGGCTCTCCTGCCCAAGGAGACGCTGGTAGGCCGCGTAGGCCGCCGCGAGCTCCTGCTGCTGGCGGACCAGCTCCGTACGCGCGGCATCCTCCGGTGGAGGAGCGGCGGCCGCGAGCCCGGCGGCGTAGGCGGCGTATTCCTCGGGCGTGACGTCCTCATCCTTGGCCCGGCTGAACAGGGAGACGAGCGCGTCGATGTGCCGGGTGGGATCGCCGAGCGGCCGGAAGTACTCGAGGGGGAGATCGAAGAGCCGCTCGCGCACGAAGATGATCTGTTCGGGCTTGGTCAACACCCGGAAGTCCGGGGACAGCCCCAGATGCAGCGCGTTCTCCCGCAGCACCCGGTCGCCAAAGGCGTGGAAGGTGCTGATCCAGGCCTGCGTGTAGCCGTAGGGCACGAGGCGGTCGACGCGCTCCTCCATCTCGGCCGCGGCGCGGTCGGTGAAGGTCAGCGCCAGAATCTCCTCCGGCCGGGCGCGGCGGGTGGTGATCAGATGGGCGATCCGCCTGGTAATCACGGCCGTTTTCCCCGTCCCCGCCCCCGCCACGATCAGCAGCGGGCCCTCGCCGTGCGTCACCGCCGCGAGCTGCTCCCCGGTCAACCCCTCGAGGATCGCGTCCACCGGGCCGGGCGGCGCCTCGCGCGTCGCGGAGGTGGGTGGCTCCACGGTCGCGATGGGGCCTTCCGGGACGGCCAGGGCCAGCGCCAGTTGATCGTGCCGCGCCCGGTCATCCCGCCGGTCAGTTTTCATCGAAGGCTTCCACCTGCGTCACTCCTCCGATCGTCTTCAGCGCCCGCACGATCGTCGACCGCGCAAACCCGCGGCGGCTGAGCAGCGCCGCGATGCGCCGGGCACGCTGCTCGGGCGCGAGCCGCCGGTAGGCCGCGAGGCGCCGCTCGACGAGCGTAAGGGCGGACCGCTCCTCCGCCGCGCCCAGGTCGGGGTCGGCGCCGGCGGCTTCGCGGACGGCCTGGTCGACGACGGCGGACGGCACGCCCCTGCGCCGAAGCTCCAGGCGGAGCCGTCCGATTCCGTACGCCCTGGGGCCGGCGCGGGCGGCGATCCACGACCGCGCGAACGCGAGGTCGTCGAGATAGCCCTGGGCTTCGAGTTCCGCGATCACCGCTCCCAGCGTGCTTCGTGGAATGCCGTGCCGCCCCAGCCGTGCCCGGAGCTCTTCCACGGACCTCGGCCGGATGGCCAAAAGACGAAGGGCCCGTTCCCGGGCCCGAAGGTACGCCTCCCGCGCCGCGAGCCGCGCGACGAGGCCCGGGTCGATCACCCCTCCGGGGGCCAACCCATGCAGCACGATCTGCTCGACATCGACCCGCAGCCGGCGGCCGTTGTCGAGCAGGACGAGCCGGTCTGTGCCGCCGCGATCGCCGGCGGCCGGACGGCCTGCCCGCCCGCCCTCGATGGTGTGAATGCCCGTGATGGTGGGCATCCTCAGGCGGTTATGCTCGTCGCGTCATCGCTGCTGCGCTCGAACAGGCACTCCTTTGGTCACAAGCCCACCGGAGCGGACGTCGCGGGGAAGCGGCCCCGCGTCCTTGTCGGCTTTGTCGGTCTTGTCGGCCGGAGCCTCCCGGCCGCCGGGAGCCGCGCCGCCCGGGGCCGCGGACGAGGCGGGCCGGCTGATCCCGAGTGTCTCCCGCAGTCGCGCTTCGATCTCGCGCCCGAGCTCCGGGTTGGTCTCGAGAAAGTCTCGAGCGTTGTCGCGGCCCTGGCCGAGGCGCATCTCCTTGTAGGCGAACCAGGTGCCCGTGCGGGTCACCAGGTTTTGGGCCACCGCCAGATCGAGCAGGCTCCCCGCCTTGCTGATCCCCTTCGGGAAGATGATGTCCATCTCCGCGTCCCGGAACGGCGAGGCCAGCTTGTTCTTCACCACCTTGACCCGAACCCGCTGGCCCAGCACCTGGTCGCCGGACTTGATCGACTCGGTGCGGCGGATCTCCATGCGCACGGAGGCGTAGAACTTGAGC
>VBAK01000180.1 GCA_005882275.1 Candidatus Segetimicrobium genomatis
CATCCGCGCGGGGGTGACCGACACCCCGGCGCTCCGGAAGATCCCGGGGCACGAGGTCATCGCGGAAACCGCGCTCAAGCGCAATCCTTCGGGACGGCTTACCATTCCTCAGGATGTGGCGCGCGCGATCGCGGCCCTCTCTCTCACCGGCACCGAATGGATCACCGGCAACGTCATCGGTGTGGACGGCGGGGAAGATATCATCGGCTGAAGCCCGAGCTCAGCCGCGCTGCTCGATGGGCACAAACGCGCGGTTGCGCGGGCCCACGTACTCGGCCCGCGGGCGGATCAGGCGGTTGTCCGCGTACTGCTCGAGGACGTGGGCCGTCCAGCCGCTGATCCGGCTCACCGCAAAGACCGGGGTGAACAGGTCGATCGGAATTCCCAGCGCGTAGTACGTCGACGCCGAGTAGAAGTCGACGTTCGCGTAAATGCGCTTTTCGCGCAGCATGTACTGCTCGATCTCCCGGGACATCTCATACCACTGGGGCTGTCCGTGCTGGCGGCCGAGCGTCTCCGACATCCGCCGCAGGTGCGTGGCCCGGGGATCCTCGGTCCGGTAGACCCGGTGGCCGAATCCCGGGATCTTCTTCTTGGCGGAGAGCATCGCCGCGATCGCCGGGAGTACCTTCGCCGGCTGCCCGATCTCGAGGAGCAGCCGCATCACGCTCTCGTTGGCTCCGCCGTGGAGCGGGCCCTTGAGCGTGCCGATCGCGGAGGTGATCGCCGAATAGATATCCGCGAGCGTGGCGGCGGTGACCCGGGCGGAGAAGGTGCTGGCGTTGAGCTCGTGGTCGGCGTGCAGGACCAGGGCGATGTCGACGGCCCGGACGCTCTCCGGATCGGCCCGCTTCCCCCACAGCATGTAGAGGAAGTTGGCGGCGTGGCTCAACTGCGGATCGGGCGCCACCGGAGCCTGCCCGGCCCGGATCCGCCCGATCGCGGCGACGATCGTGCCGATCTGGGCGGTGAGGCGAACAGATTTCCTGACGGTGGCGGCGGTGGAGTTGTCCCGCGCGTCCGGGTCGTAGAGCCCGAGGGCCGAGACCACGGTGCGGAGGACGTCCATCGGGAGCGCGTCGTGCGGCAGCCAGTCCAGCGCCCGGAGGACCGGCTCGGGCAGCGCCCGCGCGCGGACCAGGTCGCGGTTCAGCTGGTCGAGCTGCGCCCGGGTCGGCAGATCGCCGTGCCAGAGCAGATACGCCACTTCCTCGAAGGTGGCGCGCTGGGCGAGGTCGTGGATGTCGTATCCCTGGTACAGCAGCCGCCCCTCGATGCCGTCCACGAAGCAGATGCGGCTCTCGGAGACGACGACGCCCTCCAGCCCTTCACTGACCGGCACAGGACTGCCCGTCGGCTTCTGCACGAGCACTGCCCTCCTTAAAGAGCTCGGCGGCGATGCCGCGCGGCGGATGCTCAGACCGCCGGCGGGTCACCGGCTCCCTTACACCGTATGTGCCCGTTTGGGACCTTGTCAACGCCTTCCCATTGCTCCACTCCTCGCATACCTTTGCTCTACTCTTCGATTCGATCGGCCTCCGATCGGCTTCAGGACTGGTCGATCGCGGCGCGGAGGCCGCGCACGAACGCCGCGATCCGGTCGAGGGCCTGGGGGGCCTCCTCGATCAACTTCACGATGGCGCTGCCGACGATCACGCCGTCGGCCACCGCCGCCGCTTCGCGCGCCTGGGCCGGCTGACTGATGCCGAACCCGACGCAGATGGGGGTCTGGGTCTGGCGCCTGATCCGCCCGACCAGGTCCCGCACCCCCTCGGGCAGCTCGTCGCGCACGCCGGTGACGCCGGTCCGGGAGACGCAGTAGACGAACCCGGTGGACGCGGCGGCGACGGTCTTGATCCGCTCCTCGGTGCTGGTGGGGGCGAGGAGGAAGACCGTGGCGAGGTTCACCCGGCGGGCTTCGGCGATGAGATCCCCGCCCTCTTCGGGGGGAAGGTCGGCGACGATCAGGCCGTCCAGCCCGGCGGCCGCGGCGGCCCGGCAGAAGGCCTCGAGTCCGTGCCGGAGGATGAGGTTGTAGTAGGTCATGAAGGCGAGCGGGATCTGGGTGCGCTCGCGAAGCCGGGCCACCAGGTCGAGGGCCGGATCGAGGCCCATGCCGTGCGCCATCGCGCGGAGCCCCGCCCGCTGATTGACCGGGCCGTCGGCGATCGGATCGCTGAACGGGATGCCCAGCTCGACCGCGTCGGCCCCCGAGGCCACCAGCACGTCCACGTATTGCCCCGTCGTCCGGAGGTCCGGGTCGCCCGCCATCACGTACGGGATGAGGGCCCGGCGGCCCCGCGCGCGCAGGTCCGCCAGCGTCCGGGCGAGCCGGTTGCCGGCGGCCGGCGGCGTCACGGACGCGCGCCCATCGTTTTCGCGATGGTGTCCACGTCCTTGTCGCCGCGCCCGCTGAGGCCGAGGACGGCCACCTTGTCCCGGCCGAGCCGCGGCGCGAGCGTGCGGAGGTAGGCGACGGCGTGGGCGGGCTCGAGCGCGGGGATGATCCCCTCGGTGCGGGAGAGGAGGTGAAATCCCTCCAGGGCCTCGGCGTCGGTCGCCGAGACGTAGGTGGCCCGGCCGGTGTCTTTGAAATACGCGTGCTCGGGGCCGACCCCGGGATAATCCAGCCCGGCGGAGACGGAGTGCGTGGAGAGCACCTGCCCGTCGGCGTCCTGTAAGAGGTAGCTCATCGCGCCGTGGAGGACCCCGGGGCTGCCCGCGCACAGCGTCGCGGCGTGCCGCCCCGCGGCGAGCCCCAGCCCTCCGGCCTCGACCCCGACGAGCGCGACATCGAGGTCGTCCTTAAATGGATGGAACAGCCCCATCGCGTTGCTCCCGCCCCCGACGCAGGCGACCAGGCAGTCCGGGAGCCGGCCCTCCGCCGCCTGCACCTGCTCCCGCACCTCGCGGCCGATCACCGACTGGAAGTCGCGGACGATCACGGGGTAGGGATGGGGCCCGACGACGGACCCGAGGACGTAGAAGGTCGTGTCGACGTTGGTGACCCAATCGCGCAGCGCCTCGCTGATGGCGTCCTTGAGCGTCCGGCTGCCGGCGTCGACGGGGATGACGCGGGCCCCCAGGATCTGCATGCGGACGACATTGAGGGCCTGGCGCTCCATGTCTTCCGTCCCCATGTAGACGTCGCACGCCAGCCCAAACGCGGCCGCCGCGGTGGCCGTCGCCACCCCGTGCTGGCCCGCCCCGGTCTCGGCGATGATCCGGCGCTTGCCCATGCGGAGGGCGAGGAGCACCTGGCCGATCGTGTTGTTGATCTTGTGGGCGCCGGTGTGCAGGAGGTCCTCGCGCTTCAGGTAGATCCGCGCGCCGCCGAGGGCCTCGGTCAGCCGCCGGGCGAAGTAGAGCGGGGTCGGCCGCCCGCAGAAATCTCTCAGGTACCGGCGGACTTCGCCGGCAAACACGGGGTCGGCGACCGCGGCCGCGTACGCGGCTTCCAGTTCGTCGAGCACCGGGATCAGCGTCTCCGGCACGTAGCGGCCGCCGTACGCGCCAAACCGCCCCCGGGCGCGGGGCTCCGTTCCTGGGCGGACCGTCATCGCCGCACCTCCGCGGCATTCCACTCCTGCACTCGGGCGACGAACGCGCGGATCTTCGCCGGATCTTTCTGGCCGCCGGTCTCCACGCCGCTCGCGACGTCCACGGCATACGGGGCCGCCGCCCGGATCGCGTCGCCCACGTTCTCGGGGGTGAGCCCTCCGGACAGGATCACCGGCCCCGCCGCCTTCGCCCGCGCGGCCAGGGACCAGTCGAAGGGGCGCCCGGTGCCCCCCATCTCGCCCGGCACGTGCGTGTCCAGCAGGAACGCGGCGACGCGGTAGCGGGCCAGACCGTCCAGGCTCTCGGGACCCCGGACCTTGATGCTCTTGATCACCGGCCGGTCGAACTGCCGGCAGAACTCCGGGCTCTCCGACCCGTGCAGCTGCAGCGCATCGAGGCCGCAGAGGTCGGCGATCTTGCGGATCGTCTCGGGATCTTCATCGGCGAAGACACCCACCCGCGTCAGGAACGGCGGCAGCGAGCGGGCGATGACCCGGGCCGTCTCGGGCGCCACGTACCGCCGGCCGGGCCGCCAGAAGTTCAGCCCGATCGCGTCGGCCCCGGCCGCCGCGGCCGCCAGGGCATCCTCCAGGCGCTTGATCCCGCAGATCTTCACCCTGACCATCGTTGGCAACCGGCTACGCTTCTTCCCGGACCGCCCGGAAGTAGTCCATCCCCATCCGCTCCAGGCACAGGTGCAGGGTCTCCTGCGCCTCCCGGCGCGCCGCGCGGCTCCCCGCGATGATGACCTCCTCGATGCGCCGCGGCTCGGCGGCGAACCGGGCGCGGCGCTCGCGGATCGGGTCGAGGAACTCGTTGAGGGCGCGGGCGAGCCGCTGCTTCACCTCGACGTCGCCCACGGTGCCCTTGAGGTAGCGCGCCTTCAGGTCCTCCACCTCGGCCCGGTTCGTGTTGAAGGCGTCGTGGTAGATGAAGACCGGGTTGCCCTCGACGTGGCCGGGGTCGGTCGGATGGATCCGGGTCGGATCGGTGTACATCTTGCCGACCTTCCGCGTGACGGTGGCGGCGTCGTCGGACAGGTAGATCGCGTTGTCGAGCGACTTGCTCATCTTGGCCTGGCCGTCGGTGCCCACGAGCGTGCCCACGCGGCCGGTCAGCGTCTGGGGCTCCGGGAACACCTCCCCGTACTGCTCGTTGAACCGCCGGGCGATCTCGCGGGTGACCTCGAGATGGCTGGCCTGGTCCTTCCCCACCGGCACCACGTTGGCCCGCACCATCAGGATGTCGGCGGCCTGGAGGACCGGGTAGGAGAGCAGGCCGAGCGACGCGGTCTCGAGCTTGAGGTCCCGCATCACTTCCTTGAGGGTCGGCACGCGCTGGAGGCGCGGGACCGTGGTGAGCATGGAGAAGATGAGGTGGAGCACCGCCACTTCCGGCACCAGCGACTGCAGGTAGATGGTGCTCTTGGCCGGGTCGATGCCGACGCTCAGATAGTCGAGCACCAGCTCACGGATATTGCCCGCGATCTCCCGCGTCCGGTCCGCGCCGGTCGTGAGCACATGATAGTCGGCGATAAGGAAGAAGCATTCATATTCCTCCTGCATCCGGAGGCGGTTCTCGAGCGATCCGACGTAGTGGCCCACGTGGAGCCTGCCCGTGGGGCGATCCCCCGTGAGGAGGCGGCCTTTCCTGCCCCCGACGGCGCGTCCCGGATGGACGGTCTTCGTCTGCGTCGCTGCCGTGGTCCCCGCCATAGCCCCTCCCGCCCGCGCCGGCCCGTGCCGGACCGGCCGCATCATCCCGCGATCCCCAGCAGCTCGCGTACGCGGGCCGCCGGATCGGGCGCGCGCATCAGCGCGGTGCCGATGAGCACCGCGTGCATCCCCAGCCGCTCCATCTCCACCACCTGGCCGCGCTCCTCGATCCCGCTCTCGGCGACGACGGTGACATCCTCCGGGATCCCGGGGCGCAGCCGCCGCGAGACGTCCAGGGTCGTCTCGAGCGTGTCCAGGTTCCTGTTGTTGATCCCG
>VBAK01000119.1 GCA_005882275.1 Candidatus Segetimicrobium genomatis
CATGGTGGTGATGGTTCCGCCGACCCCGATCACCCGCTGCGGGGCCTTGCGCCGCATGCCTCGGGCCGGGCGGGAGATCTTGTCGAGGGGAGCGTCCAGGGTGCGGCCCAAGGCGTCCTCGACGGCGGCGACCTCGCGCCGGAGCGGCGGATCGTGGCAGAGAAACTGTTCGGTCAGCACGACCGCGCCGATCGGCAGATTTCAGAACCACGGCCTTGGCCTTTGTCCGGCCACCGGTAACTGAATTATAGGTAGCCATGAAGGCCGTGTCAACAGCCGAGCGCAAGCGCCCACAAGAGATCTGTCTCGCTCACGGTGATCTCCCGGCTGTCCAGCTGCACCAGGAGATGCCGGAGCACGAGGGCGCCCGCCGCGATGATGTCCGCGCGTTCGGGCTGGAGTCCGGGGAGGTCCCGGCGCTCCGCCACCGTCTGCGCCAGCAGCCGGCGCGTGATCCGCTGGACGGCGCGCCGCGTCAGGCGGTAGCCGTGCACCCGATCCGGATCGTACGGATCGAGACGCTGATCCAGCGCGGCCATGGTGGTGATGGTTCCGCCGACCCCGATCACCCGCTGCGGGGCCTTGCGCCGCATGCCTCGGGCCGGGCGGGAGATCTTGTCGAGGGGAGCGTCCAGGGTGCGGCCCAAGGCGTCCTCGACGGCGGCGACCTCGCGCCGGAGCGGCGGATCGTGGCAGAGAAACTGTTCGGTCAGCACGACCGCGCCGATCGGCAGGCTGAGGCTGTCCTCGATGCGGCGGCATTCCCCCCACGTCAGCTCGACGCTGCCACCGCCGATGTCCACGATGAGCACCCGGGCGTGGGAGGGAAGCGGACCGATCCCCGCCAGGGCCCCATGAAATCCCAATCGGGCTTCCTCATCGCCGCTCAGGATCCGAACGGGGACCCGGAGCCGCGAGAGCAGCTCGTCTGGATTCCGCGCCGCGCGCAGGGCGTGCGTGGCGACGAGGAGTGGCGGCCCGGCGCCGGCGGCGGACGCGGCCTCGATGAACGCACCCACCGCGGCCGCGGTGCGCTTCGCGGCCGCCGGCCGGATGGCGGCGCCCGCGCCCAGGCCTTCGCCCAACCGGGTAATGGTCAGGCGCTGGTCGACAGCCCGCGGCGCAGACGCGCGTGCCGGCCCGCGGCGCGAGAGCCGGGCGAGGCCCGCGTCCGGCAGGATCGCAGGGCGTGCGCGCAGCGGCGGTTCAGTGCGGGCAGGATGGAGGCCGGAAGGGGAGGAGGCTCGGGCGCCATCCGGCACGTCCGCGACCAGCAGGCGCACCGAATTGGTGCCGATGTCGATCACGGCCCGCCGGGACACGCGCCGGGGGCTCAGAACAGGCGGATCAGTTTGCTGAGACGCTCCTTGAGCTCCGGCGGGGCGTGCTCACCGGTGCACGACCGCCGGACCATCGCCCGAAGGCGCTGCTCAAACTCCGCCAGCGAGAAGCAGTGGCGGCACTCCTCGAGATGCCGCTGGAGTTCGGTCGAGGATTCGCCGTCCAGCTCCTTGTCGAGGAACTGCCACAGCTTCTCCAGAGCCTTTTCGCAATCCATGATCAATCTCCCCTGACGAAATGCCGATCTTTGGCAAACTCCCACAACTCGCGCTGGAGGAGATGGCGGCCCCGGGACAACCTGGACATCACGGTGCCGACCGGGACGCCGAGGATCTCCGCGATCTCCTTGTAGCTGAACCCCTCAATATCGGCCAGCAGGATGGCCGCTCGAAACTGCGGGGGCAGGGCCTCGAGGCTCTCGCGCACCTCGGCATCCATGACCTGATCCAGCACCTCGGCCTCGGGATTCCCGGACGCGCTCAACGCGGCGCCTTCCCGCGCCTTCTCATAGAGATAGAAGTCGCCGACGTTCTCCTGGTCCACCACCTCCGGCTCCCGGGTGTGCTTGCGGTAGTTGTCGAAAAAGGCGTTCATCAAGATCCGATGCAGCCACGCCCGGACGTTGCTCCCCGCCTGGAAGGTGTGGAAGGATCGCCAGGCTTTGAGCATCACCTCCTGCACCAGATCCTCGGCGGACGCGCGGTTCCGGGTGAGCCTGAGCGCCGACCGGTAGAGGCTGTCCAGATGCTCGGTGATCGACTGCTCGAACCGGGCGCGCGCTTCCGCCCGCGCCGCGGCGCTCAGCGGCGGCGCCGCGTCCAGCCCGGGGCCGGCGGGGGGTGGGTTCCCTTGCCGGACTTCTTCGGATTCCGGACTCACCGCGACCCCCTTTCCTCGACCTGATGAGACTGGGTAACTACAGTCGGGGGAACGCCGCGCGCCGGCCCGGGATTCCCCAAATAAAAACGGCCCCCTCGGGGGGCCCCGCCGCGCCATCCCCGATCTCCCGGCTCAGGGCTTGCCCAGCGGGACCGGCGCAGGACGGACGATGTCGGCCAGCGTGATGCGGTTCAGCACCTGTTCGGTGGCGTCCTTGACGGCCTGCCAGACCGGGCGCAGGCCGCACCCCGGCGCGTAGATGCACGCGGTCTCCGCCTCCTCCACGCACAGCCATGGCGCAACGCTCCCCTCCAGCACGAGGAACGCCTCGCCCACGGTGATCCGGCCGGGCGACCGGGCGAGCAGGTGCCCGCCGCTGGGGCCGCGCTTGCTCTGGACGAGGCCGGCCCGGCGCAGCGTGACCAGGAGTTGATTCAGGTATGGCTCCGGCAGCCCCTGCCGGTGCGCAATGTCATGACTCTGCACCGGGCCTTCGCCGTAGTGCTGGGCCAGGTCCATCAGCGCGCGGATCCCGTACTCCGCCCGGGTGCTGACCTTCATAGGACCACGACGTCCTCCTCGGTGAACCGGCCGTCCGCGATCCGGAAGGCCCTGACCTGAGGCTGCGCCGCATCGCGCAGCGACACGATCACGTATCGGGTCTCCGGAAAGAGAGGGGTGCCCGACTGATCGAGCGCCCGCTCCCTGTCGGTCCGGCTGGGAACCGCTTCCGTCTGTGGGTGTGAATGATAGATCCCCACGAGGTCCCAGCCCCGTTCATCGATCGCGCGAAAGGCGCGCAGTTGATCTTCCGGGTCCATCAGATAGGTCCTGGGGCTCTGGTCCTTGTTCCGCCCCGGGAACACCTCTTCCACGACCTCCCCGCGGCCGGCCAGCATCCCGCAGCACTCGTTGGGCGCCTCCGCGCGGGCCTGGGCGATGATCCGGTCCAGGTGTTCCCGTCGAACTTTCACGGCCACCGCGTCCGCCCCTTGAGGGTATTCTACCAGAATTCGCTCGACGGAGACGCGCACCCGCCGGAGGCTAGGCGCCGGCGTCGCGCCAGAGAGGCGTGCTCAGGTACCGGTCGCCGCCGTCGGGCGCGATGACCACGATCACCCCGGCGCGCAGCGCGGCGGCCACCTCGAGGGCCGCGTGAACGGCCGCCCCGGTCGATGTCCCCACGAACAATCCGTCCTCCCGGGCCAACCGCCGCGCCATGCGGTAGCCGGCTTCCGTGGAGACCCCGACCTTGCGGTTGTGCACGCCGGGATCGTAGATGCCGGGGACGATCGAGCTGGCGATGTGCTTCAGCCCCTCGAGGCCGTGCAGCGCGGCGTCGGGCTCGACCGCGATGACCTCGATGCCGGGGTCGGCTTCGTGCAGCCGGCGGCCGGCGCCGACGAGGGTGCCCGTCGTCCCGAGCCCGGCCACGAAATGCGTGATGCGGCCCCCCGTCTGCCGGAGCACCTCGGGCCCCGTCGTCTCGTAGTGCGCCCGCCAGTTGGCCGGGTTGTTGTATTGATCCGGCTTGAAGTAGCGCTCGGGAGCCTCCGCGAGCATCGTCCGGGCCACGCGGATCGCGCCGTCGCTGCCCTCCAGCGGGTCCGACAGGACGACCCGCGCGCCGTACGCGGCGATGATCCGTTTGCGCTCCTCGCTCGCGCTCGCCGGCATCACCAGTTCGACCGGGTAGCCTTTGAGGGCGCCGATCATCGCATAGGCGATCCCGGCGTTGCCCGAGGTCGAGTCCAGGATGGTCTTCCCGCGGGTGAGGCGGCCGTCCCGCTCGGCGTCGACGAGCATCCGGAGCACCGGGCGGTCCTTGACCGATCCCCCCGGGTTGAACCATTCGGCCTTCACGTACACCTCAACGGTTCGCGGCAGGTGCCGGGTGACCCGGGCCAGACGCAGGAGCGGCGTGTCGCCGATGCGATCCAGCAGGGAGACGTCGAGGATCGGCCGGACCGGAGGCTGCTTACTCGTCGAAGAGATAGGTGGGCTCCGCGTAATACCGGACTCCGTGCTCCCGCCACCGCTGCGCCACCGCGGCGTCGAGATAGCGCTGCTTGGTCGCCGTGGTCTCCCGGCCCGCCAGCCAGGCGAGCGGGGCGTTGAGGCGCAGCACGCGGCCGGGGATGAGATGCCGGGTGATCCCGGCCGGCAACCGCGCATTCTGCGCGGCAAGGGAGAGGATCTCCTCCTTGCGGAACTCGGGGAAGATCACGAGGGTCCCCGGTCCGTACTCCTCGCTCAGCGTCTCCAGATCCCCGCGGTCGATCCGGTGGAGGTGGTGGGCCGGCGGGTACAGCGCGACGAGGGCGCGCAGCAGGCCGGTCCCGGCGAGCGGGTCGGCGCCCGGGCCCACCAGCACCGCCCCCCGCCGATCGACGATCGCGGCCGCCGCTTCGCGCCGCGCAAGGAGATCCACCGCGTCCCCCGCGCGCCTCACCGGGGCGGTGGGCAGCCCCGGAGCGCCTGCCGCGCGATCCCGCAGCGCGTCGCCGTCCTGCTCCCCGATGTAGTGTCGCCAGGCCGACAGCGATACCTCGGGATCGGCGTAGCTGACGACCTGGACGGCCGCGTGCGCCGCGCCGGCCTCGCGCAGCGCCGTCACCCGGTTGGCCCCGTCGAGGACGACGGCGGCGTCGTCGGGCCGGGCCCCGGCGGCGGACGGGACCACGACCGGCGGATTGCGGAGCACGCCGTCCCGCCGCAAGGCCGTGACGAGCCGCTCGACACGAATGGGATCCGGCTCTTCATGCAGCCGGAGCCGCGTCATCTCGATGATACGCAGCACCGGGAGCGGCCGGGCGACCCGGCGCGCCCGCGGCTTGACCGACAGGTCCATGCTCGGGCTAGTCCGTTCCACCGGCCATCGCCGGGATGATCGACACCTCGTCGCCGTCGCGCAGCGGCGTCGCCGGTCCCTGCAGCATCCGGATCTCCGTTCCGTTGACGAACACGTTGATGAACCGCCGAACCTCGCCCGTCGGCTCGCGGAGCTGTTCGCGCAGCCCTGGAAACTGCCGCTCCAGGGCCACGAGGGCTTCCTCCACGGTCCGCCCATCCGCGACCACCTTCGCCTGGCCCGAGGTCAGGCGGCGCAACGGGGTCGGCAGGTAAATCTGCGCCATCACGGTCCACCCCCTGATGCCAATAGAAACGCCGCGGTCACGGGCGCCGCGGCTGATCCAGTCGCTCTTCCGGTTGGGGCCGGACGCCCGCACCTATTCCCGGCAACACACCTCCGCTGCCGGGCCTTGTTCGGACGTACAGATGCAGCTGATCATCTCGGCTCGACCCCGACGTCTGGCATAACGCCCGCTCCCGGCCGGCCGATTCCTGCGCCGGCCATCAACCTCTGCGTGCCGTTTGCCCAAATATTGGTATGGAGTCCCCGCAGGGGACGACTTCAGGCTAGCATGGGCATTTTCCGGGTGTCAAGCGAGATTAGTCTCCCAGCGGATTGACCGGCTGCCCGTCCATCCGGACCTCGAAAAACAGATGCGGGCCGGTGCTCCACCCGGTGCTGCCGATGCGCGCGATGACGTCGCCGCGCTTCACCCGCTGGCCCGCGTGCACCAGCGCCGCGGAGAGGTGCGAGTACGTCGTGGACAGCCCGTTCCCGTGGTCGAGGATCACGAGCCTGCCGTACCCCCGCATCCATCCATCGAAGAGGACGTCCCCGTCCAGCGCGGCCTGAATCGGCGTCCCGTACGGGACCGCGATGTCGATCCCGGTGTGAAACTCGCGCGTGTGGAAGATGGGATGGGTGCGCCATCCATACCCGGAGGAGATCCGGCCGGAGACCGGCCAGAGGAGGCCCGTCCGAAGCGTCAGGATCGGCCCCAGATGGCGGCCGCCGCGCGCGCCGCGGATGATCGCCATGATCCGCGCGGATTCGGCTTCCAGTTCGCGGATCGCGGCCTCCTGCGACCGGCGCTCGGCCCGGACACGGTCGAGCAGCCGGCGCCGCTCGACGGCGAGCCGCGCGGTTTCCGCCCGGCTGGCGCTCCAGCGGTCCTGCTCCGCGCTGAGCTGCTCCCGCCGGGCCACCAGCGTCGCGCGGACCTCGTCGCGCTGATGGCGCTCGCGGGCCACCCGGTGATAGAGCGCCAGATCGCTTTCGACGATTCGCGCGACCAGGTACGAGCGCGTCATGAGATCCCGGAAGTCCGCGGCGCCGAGCAGCACGTCCATATATCCGAGGGGGCCCTGCTCGTAGAACGCCCGGAAGCGGTCTCCCATGAGCTCCTCGTGCGTCGAGAGCCGGGCGGTGATCGCCTCGAGCGTGCGGGAGACCTTGAGCACGGCCTGCCGGGTGCCGGCGAGGGAGCGGCGTGTCCGCCCGAGCTGGACCAGCGCCCGCTCGAGCCGTTCCTGGGCTCCGGAGAACTGCGCCAGCGCCCGCTGCTCCCGCCGCAGCACCTCGGCCAGGCGGCGGCGGCGCGAGGCGAGCTGGTCCTGAATGCGGGAGAGCGTGGTGGACGGCGACAACGCCGCGGCCGTTCGGGCGGATTCGGAGGGGGCCGCGCCGGAGGCCGGCCCGTGGGGCAACTCCCGGCGTTCGAGCAGCGGAGGCGACGCCCCCGCCGCTGTGAGGACCAGGACCAGCACCGCGGCGGCCGGGATCAGGCCGCTCCAGAGACACCTGGCTCGTTCCCGCATGCGATGCACCGAGCGCTGCTGTGACGTGACCGACCACGACGATCGGCCATCAAGGGCGATGGTTGCGACGGTTCCGGCGGGCCCGCGGCCTCCGGTTGCGTGAGGTTGCGCTATTCGCCGGGCCGGCCGAAACTCCTTTCCCCGCACAAGGAAAACCATCGGGCCCGTCGAAGGAACGCCCGGACGCCATCGCGGGATGATACTGCGCTCTTCGCGGGAAAGGGGAGGTCAACGATGGCAAAGAAAAAGACCCGACGCAAGACCAGCACCAGGAGGGCGCCCCGGAGGCGTGTCAGCAAGCGCAAGGTTCACCGAGCCAAATCCAGGGCGGCCGCCAAGCCACGGGCAAAAGCCGCAAAGGCCAAGCGCCCGGCGCCGAAGCCCGCGGCACCGCCCGCCTCGAGACCGAGCCCGATGATGCCAGGCTTTGGGCGCGCACCCATGGGAGGGTATAGTACCCCTCAACCGATTTCTCCGATTCAGCCGATCCGTCCGGACCCCTGGGAGCACCATGAACCGGAGCATCACACCGAGGAGCCGGGCATGGAAGACGAGGACGAAGAGGAACCGATGTAAGACCGTGCGTGGACCGGACCATGCGGGCCGGTGCCTCGAAGGGCCGGCCTGCCGCATTATGTTTGCCCTGCTTCTTCCTTAGAGGACCGTTTCCTAAGAGGACCGTTTCCTATAAGGATCGTTTCCTGAGCCGCGGGCCGACCCGCGGCGACCTTATGCCGGAGCGCCGACCGCAAACAGCGGATCGCCCGGGTTCGTGGCCGGCGTCGTTACCGTGAACAGCACGGTCCCCGCGGCGGGAGCGGTGAGCGCGGCGAGGCGCCGTCCGAAGTAGTCGCGCGTCTCCCCGACCGGCTGCCCCTGCTCGACGCGGTCCCCCGGCTTGATCGTCGGGTAGAAAAGGCCGGCGTGCTCCGACGTCACCCAGTGCAGCCCCGCGAGCACAACGATCGGCTCGACCGGCTCGGGCCGTCCCGGAATCATCTCGAGGTGCCGCAGCACGTTGCGCAGGCCCCGGAGGTGCACCTGCAGGGCCTCTTCGCTCAGCAGCCCCTGGCCCCCGGCCTCCGTGAGAATCGCCGGGATCCTGCGCTGCGCCGCGGCGGCGTAGGTCCCGCCCGCGACGCGGCCGCGGACGACGTAGCGGATCCCGTAGACGCGGGCCAGCCCCAGGGTCCGCCCATCCACCGCCTGATCCCCGGTCTCCACCATGATGGTAAAGGGAACCAGGGCTTCGTTGATATCGCCGCCGTGCAGGTCGACGTAGCAGGTCGACGGCGCGATCACCTGGGTGAAGAGGGTGTGCGCGAGGCGATCGCTGGCGGTCCCATCCGGGTTGCCGGGGAAGACGCGGTTGGGGTTCTTGCCGTCCAGCGGGCAGATGTAGATGTTGCGGCCCTGGAACGCGGGCACGTCGACGATGTGGACGATGATCACCGACCCGCGGAGCGACCTGGGATCGAGCGATGCCGCGGTTCGGATCGCCGCCTCGATCCCCGGGTATTCGCCGCCGTGCACGCCGGCGGTGATGCTCAGCAGCGGCCCCGGCTCGGCGCCACACACCAGCGTGAGCGGCATCCGGATCGGCGTCCCCGGCACATCCAGGAACCCCGTCGCTTTGGTCCCGGGCTCGGCGCGCAGCGAACCCGCCTCGAGCGTCTTCATCGGATCCTCCCCGGCAGCGCGACCTCGCCCGCCGCGGCCCGAAGGGTCTCGAGCGCGATGGGCGCCAGCGCCATCGAAAACGCCGCGCCGAATGCGCGGGCCACCACCGGCTGCACCTCTTCGACCGACACCGGGCGATCGAGCAGCCGCCGCATGCTCGTGACCGGCTTCCCCAGCCCGCAGGCGTTGATCACGGCGAAGTGGTCGAGGTCGGGCGCGACGTTCAGCGCGAAGCCGTGCATCGTCACTTTGCGCTTGACCGCGACGCCAATCGCGGCGATCTTCGCCTCCCCCACCCACACCCCCGTGTACCCGCGCACCCGCATCGCGGCGATCCCGAATTGGCCGAGGGCGTCGATGAGCGTCTTCTCCAGAAGCCGGACGTACCGGACGACATCTTCGTCCAGCGCCCGGAGGTCCACGATGGGGTACCCCACGAGTTGACCGGGACCGTGGTAGGTCACATCGCCCCCGCGCTCGGTCTCGTACACGTCGAACCCGCGCGCGGCAAGCAGGTCTCGCGGCGCCAGGATGTTCGCCGTCCGGCCGGCGCGGCCGATCGTGATCACGGGGGGATGCTCGACGAGCAGCAGCGTGTCGTCGATCCGATCCGCCTGCCGGGCGGCGACGAGGGCCCGTTGCAGCGCCCACGCCTGCGCGTACGGCATCGTGCCGCACTCGACCACCCGCGCGGTGCGCGCGGCGGGGCTCCCCGGCATCAGCCCTTCGGCGGCGCCGCGGTCCCGGGCGACGCCCCGCGCCCCTCCGGGGCTCCTCGCCGCCAGGGCCCCCCCTCGCCCGGGAAGTAGTACCAGCCCACCACCGCAAGGTAGGCCAGGTACAGCGCGACTTGTAAAAGTGAGGGCGCGCCGATATATCCGAACACCGCCTGCAGCAGGCTCCCCAGCGTCGACGCTTCCGGCACCACCCGGTTCGTGTCCCACATGTGGGAGACGAGTGGAGGAAGGATCCCCGCTTCCTGGAACTCGCCGATCCCCCGCGCGAGCAGGCCCGCCGCCACCAGGAGCAGGAGGAGGCTGGTGACGTTGAAGAACGCGCGCAGATCGAGGCGGTAGCTCCCGCGGTAGATGAGGGCGCCGAGGAGGACCGCGCCGCCGAGCCCCAGGACGGCCCCGGCCAGCGCCGGGCCCGGCGCGGACGCACGCATCGCGGCGAAGAAGAAGAGGGCGGTTTCGACCCCTTCTCTGCCGACCGAGACGATGGTGAGCGCCACGAGCGCGCCGCGCGACCCGGCTCTCAGCGCATCGCTCAGGCGAGACTGGAGTTCGCTGCGGATCGCCGCCGCCTGCCGGCGCATCCAGAAGATCATGTAGGACAGCACGCCCGCCGCGGCGAGCATGGCGGCGCCCTCGAACAACTGCTCCTCGCGGCCGCGAAACTCCCCGGAGGTGACCACGATCACGCCGCCGGCCAGCACGCTCAGCGCGACCGCCCCGGCCACCCCGAGCCAGATCGCGCCGAACTCCCGGCGATGTCCGGTCCGCGCGAGGTAGGCGAGGATGACGCCCACGATGAGCGACATCTCCAACCCCTCGCGAAGCCCAATCAGGAAGGTGCTGAACACGCTAGCGCCCGGCCCGGGATCGTCGCGTTCCGAATTGTTTACTCACGCGCTCAACAATCATCCTACGGCTTAATGTAGCCTCACCCCCGCGGACTGTCAAGAACACGCGCACGGACGGCCCCTCAGGGTGACGGCAGCGTGAGGGCCGGAGCCGTGCCGGCCGCGGACGCCGCTTCGAAGTACGGCCGGAGGCGGAATCCGCCGAGCCGCGCGATGAGGAGCGCGGGAAACTGCCGCACCCGGGTATTGTAGACCGCCACCCGCTCGTTGTAGCGACGCCGCTCGACGGCGATCCGGTTCTCCGTCCCCGCCAGTTCGTCCATCAGCCGGGCCACCGTCTCGACGGACCGCAGCGCCGGATACGATTCCACCACGCCCAGCAGGCGGCCCAACGACCGCTCGACGGCGTTGGCTCCCTGGACGCGGGCCTCCGATCCCGGCGGCGCGGCGAGGTACGCCGTCCGCGCGCGGGCCAGCGCCTCAAAGACGGTCCGCTCCTGCACGAGCGCGCCCCGGACCGCCCCGACGAGGTTCGGGACGAGATCGACGCGGCGCTGATATTGCGCGTCCACCTGCGCCCACTGCGCATCGACCGCGGCGCGCGCCTGCACCAGGCGGTTGTACGTGAGCGCCGGCCACGCGGCGGCCGCGAGCAGGACGGCTGCGGCCAGGGCGGCGGCTCGGGAGGCCGGCGTCACCGCGCCCCGGGCTCCCCCGGCTTCCCGCGGTCCGGGCGGGGGGCGCCCCCGGCGGCCCGGACGAGCGCGCCGACGGCGTCGGCGCCCCGGATCAGCCCCTCCCCGTAGCGCCCGCGCCTCAGCTCGGGCGCCATCACCTCGGCGATGATCCGCGCCGCCGCATCACGCGGGACCACGTCCTCCAGCCCGCGTCCCACTTCGATCCGGACCCGGCGCCGGTCCACCACCACCACGATCAGGACGCCGTTGTGGTGCTCGCGCTTGCCGATCCCCACATGGTTGAAGTAGGCCGTCGCAAACTGCTCCAGGTCGTCTACATGCGGCACGACCAGGGCGGCGATTTCCACCCGGGTCTCCCGCTCGATCTCCTCCACAAGCCGGCGGAGCCGGACTTTCTCCGTGTGGGTCACGAGCCTGCGTGCCGCCGTCGCCATCCTACCAACTCCCCGAGGCGCCGCCCCCGCCTGACGCGCCGCCGCCAAATCCCCCGAACCCGCCGCCGCCGAACCCGCCGGTGCCCCACCCGCTCCCGCCGCCGGCCCAGAAGGGCCCCGCCCACCCCGGGCCGGCGCTCACGAACTCCTTCTCCTGATACCCGCACCGAGGACACACCCAGATGCGGACGGCCCGGGCGCCCACCACGCGCGCGTCGCTCCGGTCGCCGGGCTGCAGCACGGCGCGGCACCGCGGACACCGCCGGGTCTGGGTCCGGGAGACGGCGACGGTGAGGCCCACAAACGCCAGGAACAAGATGAGCGGAAGCAGCCCGGTCCCTCGGGACGCCGGCCGGACGGGCGGCCCCGCGCCGCCGCTCGGGGCGCCGGCCGCGCCGGTGGGGCCCCCCCCGATCAGTCCCGTGAGCTGGGTGATCGCCCCGTCCAGGCCTTCCGCGTACCGGCCCGCCTGGAACGCCGGACGGATGACGTTGCGAATGATGCTCCCCGCGTCGCTGTCGGCGACTTTCCCCTCGAGCCCGTACCCGACTTCGATGCGCACCTGGCGCTCGTTCAGGCCGATGACCAGGAGGAGGCCGTTGTCCCTTCCCCGCCGCCCGACCTTCCAGGCCTCCTCCAGCCGCGCCGCAACGTCGTCGATCGGCGCGCCGCCGAGATCGGGGAAAATCGCGATGGCGATCTGGTTGCCGGTGGCCCGATCGTACTGCGCCAGCCGCTGTTCCAGCGCCGCGTGCGAGGCGGGATCGAGGAGATGGGCAAAATCGCTCACGTACCCGGTGGGCCGGGGGAACGCGACGGCGCCGGCCACCGCGGTCGCCGGGGAGGCGCAGCCCCACAGCCCGGCGGCGATCAGGAGCGGCGCGAGGACGGAGCGTCCCCGCACGATCAGGGCGTCGGCGCGGGGACGGACAGGTTCACGCGTGGAGCCTGCTCGGCACCGGGTTGAGACTGGAAATAGGGCCGGGGCGGAAATCCCATGGGTCTCGCCACCAGGTTGGTCGGGAACGACTGGACCATCGTGTCGTACGCCTGCACCGCCAGATTGTAGTTCCGGCGGGCGTAGGCGAGCTGGTTCTCGGTCGACGCCAGTTCCCGCATCAGGCTCTGGACCGTCTCGCTGCTCCGCAGCACCGGGTAGTTCTCGACGATGACGAGGAGGCGCGCGATGGCGCTTTGATACTGGTTGGCGGCCTCGATCCGGTCGGGCGTCCCCGGTCGGGTGCCGGCGTACTGCGTCCGCGCCCTCGCCAGGGCCTCGAACACCGTCCGCTCCTGAACCAGCACCGCCTTGGTGGATTCCTCGAGGTTGGGGATCAGGTCGAACCGCCGCTGCAGCTGCGTCTCCACGTCGGCCTGCGCGGCGCTGACCTGCTGAGACGCCCCGACGAGATGGTTGTACGTGCCGCCGAACGACCCGAGGATCAGCAGCCCGACCACGAGCACGACGACGACCGCGACCACGGGTCCGCGCACCCTCGGCTGCCCTCCCGCCGGTTCCACCGGGTGCAGGCTCACGCGATGCGCTAGCGCCGGACCCCGCGTCCCGCCGGCTCCTCGAGGCGGGCGCTCCGGGCGATCAATTTATGCCTCAGCACCTCCACCGCCTTGTCGAGCTGGCTGTCGTGTCCGGCGTTGAGCGCCGGGGTTTCGAGCGGCTCCGGCTCGTCGGGGACGATGCCGTGGCCTTCCAGGCGCGCCCCTTTGCCGCTGAGGAGCCTCGCCACCGTCACGGCCATGCCGGCCTCCTCGGGCAGGTCCACCGTGATCCCGATCTCGACGGCGCCCGCCGTCTTCACCCCGATGATCACGCCGCGACCCTGCTCCTGGAGGGCCGAGGCCAAGAGTTCGGACGCCGACGCGCTGCCTTCGTCGACGAGCGTCGCGATCGGCACGGACGGAGGGAGGATCGGCGGCTCGAGCGTCTCCAGCATCTGCGTCCGGCCGTTGCGCCGGGTCATCTGCAAGATCGGCGAACTCTGCGGGAGGACCGCGGCCGAGATGTCCCGGAGCTCGTCCACCAGCCCGCCGGGATTTCCCCGGAGATCGATCACCAGCCCCCGCAGCCCCGAGCGGCGGAGGGTGAAGATCGCGTCTCGCAGCGCGTTCGAGACGCCGGGGACGAACTCGTAGATCTTCACGTAGCCGATTCCCCCATCGAGCATGTGGCTCACAAGACCGGGAACCCGGATCGCGCCCCGTGTGACGGCGAACTCGAGCGGCGCCGCAACGTTGGGACGCTCGACCGAGAGCGTGAGCGTGGTCCCGGCGGGACCGCGCACCAGTTCGGTGACGTCGTCGCTCGTCTGGCCGGCCGTCGCCACCCCATTGATCTTCGCGATCCGGTCGAACTCGTGCAGGCCGGCGGCGGCGGCGGGAGAGTCGGGAAAGACCTCGCGGATATAGAACTGTCCATCCCGCGCCAGCAGCACGACCCCGATCCCGGTAAACGCCGCCTGGCCGTTTTCCTTACGCTTCTCCTCCTGGTAGGCCGCCGGAGGGATGAACCCCGTGTGCGAGTCATGAAGGCTCTCCAGCATCCCGGCCGACGCCGCGTAGGCCAGATCGGTCACGCTGTACTGCCCCTTGACCCTGCTGAAGATCTCGTCGAAGCGCTGGGTGAACAGCCCGGTCACCAGCGTGTCGGAGACCCCCTGGGGGATCTGACCGCTGAACGGCGTCACGCCGGTTTTCTGCTCCAGGCTGGTCAGCGCCGCGTTCAGCATCATGATGGACGACAGCGGGTCGACGTAGTTCTCGCGCAGGGTCTGCAGCGTCTCGAGCACGAACCCCGCATCCGCCGCCTCGGCCCGCGGGATCGCGGGAGCGGCCGCCGTCACCGCCAGCACGGCCGCAAGGAGCGCTGCGATCATTCGAGACCGCTTCATGAAGTTGCCTGAGCCTCCCGGACGGAGCGCGGCGCCTGTGCGCGCGCCCGGCCCCTTCCCACATTATCATCCACTGAAATCGGCGCCTTTCCCCTCTTTCCTGTAAACGACCCACAGGAGTTTCCCTGAGTCTCTTCGTGTCAGAGCGCCGGATCGCCTCCCTCGGGTCGCCGACAAGAACGTCAGCAGCGGCCCGCTAGGCCGGGGCCGTCCCGCAAAAGTCGAGGATCACCTGGGCCAGGACCTGCGCGCAGGCGGCCACGGACGGGAGGTCGGCGTACTCGACGGCGGCATGCCAGCCGGCGCCCGACGGACCGAAGATCACCGCCGGGATGCCCGCCTCGGCCAGGAGCGCCGCGTCGAACCAGGCCGCCTGTCCCACGTACTCGGGCGACGGCGTGACGTGGCGCTCCAGGGCGGCGTGCAGCGCCCGGACGATCGGGGTCCCGCGGTCGACCTCCAGCCCGGGCCGCGCGATGACGAGTTCAGCGGCCGCCTGGAAGCGCGGGTCTTCGCGGCGGAGCCGGTCCAGGATGGCGTCGAACTCTGCGCGGACGCCCTCGGGGGTCTCCCCCGGCAGCGTCCGCCGCTCCACCCCAAGCTCGCACGAGGGGGGATACGTGCTGGGGCCCTCGCCGCCGGAGATCAGGGAGGCGTGCAGCGAGGGGCGGCCGAGCAGCGGGTGGGAACGCCGGGCCAGGACCTCCCGATCGAACCGCTCGAGCGCCGAGAGAACCCGGCCCATGTGCGCGATCGCGTCGATCCCGGCGGCGTGGTCGCTGCCGTGGGCCGCCCGCCCGGTGGTCCGCAGCATCACCCAGGCGAACCCTTTGTGCGCGATGCAGATGCGCAGCTGGGTCGGCTCCGTCACGATCGCGGCATCCGCCCGCCGGGTCCGGGCGATCGCCGCCGTGCCGAGGCTCGCGTGCTCCTCGTCGGCGGCAAACGTGAGGACGACGTCCCCGCGGGGGCGGAGGCCCGCGCGCACGAGCGCCGCCACGGCTTCCACCATCGCCGCCAGGCCGCATTTCATATCGAAGACCCCGCGGCCGTAGAGGCGGTCCCCCCGGAGGCTGGGACTGAAGGGCGCCTCCATCGCGCCGGCGCCCACGGTGTCCGTGTGTCCGTTGAGGAGGAGGCTGCGCCCCCGCGAGGGGTCCGCGCCCGGCAGCACGGCGATCACGTTCGGCCGCCCCGGCGCGACCTCTTCCAGCGCCACGGTCAGCCCCAGCCGCTCGCAGGCGCCGGCGAGGCAGCGCGCGATCGCGCCCTCGCCCGCGCCGCCGGCCGCCACCGACGGATTGACGGAGGGAATGCCGACGAGCGTCTTGAGGAGATCCACCACCGCCGCGGCATCGACGGACACCGGCCCGGGCGCGCTCATCGGGCTACCGCTGGCAGGCGGGACAGAAGAACGTGGGCCGGCCGCCGAGGCGGCCGCCCCGGATCCTGGCGCCGCACACCCGGCAGGCCTGCCCGGCCCGGCCGTAGACCATCAGCCTGTACCGCCCCCGCTGCCCGAAGACATCCTGGAAATCCGGCTCGCCGCCCGCCTCCACCGCGTTGCGGAGCACCTGGCGGGTCTTCCGGTAGAGGGCGCGCATCTCCGTGACCGACAGCCCGCTCGCGGGCCGGTCCGGCCGGAGGCCGGCTTCGAACAGGATCTCGTGCGCCCAGAGGTTCCCGATCCCCGCGATGCGGTCCTGATCGCTCAGCGCGGCCTTGATGCGCCCCGTCTGTCCCAGCGCCCTCCGGAACACCTGCAAGGTCGTGGTCGGCGCGAGCGGCTCGATCGCCTCCGGCTGATCGGCATCCTTGGCTCCCGCGCGGAGCAGGGCGAACCGGCTGAGCTGCAGGTCCCGGAACTCGAGCGTGGAGCCGTCATCCAGGGAGAGCACGAGGCTCGCCCCCGGCGGCGCCGCCGCATTCCCGCCCCGCGATCCCGCCGCGCGCGCGCCCCCTTTGGCCGCCGCGGGCCGGTGGCGGATGACGCCCCAGAGCATGTAGTGAAACACGAGGACCCGCCGGCCGAGCACGAACCAGAGGGCCTTCCCGCGCCGGAGCACGTCGGTGATCGCCGCGCCGCGAAGCGCCCGGGCGAACCCATCCGCCGTGTGCGACCGCACGGCCGCCGGGCGGAGCACCGCGACCCGCGCGATCGTCCTCCCCACCACCGCGCGGTGGAGGCTGCGGCGGGCGGTCTCCACTTCGGGCAGCTCAGGCACCGCGCACGGCCTCCTCCGCGTGCGCAAGGGCCCGAGCGACCGTGTCTCCCGGCGGGACGGCCCCCTGGGCGAACTCCGCGGTGCCGCCCCCGCGGCCGCCGACGGATCGGGAGGCCTGATCGATCAGCGCGGCCATGGCCGGTCCCGCGCCGGGCGAGCGGGCGAAGTAGAGCCGCCCCGTCGCCTCATCCCCGGCGAGCACGACGCACGCCTCACGCCCGGTCAGCTCCCGCAGCAGGTGCCGCACCTCGTCGGGGTCCCGCCGGGACACCTGGAGGCGAAGCACCTTGGGGCCCGCTCCCGCGGGCGCCGCCGCCAGCCGCTCCGCGGCCTCGGAGGCAATGAGCCGGCCGCGGGCCTCCGCCAGGGCCCGCTCCCCCTCGCGGGCCTCCCGGACCACGCGGTCCAGGGCGGCCCCCAGCTCTCGATCGCCGACGGTGAGCCGGGCGCTCCACTCGCTGACCAGCGCGTGCTTCCAGCGGTAGTCCGCGATCGCCCGCCAGCCGCTCAGGAACTCGACGCGGATCTGCCCCTTCGTCCGCTCCCAGCGCCGCAGGAGCACCGGGCCGAGCTCCCCGGTCCGGTTGACGTGCGTGCCACCGCACGCCGACCGGTCCCAGCCCTCCACCTCGACCACGCGGATCGTGCCCGCGCGCCGCGGCGGGCGGCGAAGCCCGAGCGCGGCGGCTTCGTCGTCGGACACGAACCGGATCGTCACCGGACGGTTGTCGAACGCGATCTGGTTGGCCCGCTCCTCGACCCGGCGCGCGTCCTCGGGGGGGAGTCCCTGGACCGCGAGATCCAGCGTGGAGGATCCCCCCAGGTGCACCGAGACCGTCTCCGCGCCGAGCAGCTGGGCGAAGGCGGCCGAGAGCACGTGCTGCGCGGTGTGCTGCTGCATGTGGTCGAACCGGCGCTCCCAGTCCACGACCCCCTGCACCTCGCCCGCGGGCGCGATCCGGGGATCGGCGGCCGGCGCCTCCACGACGTGAATGACCTCATCGCCGGCGTCGATGACGTCGCGCACGGGCAGCCCGGCCAGGGTTCCGGTGTCGTGCGGCTGTCCTCCGGAGGTGGGGTAGAAGGCCGTGCGGTCGAGGATGACGCCCGGGAGCGCGCCCCACTCGCCCGACGGCCGAACCGAGGTCACCCGGGCGTCGAAGGCCCGCCGGTACGCGTCCGTATAGTAGAGGCGTTCGGTCATGGCAGGACCGGGGGCGCGGGAGGGCCCGCGCCGGCCGCTGCGTCCTATGCTACAATAATATTGTGTACGGGATCATCGTGATCATCGATCGGATCGTCTCGCTGCTGACGTACCTGATCATCATCCGGGCGCTGCTGTCGTGGATCCCGTCGGTGGATTACCGGCACCCCCTGATGAGCCTGCTCATCCGCGTGACCGACCCGGTCCTGGTGCCGGTCCGCCGGGTGATGCCGCCCGCCGGCGGCTTCGACCTCTCTCCGCTGGTGGCGATCCTGCTCTTGAACCTGGCCAGCCAGCTCCTCCACCAACTGCTCGTCTCGCTGCTCGCCTCCGGCTAATCCGAGTTCCGCTCGGCCGTCGCCTGCACCGCCGCCAACCGCCGCCGGCGATGCACCCGCCGCCGCCGCCGGGGCCGGTGGTTGAGGATGTTGTCCGGGATGGTCTCCTCCCAGGTGATCATGCTGTGGAAGAATATCTTGTCCTCTTCGTCGAGCCCCCGCGTGACCTCGGTGATGTGCATGTTCGAGGCGCCGAACGCCGTGAGCGCATGCTGCACCGCTGCCTCCGGCTTCGCCTGATCACCGCACGTATAGATGTCGAGCGCGACGTAGCCGACCTCCGGCCACGTATGGACCGAGAGATGGGACTCCGAGATCACCACCACCCCGCTGACCCCGTTCGGGCTGAACCGGTGAAAGGAGATCGCCCAGACCTGGACGTTGGCGACCTCCGCGGCGCGGACCATGATCTGCTCGACGTCCTCCACCCGGCTGATGACCTCCGGGTTGCACCCCGACCCTTCCACGATGTAGTGGTGCCCGACCGGTTCCACCGTTCACCTCCCCCGCGCCCAGCGATTTCGGGCGGCGTTCAGTGTCCCAGCGAGATCAAGATCTTGCGGATCAGCGCGATCATGGGCGTGCTGATCCCGGCGACCAGGAACCCGCTGACGAGCACCCCGAGCACCAGGGCGACCGTCGCCTGCCGCCGGGGCAGACCGAACAGCCAGGCCAGGACCGTCCCGGAATAGATCCCGGGGCCCGGAAAGGGCAGGCTGACATAGATCCCGACCCCCAGCACCCCCCACCGCTCCACGTACGGCCGGCCCCGCGTCCGGATCTCATCGACGAAGTGCCGGACCAGCGGGACCTGCGACAGCCACCGGTTGTAGAAGAGATCCATGATCAGGAACATCGGCACGATCACGACCCACGACGCCGCCACCGCGGCGGCCACCGCCACCAGCGGGTGCAGCCCCTTCGTGATCCCGTAGGGGATGGCGAAGCGCAGCTCCACGAACGGCGCGATGGAAAAGAGCACCACGTGCGTGACGTGCCGGACCCACCGGTCATCGACCATCATGGGCTGACCCATTCTCGGAGGGTCGCCACCCGGACCTTCCGCTGGGACCGCCGGGCTTCCGCGTCCTGCCACAGCCGGCGCTCCTCCGGAGTCTCGGGAGAGAAGGCGGGCACGGGAGCCGGCCGCCCCCGTTCATCCAGGTGCACGAGGGTGAGGAACGCGGTGCAGACGTGGCGGCGCCGGCCCGTCCTCGGCTCCTCCCCGTCCACCCGGATCCCGACCTCCATCGAGGACCGGCCGACGTGCGTCAGGATGCCCCTGACATCGGCGATCTGCCCCACGCGGAGCGGGTGGTAGAAGTAGACCGAGTCGATCGAGGCCGTGACCGTCGGCAGCCGGCAGTATCGGATGACGGTGATCGCCGCCACCTCATCGAGGACGGCCAGCAGCCTGCCGGCAAACATCAGGGTCCCGCTGATGGCGTCCTCCGGCATGACGAGACGCGCCAGCCGCACGCCGCGCCCGGCGGGGTCGTCCGCGAGGGCCGGCACCGCGCCGGCGGCGCCGGCGCGGACCCTGGCGATCCGCGCGGCCCTGCGCGCGGCGGCCGCGGCGAGCACGGCCTCTTCGGCCGGGGAGGCGGGAGCGATCGCCTGCCCCACCGGACGGGGCCGCTCGTGCTCGTCGAGCGCGATGAACGCGAGATGCGAGGACGTGGTCTTGCGGCGGATCCCGGTCCGGGGCTGCTCCGAGTGCACCTCCACCCCCACCTCGAGTGACGCGCGTCCGATGTGCTCCACCTGGGCCGAGATCGTGACGATCTCCCCGAGGTCGACGGGGGTGAGGAAGTCGAGGTCATCCATGGCGCCGAGGACGACCGGCCCGCGCGCGCAGCGCGAGGCGGTGAGGGTGCCGGCCGTCGCGATCCAGGACATCATCCGACCGCCATAGAGCGTCCCCCGAGGATTGCTGTCCTCGGGGAACACCAACTGCACCATCTGAAACCGCGTGTCAGTGATGCTGGGCAGCCCGGCCTCCTCGCTACGCCAGTGTGTATGGTACCATATACCCGCCGATGTGCAAGGACGGGCTGTGCGCCTCCGGTATGCGCTGTCGCGGCTGAGCCGCCCCGCGGCCCGGCGCGCCTTCGGCCGGGGATGGCTGGGGGCGTGCCTGGCGGGCGCGCTCGCGAGCCTCTGGCTCTTCGGGCAGGATCATCTCTTCTTCATCACGGCGATCTGGCTCCTCTGCGTGTTTGCGCCGGTGAGGATCGCGGTGGAAGTCCTGGAGACCCGCGGCCCGCGGATGCGCCGCGAGCTGCGGCGCGCGCTCCTGGCGCGGGCCGAGCGGTACACGACGCGCGAGGACGTCGGCCTGATGGTGGAGACCCTGTTTGCGCGGGACGTCAGGCTGCCCAGGCTGGCCCCGCCCGACCTCGAACCGAAGGTCATCGACGCGGCCGCCCGGGTCAGCGATCGGGCGTTCCGCGGTGGGGAGGGTCCGGCGGGCGTCCTGCGGGCGATTGCGACCTGCACCGCGGTCCTGCAGCGGTGGATGGGCGTGATCGCGGCCGGCGAGACGACCGGAGCGGTGTGGACGGCGCCGGCGGCGGCGGGGCCCGCGGATCTCGCCGGACCCGCAGCGGCCGTCGACGGCGCCGGGCCGGCGGCGCTGTGGGATCCCTCCGCGAGCGTGCAGGATCAATGGGTGTCGCTGCGGGCCGTCGCCGGGCTGGCGGCGCTGGCGAAGACCTTGACGGCGGTGTACGAGGACAGTACCGGGACGCCGTGGGCGGGAGGCGGTCCCCTCCGGGCGCTCGCGGAAGCGGCGATGGACTACGCGGACCAGGTCGGGCTCCGGCTCGACGGACCGCCGTGGGAAGACATCGAGGGCGTGCCGCCGGCCGCCCTCGGGCTCGACCGGCTCGGCCGGCTCGCGGCGGCGTGGCTCACGTTCTGCGCGGCGCCGTCGCCGGCGCCCAGGCGGCTTCGCGCCTTTGTCGAGCTCCTGACCGGCTAGGGCCCCCCGAAAGACCCTGCTCCCCCACCAGCCTTTGAAGCCTTTGATAGGAACGGGCCGGCGCAAACCCTGAACCACAGCGAGCTACTCTGAATTAACAAAAAATCACGCTCGGCCCGGTGAATCCGAACTGACGTTCGACTAGGAGAATTTGATGTGTGGTATACTAAAAACGCGGAAGCTCGGGGCGCCAGCCGAGGGTTTAGGCTCACGCCTGATCTCCTACGACAGCTGGCCCACCTGAGTTTCTGCATTTTAGTCTATCTTTCTGGGGCCCAAAACCATTCACTGAACTTTGGAAAGTGCTTCGTAAGTGTGTTCCGGTGATAACCTCGCCAGTAGCTGGGGGCTGCATCTCGAACACCAACTGTGCGCAATTCTTCGTAAAGGTATTCGACGGTCTGCGCCTTATACAAACCGCGGTCGGTGCGCTCGTCGCTGGGGACCAGTGTACGATACACGCATCCTGTCAGAAGGTCAGCGAGCTGAAGGCACTGATTCGCATCCCTCCATGAGTCTGTAGTCTGAAAATCTGCGATCCATGGGTCAATGCCTTCATAGTTCCTTGTAAACCTGTCTCGCAGATGGTCGACAATGTCATAGTCATGAAGTACGTGAAGTGCATCGAGGTACAGGATGGCTCTTCGGAACTTTGCTGTTTCAGGGTGGAGAAGCATCTCGGCCCATTTCTTATACGCGCGTCTCTTTTTGAGGGCATCGGGCTCGAATGGCGTGCCAAAGAAGCGCCCCTGCCACATCGACCAGTCGATCACAATGCTACGAAAGTAACACGTGGAGGCCAAGAAAACGCGAATCCAGTCCATGGCCACATCCCGGTCGCGGTAGGATTTGAAAGTCGCTAGGTGGGTTTCCTTGTAACGCGCCTTTCGCTTGGGCGATGTATTGAAGTACTTGCGATCTTCTTTGACACGACAGAGCTCGGAATGCAGAAGGCCATGATCGGGTACAAGCAACATGCCAATTACGAGCCATGGACTGCTGGCATGTGTGCCAGATTCGTCGACGTAGATGCGCATCGGCAAGAGGAAGTCTAGACCTCTCCCGAGTTCCTTGTCAAACCCCTCCTGCCTTTCATCGGCACGTTCGACGGACCCGGGCTAAACCGGCGGCAGCAGGACGCCCGCCACGAGCAGCAGGCCGAAGATGAGGTGGACCCGCGCGGCGGCCACGTCGAGGAGCACCAGGTCGCGCGGGGTGCGCGCCGCCCGCACCTGCCGGGCGAGGCCCCACGCCGGCGGCGCGCTCAGCACGGCCAGCGCGGACCACCTGACGAACGTCCCGGCCAGCACCCCGCCGATCACCAGGCCGTACGCGGCGGCGAGCAGCACGTACAGCAGCACCTTCGCGCGGTCCAGCCCGAGCGCGCGGGCGACCGTCGTCCCGCCGCCGCGGCCGTCGAACGGACTGTCCCGGATATTGTTCACGTGGAGGATGGCGGTCACCAGGCAGCCGACCGGGAGGGCATACAGCATCGGCACCAGTTCGACCACGCGCGCCTGCACGTAGTAGGCGCCCAGCGCCATGAGCGGCCCGAACAGGAGAAAGATCGCCAGATCGCCCAGCGCGTGATACTTGTAGGCGATGGGCCGGCCGGAATAGAAGTACGCGCCGAACGCGCCCAGGATCCCCAGGAGGAGGATCGGCGTCCCCCGGATGGCCGTGAGATAGAGACCGATCGCCACGCTGGCGGCCATGAGCGCGAGACCGGCCAGGAAGACCTCGCTGGGTTGGAGGATCCCGCGGACGAGCACGCCGCTGCCGCCGAACGACTCGGGCGTGTCGTACCCCCCGCGGTAATCAAAGTAGTCGCTGAACAGGTTCGCGGCGCCCTGGATCCCCACGGCCCCGAGCAGGGCGAGGGCCAGCAGCCCCGGCGTGAACATCCCCTGCGCGGACGCGATCGCGGACCCGAGCAGCACCGGGACGATGGACGCCGTGAACGAGAACGGACGAACCGCCTGCGCCCACATCCGCGCGGTCCGGGGCGGCAGCCCGGCGGGACCGGCAGGCATCGGCCTTGACTCGATGGATTCACCAGGTATGATGACCCCTCCCGTCGGACGCTGGCGGCCGGGATGCGGGTTCGGGCCACATTATAACATAGGAGGATTTTGCCCCGCCCTCGCGTAGTAGCGAGGTAGCACGCGGGCGCCTGACCGGGCGGCCCCACGAGATCCGGCGAGCACACATCGTAGCAGTCGACGCGGCATTCGAGGTGGCAGACATCGTGCAGGCGTCTCCCCCGGCCCGCAGGCTTACCGCAGCCCTCATCGGGTTCGTCCTGATGATGGTGGGGCCCCAGCCGCAGCGCGCCGCAGGCCAGGGCGCCGCCACCCAGGTCCGCAGCCTCCAGATCGTCGCAAACGGCGAAACCATTCACCTCACCGGCTCCGCCGTCGTCCAGAACAACATCCTGATGGTCCCGTACCAGCGGCTGTTCAGCCCGCTGGGCGTCCGCGCGACGTGGGACGGCCGGGGACGCACATTGAAGCTCGAGGGTCCCGCGGGCGACGCAATGGAGTTGCGCGCGGGGGACCCCTACGCCACGGTGAACGGCGAGAGCCGGCCGGTCCCGATCCCGCTGGTGGCCGTCCTGGACCGGGTGCTCATCCCGGTCCAGTGGGTCTTCGAGACGCTCGGGGACGCCACCGCCTACGATCCGGGCAGCGGGCTCCTCCTGATCAGCCCGCAGATCACCGGGATCTCCTGGCGCGGGACCGATGCGGGCCTCGAGGTCACGATCGACGGCACGGGCCCGCTCCATCCCACCACCTTCGCGCAGCGCGCCCCGGAGCGGCTCGTCATCGACTTCTCCGGCGCGGTCCCGAAGTCCGTGGACCAGGTCGTGGACGTCCACGAGGGACCCCTCGCCACCATCCGGGTCGGCCGGTCTCCCTCGGGGACCCGCATCGTGTTCGACCTGGCCGGCCCGAGCCGGTTCCGGGTCACGAGCCAGATCCCCGGTCGCCGGGTGCTGGTCTCGCTGGCCGCCGGGACCGCCCCTCCGGGCGGGCCGCCCGCTCACGCCTCCGGGTATCAGCCGAGCGCGCAGAAGATCTCCGACATCATCTACCAGCATCTGGCCGGCGGGGGCCGTCTCGTCGTCCTGGCCAACCGTCCCCTGCAGGTGATGCAGCGGACCCTCCCCCATCCCGACCGGATCGTGATCGACGTGTCCGACGCGGTCTTTCTCCCGGTCAAGAAGTCTCTCGACATCAACGACGGCCTGGTCATTCAGGTGCGGGCCGCGCAGTTCCACAGCAACCCCAACGTGGTGCGCATCGTCGTGGAGCTCGCCAGGCCCGCGCCGTTCGACGTGCACGCGGAAACGGCGCAGCTGCTGGTCGACCTGGGCACGGCCACCGCGGGAGGCCTGGGGCCGATCGCCGGCGCCCACGGCCCGGTCGTGGTGGCGGTGGATGCCGGGCACGGCGGGAGCGATCCCGGCGCCACCGGCCCGTCGGGGGTGAAGGAAAAAGATGTCGTGCTGGCGATCGCGCAGACCCTCCGCCGGCTGCTCGTGCAGCAGCACATCGACGTCACCATGATCCGCGACGCCGATGTGTTCGTGCCGCTCGAAGACCGCGCCCAGATCGCATCGCGCGGCGGCGCGACGGTGTTCGTGAGCATCCACGCCAACGCCTCGACCGACCCCAACGCCAATGGCACCCAGACGTTCTTCGCCACCCCCATGAGCCAGCCCCTCGCGCTGGCCGTCATGGAGGAGACGAGCAAAGAGGTCGGCCTCGCCGTCCGCGGGGCCGCGGAGGCGGATTTCAAAGTGCTGGTGGACTCGGACCAGATCCCCGCGATCCTGGTGGAAACGGCATTCATCAGCAACCCCCGAGAGGAGCAGATGCTCCGCGACCCGTCGCTCCAGCAGGCCTTCGCGCAGGGGATCCTCAAGGGCATCCAGCGCTACCTCGCCGCCCCGCAGGCGGCCACGCCCTGACCGCGGCGTCACCGCACCGGGGGCACTGAGGAGACGGCGACCGTGGGCGGGCGGCGCGCGGCGCGGAAGCGGCAGCCATCGCACCTGGTCACCGGGCTGGTGCTGGGCCTGATCCTGGGCGCCGGCCTCGCGGTCGGCGTGCTGATGGCCCAGCGCTGGAGCGGTGAGCGGACATCGTGGGGGCCCGCCGTCCCGCGCCGCCCCGCGCCGGAGGCGCCCAGGGCCGGCGCGCCCGCGGCGCCTCCGCCGGCGCGTCCTCCCGCGCTCCCCGCCCAAAACCCGGAGGAGTCGCAGGCGCCGGCCGTCGTCCAGATTCCCGAATCGCGCCCCGCGCCCGCGCAGCCCGGGCGGGCGCGTGTGGCGATCATCTTCGACGACGCCGGCTACGGGATCCGGGCCGCCCAGGAGATCATGGCGATCGGCCGGCCGGTCACCATCTCCGTGCTGCCCCACCTTCCCTATTCCGCCCAGATCGCCGAGGAAGCGCCGGCGCACCACGTCGAGGTCATCCTCCATCTCCCCGTGGAGCCCGACAACCGCGGCATCAGGCTGGGGGAGGGCGGCATCACGGTGGCGATGAGCGACCCGGAGATCCGCGAGACCGTGGCGGCGGATCTCGCGTCCGTGCCGGCGGCCGTCGGCGCGAACAACCACATGGGCTCCCTCGGAACGGCCGACCCGCGGGTCATGCGCGCCGTGATGGCGGAGATGAAAGCGCGCCACCTCTTTTTCATCGACAGCGTCACGACGAGGTATTCGGTCGCCGCCCGGGTCGCCCGGGAGATGGGCGTCCCCACCGCGGCGCGGGCGGTGTTCCTGGACAATCAAGACACCGACGACTACGTGCGGGGACAGTTTCGCCTCCTCATGAACCTCGCGCACGCCCGGGGCCAGGCGATCGCGATCGGGCATGTCGGGAAGGTGACGGCCCGGGTGCTCGTCTCGCTGCTGCCGGCGTTCGACGAAGCAGGGATCCAGCTCGTTCGGGTCTCAGACCTCGCCCGCTAGACGGGCCTGACGCCCTCCTCCCGCGCCGCACCTGCTACAATACAACGTGGCCGGCCGCCCGCCGGGATGCTGCGCCCATGGCGTGAGCCTCACCGCCCCCGCGAGGCTCACCCAAGGAGGGTTCGATGCGCTTCACGCTTGCCGACACGCCTCCCGAGCAGGCTGCCTGCGACCTGCTCGCGCTGCCCGTCCCCGATCCCGGCACTCTGCAGGGCGAGGTCGCGGATGTGGATCGCGCCGCGGGGGGCCGCCTGGCGGAGGTGGCGCGGGCGGAAGGGTTTTCCGGCAAGCCCAACCGCACGGTGCTCCTCCAGTCTCTGGACCGGCCCGCGCGCCGCGTCCTCCTGGTGGGGATCGGCGCCGACCCCACGGCGGAGCGCCTCCGCCGCTACGCGGGGGTGGCGATCCGGCGGGCTCGAGAGATGCACGCCGGGCGCGTGGCGCTGGGCGCGACCCCCTGGGCGGCCGCCGGCCCCATCCCGCCCGAAGAACAGGTCCGCGCGGTCGCCGAGGGAGCGGGACTCGGCTCCTACACGTTCGACCGGTACCGCAAGGGGGAAGACGGCGGCGAGGTGACGGAGGTGGCGCTGCTCGCCCGACACGGCGACCGGGCCCTCCTCCTGCGAGGCCAGCAGGCGGCGGAAGTCGCGATCCGCGCGACCTCCCGGGCGCGCGACCTCGTCAACGAACCTGCCAACGTGCTCACCCCCACCGCGCTGGCGGAGATCGCCCAAGAGATCGCCGGGAGCGCCGGCCTGACGTGCCGGGTGTTCGATCTCGATGAGGCGCGGACGATGGGGATGGGGCTCTTTGCCGCCGTGGCGCAGGGCAGCGCCCAGCCTCCGAAGTTTATCGTCATGGACTACCGGCCGCCCGGCGCCCGCCGGACCGTGGCCCTCGCGGGAAAGGGGATTACCTTCGACAGCGGCGGCCTCTCGATCAAGACGGCCGGCGGGATGATGACCATGAAGGGCGATATGGCGGGCGCGGCCGCGGTGGTGGCGACCATGGGGGCCGTCCGCGATGTCGGGGTGAGCGTCCGGGTCCTGGGACTCGTCCCCGCCACAGAAAACATGATCAGCGGCGCCGCGACCCGCCCCGGCGACATCGTGCGCGGGCTCGGCGGGAAGACGGTCGAGATCACCAACACCGACGCGGAGGGACGGCTCGTCCTCGCCGATGCCCTGGCCTATGCGGTGCGGGAGGGAGCCGATGAAGTCATCGATCTCGCGACGCTGACCGGCTCGTGCGTCGTGGCGCTCGGTGACTGGACCGCGGGGCTCATGGGCAACAATCAGCCGCTCATGGACCGGATCCTCGAGGCGGCGGCCCTGGCCGGCGAGCAGGTCTGGCAGCTGCCGCTCTACGAGGAATTCCTCGACGCCATGCGCGGAGAGATCACCGACCTCAAGAACTCGACGACGGGGCGGGCCGGGGGGGCGGAGCGGGCGGCGGCCTTTCTCGGCGAGTTCGTCGGCGCCACCCCCTGGGCCCACCTCGACATCGCGGGCCCGGCCTTCGCCGAGACCCGTCCGCCGGCGGCCTACTGGCCTTCGGGCGGCACCGGATTCGGCGTGCGGACGCTCCTGCGCTACGTGGCCTCGCTCAAGTAGGCGTTCGAGTACACCCACCCGGCGACCGCGCCGCCGATGATCGGGCCGATCCAATAAACGAGGTGCGCCTTCCACCACCCCGCCACCAGCGCCGGCCCGAACGCGCGGGCGGGATTCACGGCGGCGCCCGTAAGCGGCCCAAACGCCAGGACGTCCATGGCGATCGTCAGGCCGATGGCCAGGCCCCCGATCCGGGGCGCCTGGGGGGACACGGCCGTCCCGAAGACGACCACGACGAGGAAGAAGGTCCCGATCGCCTCGAGGAACCCGCCCGTCCAGAAGTGGACGCCCGGCCTGAGGGCGGGCGTGCCCAGGTGGACGGCGACCGCCGCGGCGTGGGGATAGCTCATCCGCAGCGCCTCCGCGGCGAGGATCGCGCCCAGCAGCTGCGCGAGGATGTAGCGGACCGCCAGCGCGCCGGTCACCCGCCCCGCGGCGAGGAACCCGCAGGTCACGGCCGGATTGAAGTGCCCGCCCGAGATGGCCCCGAACGCTGAGACCATCACCGCGATCGCCAGGCCGTGCGCCAGCGCGATGCCGAGCACGCCGACGTGGCCCTTGGTGACCGCGTCGGTGATGATCGCTCCGGCCCCGATGAAGATCAGCGTAAAGGTCCCGATCCCTTCGGCGAGCAGCGGCTTCCATGTCGCCTGCATCACGCACCTCCCCTGCTGGGTCACCGACGCCGGCGCCGGGCGAATTCGCGGCGAATGCCGGAGGCCGCCTCGGGCCGATCCCCTCGTCGCGGAATTCGACGGTGCCGGGGCCTTCTCCCGCGGCGGGCGGGCGGCGGCCGGAGGACCGCGAATCGTTCCCACCGTACTTTGCCTGAACATGCCGCTCATCGCGCTCGTGCTGGTCCTCTCGTCGGTGGTGCTCCACGCCTCGTGGAACGCCATCGTCAAGTCTGACGATGACCGGCTCGTGGCCGGCTGGGCGACGACGGCCGCGGGAGCCGTCCTCGGCGCGGCGCTGCTCGCCGCCTCGGGCTTCCCGTCGTCGCACGCGCTGCCGTTTGTCGCGCTGAGCGGGATCGTGCACTCCGGCTACATGATCGCGCTGACCCGGGCGTACGATGACGGCGACCTGTCGCTGGTCTATCCGATCGCCCGAGGGGTTGCGCCCGTGGTGGCGACCGCCGGCGCCGCGGCGGTGTTTCGCGAAACGCTGCCCCCTCCGGCCTACGCGGGGATCGGGCTCATCGCGCTGGGCGTCCTCCTGCTCGGCGCCCCACACGGCGGGTCGGCGGCGCCTCCGCAGGGACGGGCCCTGACCTGGTCCCTGGTCACCGCGCTGACGATCGCCTCGTACACCCTGATCGACCGCCAGGGGGTCCGCCTCACCTCGCCGCAGAGCTACATCGGCGTCCTCTTCCTCATCGACGCATTGATCCTGTCCGCCTATGTGGGCTGGCAGCGGGGAGCCGCCCCCTGGCGCCTGGTCCCACCCGGCCGGTGGGGGATGCTCGCGCTCAGCGGCGCGTTCAGCCTGGGGGCCTACCTCCTGGTGCTGGCCGCGCTCGCCATCAGCCGCGTCGGGTACATCGCCGCGCTGCGCGAAACCAGCGTGATCATCGCGGCCTGGGTCGGCTGGCGCCATCTCGGCGACCGGCAGGGACCGCGGCGCCTGATCAGCTCGGGCATCGTGGCCGCGGGTCTCGTGATGCTCGTCGCGTCCCGGTAGACCATGACGGACCGACTGCCGCGCCGGTGAGGCGCACCTTCCGGACGGGGCAGGAGATCAAGACCCTGCTCGCCGTCGCGGCCGGCCGCGAGCCCGCGGACCTCTACGTGGAGGGCGCCGACCTGCTGAACGTCTACAGCGGGGAGGTCTATCCGGCCAACGTGGCGGTGAAGGGGCGGCGGATCGCCTACGCCGGCCGCGGCCGCGCGATGGTCGGGCCGGAGACCCGGGTCCTCCAGTGCCCCGGCAAGATCCTCGTCCCGGGCTACGTCGAGCCGCACACGCACATCACGGGCATGTCCACGCCCGAGGAATTCGCCCGCGAAGTTCTCCGGAGCGGGACGACGACGCTGGTGGCCGACACCCTGCAGATCCTGCTCCACACCCCCCCGGCCCGCGTCCCGCAGCTGCTCACGACGCTCTCCGATCTGCCGGTCCTGATCCTCTGGTCCCTCCGGCTGCACGGCGCCTCCCACCTCCCGGAGGAGCCGATGTTTTCCCGGGAGCGGATCGAGGCGCTGCTGGCGGTGGAGGCGGTGCGGGCGGTCGGAGAGGTCACGCGGTGGCCGGCCGTGTACCACGGCGACGACGACCTGCTCCAGAAGATCGCCCTGGCCCTCGCCGCCGGGCGCCGCGTCGAGGGGCACGCGCCCGGGGCGTCCTACGAGCGCCTCGTGGCGCTCGCGGCGGCCGGCTGGTCGTCAGACCACGAGGCGATCACGGCCGACGAGGTCGTCCGGCGGCTGCGCGCCGGCGTCTACACGATGCTGCGGCACTCGTCGCTGCGGCCCGACCTGCCGCTCCTCGCCCCGGCGATCACCGATGAACGCCGCGTGCCCGGGCGGCTCATGCTCACCGCCGACGGGCCCGAAGCGGTGACGATCGTGGAGCGCGGATATCTCAGCCACGTCATCCGCGCGGCGATCGAGTCGGGGATTCCGCCGGTCGCGGCCTACCAGATGGCCACGATCAATCCCGCCGCGTACTTCGGGCTCGACGAGGAGATCGGCGGGATCGGTCCCGGACGGCGGGCCGACATCGCCGTCCTCGACGACCTGCGCAACCCGGCGCCCGAGGTCGTGCTCGCCCGGGGCGAGGTCGCCGTGCGGGACGGGCGGGTGCAGGCCGAGTTTCCACCCCTCGACTGGGGCGCGTATTTCTCGCCGCGCTTTGGGCCCACCTGGATCCCGCAGCCCGACCTGTTCGACCTCCGGATCTCCGAGGCCGGCGCCGGGGCGCCCGGCGCGCAGTCCGGGCAGGGCGATGCCGTCCGCTTTCCCGTCATCCGGCTCGAGAACAGCGTGATCACCCGCGCGGTTCCGACCGCGGTTCCCGTCCGGGGAGGACGCCTCGTGCCGCCGGCGGATGTCGTCCGCGCGGTCCTCGTGGATCCCGGGGGACGATGGATCGTCCGGGGGATGCTCGGCAACTTCGTCGAGCGGCTCGGCGGGCTGGCCAGCTCCTTCAACGTCGCCGCGCAGCTGCTGACCCTCGGCCGGGACTCCACCGACATGGCGCTGGCGGCGCGGCGTCTCCTCGAGATCGGCGGCGGGATCGTCGTCGTCGAGCAGGGGAAGACGGTGCTGGAGATCCCGCTGCCCCTCGGGGGGATCATGGCCCCGGTCCCCCTGCCGGCCATCGCCGGGGAGGCGCGAACGCTCTACGCGCTTCTCCGCGCGCGCGGGTACCCGCACGCGGACCCGCACTACACCCTGCTCTTCCTCACGCTCGACTCGCTCCCCGACGTCCGCCTCACCTACCGGGGGATCTGGGACGTCCGCCGCGGGAGAACGCTGTGGCCCCGCCAGGATCTGCCCGCGGGGTGAGCCGCCGAACACAAACAGACGCGGCGGAGGCTCCTGACGCCCTCCGCCGCGTCTCGATCGTGCGCTGAGTTTACCCTACGCGCTTACCGGCTTCGACGGCCCGCTGTGACGAGCTCCTTCTCGGGCACCGCGTCCGGCAGGAGCTCCATCCGGCCGACGCGCCCGGGACTCTCCACGTGGGTCTGCGTGTGCACGTGGTAGACGGACACGATCTCCCCTTGGTGCTTTGGCTCGACCTGCGCAATAAACCCGCAAGGACAGCGGAAGTAGGACATCTGAGCTCTCCCCTCTCTCCCCACCGGTCGCTTTCGATCCGCTCCTTCAGCGTCCACTCACAATATACCCATCTTCGAGGTGATGCAGGACATCGGCACCTGCTACTTCTCGATTTGAATGTTCACATGTTTCAGTTCCGTATACTCGAAGAGGCCTTCCAGCCCGTACTGGCGGCCCAGGCCGGACTGTTTGTACCCCCCCATCTCGGTCGATTGGAACATCTTCCCGAAGGTATTCACCCAGACCGAGCCGGCGCGGACGCGCGTGGCAATCTTCATCGCCTTGTTGATATCGCGGGTCCACACGGACGCGACGAGGCCGTAGACGGTATTGTTGGCGATCCGGATCGCGTCGTCGAGATCCTTGAAGGTGGTGATCCCCATCACCGGCCCGAAGATCTCCTCCTGCGCGATCTTCGCGTCGGGCATCATCTGGTCGAACACGGTGGGCGCGATGAAGTACCCTTTGGCGAGCGGCCCCTCGGTGAGGCGGTGGCCGCCGGTCACGAGCACCGCCTCCCGCTTGCCCTGCTCGATGTAGCCGGTCACCTTCTTCAGCTGCGATTCGGAGATCACCGGCCCGACCTCGACCCCCTTCTCCCAGCCCGGCCCCACCTTCATTTTGGGCACCATCTCCTTGACCCGGTCCACGAACGCATCGTGAATCCCGGCCTCGACGAGGACGCGCGTCCCGGCGATGCAGATCTGTCCGGCGTTGTAGAACGAGGCGGCGTTGATGGCCCCGCGAATGGCGCGGTCGAAGTTGGCGTCCGCGAACACGATCGTCGGGGACTTGCCGCCAAGTTCCAGGGAGACTTTCTTGAGATTCCCGGCGGCCAGCCGCATGATCTCGCGGCCCGTCGTCGTATCCCCGGTGAACGCCACCATGTCCACGTCGGAATGGCGGGCGAGCTCGGCGCCGACGGGATCGCCGGGGCCGGTGACGATGTTCACGATGCCCTTGGGAATCTCGGGGATGCCCTCGAGGATCTTCGCGAGCTCCACCGTCGACCCGGCCGTGTAGCTGGCCGGCTTCACCACCACGGCATTGCCCGCGGCCAGCGCCGGCGCGATCGCCCGCGCCAGCAGGGCCAGCGGCGCATTCCACGGGACGATGATCCCGACGACCCCCACCGGCTCCCGGATGATCAGGCTGATGCTGTTGGGCTGCGGGATCTGCGAGCGCCCGAAGATCCAGCGGGCCAGCCCGGCAAAGTAACTGACCGTCTCCGCCAGCCGCAGCGCTTCCCCCCGGCTGATCGGGTACGGTTTCCCGCTCTCGCGCGTCAGCAGGGTCGCCAGGTCCTCGTGGCGGCCGCGGACGGCCTCGGACACCTTGAGGAGCGCCGTCGTCCGGGCGCTGGGATCGTCCCGCCACTCGGTGGTCTCGAACGCGGTGCGCGCCGCGGTGATCGCCGCCCGCATGTCGTCCACCGTCGACCGCGGCGCCCGGTAGACGAGCTCGCCGTTCCCCGGGCTGGTCACGTCGAAGAGGCCGCCGGATGAGTCCCGCCATTCCCCCCCGATATAGTTCTTGTAGGCCGTCACCTCTGCCATCGATGTGTCCCTCCCCTTCTCATGGGTCCGTCATCCCGTCCACAGCCCATCGGGATCAAATCGCCTGATGGCGTCCAGTTCCTCACGGGTCGGCCCGGGCGTCTCACGAAGATCCGGCGCCGCCCGCACCGGCCAGCCGGTCTCCGCGCGGAGCTCCTCCAGCGTCACCCCGGGATGGAGGCTCTCCAGCACCATCTCCCCCGATTCGGGATCGAAGCCGAACACGCCCAGGCTCGTGATCACGCGCCCCGGCCCGCCGCGGACGAGGCCCACCGTCTCCCGCCATCCCCGGCCCGTCCCGAACCCCGGGGAGGTGAGATACCGGACCCGCTCGGGAAACCGCCGGCGCTCGTGGTGGACCAGCACCACGGTCCGCCGCGCGAGCGCGGCGATGTCCGCCGCTCCGCCGCTGCCGGGCAGGCGGATGCGCCGCCCCCTGTCCTCCGCCCAGGTGGTGTTGAGGTTGCCGAACCGGTCGACTTCGGCCCCGCCGAGGAACCCCACGTCCACCCGGCCGCGCTGCAGGTGGCTCATCACGTCGGCGAGCGTCGTGCACGCGAGCGCCCCCGCGATGTTGGGCGGATCGCCCATCGTGATGATCGGCGCGGCCGGCGGTGAGGACCGGATCACGCCGTTCTCGAACAGGCCGACGGCGCGCGGCGCGTGCAGGGCCCGGGCGAGGGCAAACCCCAGCAGCGGCAGGCGCATGCCCACGAACACGACCTCGCCGTCCCGAATCTCCCGGGCCGCGGCGGCCACCATGACCTGGCGCCGGGTGATCGCGCTCGTCCGCATGCTGCCGCCGTCCTCAGAAACCGTAGCTCACCGGGGCGGCCGGCCGCGGGGTGCGGGGGCGAAGCCGTGCCATCCGGTCCTCGCCCAGGCGGCTCAGGTACCCCGCGTGTCCCTGCGTGCCGAGCACCATCCGGTCGAGCCAGGCCAGGAAGCCCGCCCGCGCGCGCGTCTCCTCGTGGTACTCGTCGTAGAAGCGGTCGTCGCGGTTGACGTACCCCTGGGTGGGCGACGGATGGGATCCAAACGGCACTTCGGCGACCGCGCTGACGAGGAAGCCCGGCACGAGCGTCCGGTTCGGATCGCCGGTGATGATCGCATCGTCCACCAGTTCCTCGCAGGTGAGCAGCACCGTCTCCGCGGCGCGCGCCGCCTCGAGCGAGATGCCCAGGTTGCCCCACAGGTGCGCGTTGCCGTGGCGGTCGCACCGCTGCGCGTGCAGGATCGTGAGGTCCGGCCGCAGTGCGCCGACGGCGAGCAGCCGCTCTCCGGTGAACGGGCAGGTCACCTCGCGCAGCCGCTGGTGGTCCCGCACGATATCGGTCCCGAGCGCGGTCCGGGCGGGCAGGTACGGCACCCCCATCGCCGCGGCCGAGACCGCGAGCGCCACGGTGAGGTTGGAGTGGTCTTCCACCGAGAGCGGCCGCGGGATGCCCTCCTCGACGGCCCGCCGGAAGTTGTAGGCGATCCCGGCGCCGACGTTCCCCACCCAGGCCGCGATGACCTTGGCGACGCACCCGGCGCCGATGAGCTGATCGAACAGGATGTCGGAGATCGGTCCGACCAGCACGAGGTCTCGCCGGCCCTGGCGGATGATCTCGTGGCCGGCGGCGAACGGGATGCAGGACTCCAACCCCGTCCCCATGGCGATGACCATCCCGTCCCGCACATGCCGGGACACCGCCTCGCCGAGCGCCATCACCTTCTGCACGTGGGTCACCGGGCCCGGTCAGGGGTGGGGCGGCGCGTCCCACTTCACGCGCTCGAACGACGACCGGCAGGCGCGGCAGTGGTACCGGGATGTCAGCGACGTGGATCCGAACAGGCTGCTCAGCTCGGTCTGGTCGGACCCGCAGAACGGACAGGAGGGGCCCACCTCGGCCTGCGGGCCGTCGTCCCCCGCGCGGAGAGGACGGCCTGCGGGGGGGACGTCACGCATGACGCACCCTGCGCCGCGCCTCGTCCCACCGGGACCAGGGCAGCGGTTCCGCGAGCACCCAGCGGCCGCCCTCGGCGCGGACGGGCGCCGCGAGCCCGGCCCCGTGCAGCAGGGGAGCGAACGTCCCCAAGAATCGCTGGCGCACCGGTTCCCCCGCCTCCCGCAGCACGCCGAGCGCGACCAGCGGCGCGAGCGCGCCGCCCGCGTCGGGCCCGAACCAGCACAGCGTCTCCGCCCAGGCCTGCCCGATGATCCCTTCGAGCCCCGCGCGGACCTCCGGTCCCTCCGCCGCCAGCTGCAGCAGCCACCCCCGTCCGTGGATCGCGTGGAACCGCTCCTCCTCGATCAGCTTGCGGGTGCGCTGCCGGAGCGGCAGGTAGCGCGACTCCAGGGCGGCGTCCAGGACCTGCGCCAGCGCCTGATCCAGCATGACGTTGGCGACGATCAGGTGCGGCCAGCTCGACAGCGGCTGCTCGAGCAGCCCGACCGTGCGCGCGTCCTCCGCGGCCCACTCGTGCTCGGAGCGGTGGGGCGCCCCCGGGAGCTCCTCCAGCAGGCCGTACAGGACGCGGGCGTGCCCCAACTCGTCCTGGGCCATGGCGGTCGCGGCGACGCCCGCCTCGATCGTCGGCCCGCTGCTGCACCACTCGCCGTACCGGAGCCCCAGCGCGTGCTTGTTGTCGGCGAGGGCGACGACGAGGTCGACGAGCGGCGGGAGAGCCTCCCGCGGGAGCGCCGAGGGCCGGTCCAGCAGCGGCGTGCTCACGGATGCCCGCTCACGCGTGGGCGTCGACGGCTTCGGTGCGGACGGATTCGACCGGGATGACGGCGCGCCGCGGCACCACGACCATCTCGATCCACGACTCCTCGTCGTAGATGCTGCGCGCGTAGACCCGCGCCAGGGCGTCGTCGGGCGCGGCCACGCAGCCGACGTGCCGGAGCGGCTCGCCGTCCACCCGGCGCGCGAACACTTCGTAGACCGGCTCGCTGCCGATGGTCTTCACGCCGTCCCCGTCACACGCTCACCCCGCACCGGCGCAGCGCCTGCCGCCCCCGCTCGCTCAGCCGGTCCTTCGTCCACGGGGGATCCCAGGAGACGGCGATGGCGACGTCCCGGACGCCCGGGATCCGCAAGAGCCGCTCGCGGATATCGTCCTGGATCATCTCCATGCACGGGCACGCTGTCGCCGTGAAGGTCAGGGTGAGCGTCACCGTCCCCGCCTCGACCGCCACCCCGTAGACGAGCCCCATGTCCACGATACTGACCGGCCATTCGGGGTCGGTGACCTCCGCGAGGGCCGACAGCACCCGCTCGAGGGTGAGCGCGGGCTGCGCGGGCGCGGGCGGCTGCTCGAGCGCCGCGCGTTGTTCTGTCGCGGGGCGCTGCTCAGGCGCGCGCATGCGAGGGGGCATCAGTGCAGTCCCACGAATTGCCGCATCTGCCGGCGGCCCCGCTGGAGCATCTCGATGAACATCGCGTTGCCGGGGCCGCGCCGCTTCCACCGGACCAGCACGTCGTCCCACGTGATCGGCCGGTCCATCAGCCACCGGCGCGCGCCCTCGTCGAAGTCCACCGGGAGGGGATAGTCCAAGACGTAGGTGTCGGTCGCCGGGTCGCGGTGGGCGGGTACTGCGAACCCGAGGCTCTCGCACAGCGGCACGGCCGTGCGCAGCCACGTCTGGCGGAGCTGGTCGTTCGTGCTCCCCTTCAGCCGGTACCCGATCTGCCGGCCGTGGGTCTTGAGGGAATCGGGGAGGCCGAACCACTCCACCGTCATCGGAAACATCCAGTCGATGGCCCGCTGGATCTCCTCCCGGTGGGAGGCGGCCAGCCGCCGCATCCCGTTCTCCCCGTGACGGAGGTGGAAGTTCTCTTCCTTGTCCACCTTCGCCAGACCCCGCCGCCACGGGCCGTAACTGCAATTGCGGTAGACGTCCCCGAGCAGCACGTAGCCCGCCCGATCGTAAAAGGCGTTGGCCACGATCAGTTCGATCCACGACCGCAGCGGGACGTCGAAGGCGTACGGGTGCTTGAATTTCTTGGGGTCGCGGTCGTAGATCAGCGCCTCGGTGTCCACGCCGAGGTCCTGGAGGATCCGGTAGCCGATGTGCGCGTGGCTCAGCTCGTCCTGGATGATCGCCAGCGCGGAGATGAGGTTGTTCATCGACGGGCTGTTCTTGGCCGCGGTGTAGTAACTGGGGGCGCTGATCAGCTCGGTGTCGGCCGAGACCGTGAGGATGTGCACCAGGGTCTGCCGGTACTCGTCGGTCATCTCCTCGGGGCTTTCCACGATATGCCCCTGGGCGATGCGCTCGAGCAGCTGCGCGTCCGTCACGGCCGCCATCGCGTCCCGGCCCCCCCGATATGACACGTTTTTTGCACGAACATGCAAAAATGCGTGTACAATTATTATACGGCCTCTCAGCGGAGGGCGTCAACCCGAGATGCGCGCGCGCTCGCTGCTCTTCACGGTCTACGGCGACAGCATCCGGCCGCACGGCGGGGAGATCGGGATGCGCAGCCTGATCCGCCTGATGGCCCCGCTCGAGCTCTCCCCGCGCGCGGTGCGCGCGGCGGTGTCGCGGATCGCGCGCCAGGGATGGCTCCGCACCCGCCGGGTCGGGCGCCGGGCGTTCTACTCGCTCACCCCGCAGGGGGCGTGGCGGGTCGAGCAGGGCGTGCGCCGGGTCTACCAGGTGGAGCCGGCGCGGTGGGACGGCCGCTGGCGCCTGTTGACCTACGCGATTCCCGAAGGCCGCCGCATCGCGCGGGACCGGCTGCGGCGCGAACTGACCTGGTTGGGCCTCGGCCCGCTCTCGCGGAGCACCTGGGTCACCCCCCACAACCTCACGGATCTGCTGCGCGAGCTCGCCCGCGCGCACGGGCTGGACGGCAACGTGGCGATCTTCGAGGCGGCGCACCTGGGCCCCGGGCAGGACCGCGCGCTCGTGGAGCGCTGCTGGGACCTGGGGGCGGTCGGCGCGCGGTACCGCGCCTTCACCGCAGCGACCGGCCGGCGGGCGGCCGCGCTGCACAGACGCCTGCGCAAGCGGGCGATCTCGGATGAGGCCTGCTTCGCCGAGAAGATCCTGCTCGTGCACGAGTACCGGAAGTTTCTCTTCGTGGACCCGGGCCTGCCGTCCGCGCTGCTCCCCTCCGACTGGCCGGGGCGGGCCGCGGCCCGGTTGTTCCGCGACGTCTACCAGATGCTCGCGGGGCCCGCGGCGCGCTTCTTCGAGGCGGCGTTCGAGCCGCCCCCCGGGCGGCCGGGCGGTGTTATCTCCCCTTGAACACCGGCGCGCGCTTTGCGAGAAAGGCGTTCACGCCCTCCGCCGCGTCCTCGGAGGCGAACACCCGGAACAGCGCCTCGCGCTCGTAGGCCAGGCCGCCGTCCAGGGGAAGCTCGAGGCCGCGGGTCGTGGCGAGCTTGATGAGCCCCACCGCGAGCGTGGCGCGCTTCGTCAGGGCGTCGGCGTATTCGCGCGTTTTGGCGAGGAGCTCCTCCGCCGGGAAGATGCGGTCGACGAGACCGATCGACAGGGCCTCGTCGGGCGGGACCGTCCGGCCGGTGATCATGAGGTCGAGGGCCCGGCCCTTCCCCACCAGGCGGGGTAGCCGCTGGGTGCCTCCGTTCCCCGGCAGGATCCCGAGCGAGATCTCAGGCTGCCCGAGCCCGTAGGCGCCGGCGGCCGCGAACCGCAGGTCGCAGGCGAGGGCGATCTCCATCCCGCCGCCGAGGCAGTGGCCGTTGATCGCCGCGATGAAGACCTTGGGGGTCAGCTCGATCTTGCGCAGCACCTCGTGCATATGCAGGATGAACTTCTCTTTCTGCGGCAGGGTCGACGCCTGGAAGAACTTCACGTCCGCTCCCGCGGAGAAGAACCGGGGCAGCGTGCTGGTCAGGACGACCGCCTGGACGCCGTCGTCGGCGCGGACGCCCTCGACCGCCTCATCCAGCTCCAGCGCGAACTGCTGGTTGTAGGCGTTCGCCGGGGGCCGGTGGAGCGAGATCTGCCCGACGGCCCCCTCTCGCTCAAGACTGATCATGTCTCCCACGACACGTCACCCCCATCCGATGCGGGCGAATCCGCCGGCCGCGCCGTCGCGTCCGCTCACCCGACGGGCGCTTGGGGCTGGCGCTCGGCCAGCCGCTCGCGGAGCCGGAACCGCTGAATCTTCCCCGTCGCGGTCTTGGGGAGCTCGGGCGTGAATTCGATCCACCGCGGATACTTGTACGCCGCGATCTTGCTGCGCACGAACGCCTGCAGCTCCTCGGCCAGCGCGTCGTCGGCCCGGTGCCCCGGCTTGAGCACGACGAAGGCATACGGCTTCACGAGCTCGTCCCGATCGGCCCTGCCGACGACGCCGCACTCCAGGACCGCCGGGTGCTGGATCAGCGCCGCTTCGACTTCCGCGGGCGACACCCACTGGCCCCCGGCTTTGAGCATGTCGTCGGAGCGGCCGCAGTACCAGTGGTACCCCTCGGGGTCCCGGTAGTACTTGTCCCCGCTCACGAACCAGTCGCCGCGAAACGCCTGCTTCGTCCGCTCGTGCTTGTTCCAGTAGCCTGAGGCGATGCTGTCCCCGCTGACCAGCAGGTCGCCGATCTCGCCCGGCGGAACCTCCCGGCCGTCCTCGCCGACGATCTTGACCCCATAGCCCGGGACGACCTCCCCGCTGCTCCCCGGCCGGACCCGCCCGGCGCGGTTGCTGATGTATATATGAAGGACCTCGGTCGATCCGATCCCGTCGAGGATCTCCACCCCGAACCGCTCCTTCCATCGATTGAACAGCGCGGCCGGAAGCGGCTCGCCGGCGGAGACGCACAGCCGGACCGCGCCGAGATCGGCGGGGCCGTCCGCGGCCAGCATCGCCGCGTAGGCGGTGGGGACGCCGAAGAACAGGGTCGGCCGGTAGCGGCGGATCAGATCGAAGTACAGCCGCGGCTCGAACCGCCCCGGATACAAGACCGCGGCGGCGCCTACCCGAAACGGAAAGTACAGCGCGTTCCCCAGCCCGTAGGCAAAAAAGAGCTTGGCGATGGAGAGACAAATGTCGTGCTCCCGAATATCTAAGACGGCGCGGGCGTAGTGCTCGGCGGTCACGACCATGTCGTGGTGCAGGTGCACCGTCCCCTTGGGCGCGCCCGTGCTGCCGCTGCTCCACAGCCAGAATGCCGGTTCGTCGCGGTGGGTCGCCGCCGGAACCAGCTCGGGGGACGCCGCGGCCATGAGATCGGCCAGCGCGTGCCGTCCCCTCCCGTTGGTCCACTCCTCGATTCGATCGGCTTTGCCGGGAGCGCCGGCGACGACGACGTGCCGGACCGCGGGAAGGTCCGCGAGCGCCGGCTCCAGCACCGGCAGGAGCGCCTCGCTCACCACCACCACCCCGGCCCGGCTGTCGCGCAGCATGTAGGCGTAGTCGCGCGTCGTGAGGGCGGTGCAGGTGGGCACCGCGACGGCCCCAATCCGGATCGCCCCCCAGAACAGGTAGGCCAGCTCGGGGGAATCGAGCATCAGGAGCAGGACGCGCTCCTCGGCGTGGACCCCGAGCGACCGCAGGGCGTTCCCCGCCCGGTTGACCTGGGCCAGCAGCGTGCGGTACGTGATCCGGTCGTCCCCGGCGTAGATCGCGACCCGGTCGCCCCGGCCCTGCTCGAGATTGCGGTCGAGAAACGCGGTCGAGGCGTTGAACTCTTCGGGAAGGTCGACGGCCGGGGTCATCGCGCCCCCGCTTTCGCGGCCTGCGCCGGACTCTCCTCTCAGACCGGCGCGGGCGCGCGGGGGGCCGAGCGCGGTGTTATGGGCAGGGGGCGGCCAAGGCGGCGCTGCTGATCGCGATGCCGGCGATGTCGCTCTTGGGCTCGTTCCACGTGTAGATGCCGACCACGCGGTCCTGATCGTTGAGCACGGGGGAGCCGCTGATCCCCCGCTCCGGCCGGTCGGCAGACTCGATCTCGAACACCGGGGTCCCGTCCTCCGCCGTCGCCATCTTCGTGACGGTGCCGGTGGCCACGATCTTCTCCGCCGCCTTCGAGATCCGGCCGTACCCGACGACTCGAACCTGCCCCCGCTCCCGCGGGCCGTCGCCCAAGGTGAAGAACGGAAAATACGGAAGGGACCCGGTGTGCGGGGCCACGTCGAAGTTGGGCTGCCCGTCCGGGGATTGCGCCCCGGGCGTAGCGATCAACCACCAGGCATATTTCCGGTCCGGCAAGGTCAGGCGGATCTCGGCCAGGTCGCGCCCGACCGGCCCTTCCTGGGCCTCGGCAGGATCGGTATCCAGGTGGCTCGCGCAGACGATCTCCACGCCATAGAATTCTTTGTTGACGATGGCGAACAGCACGTAGCTATCTGGATCGTGCTGCGCGTGGTAGACCACGTGGCTGTTGGTGAGGGCCAGACCGCTGGGGTCGATAAAGAACGCCGTTCCCCTGGCGATCCCCCGGCCTTCCGGAGTGGTGGTGATGACCTGGAAGACGCCGGGCCAGGGTGGCGCCTCCTCGCCCACGGCGGAGAGCGGCCCGCCGGGCCCGCCGAGAACGAGCGCCAGGGCGGCGGCCGCCATGACGGCGGCCCATGCGCGGGGCTGCCGGACCCCCCACGCCCCCGCGGCACGCGCCGGGGCGGCGCACCCTCGGTGGTCACCGGCGCCGCTAGCGCGGCCGATCACATTGGACCCTCCCCCGAGCCATGAACGCCGGCTCCTGGCTGCCCGGCGCCTCGAACTGGCCACCGGGAGTGTTATATACCCATCTCCCGCAGTCCTCGGCAGGCGCGTTGAGGAAGATCCCGGCCGGCCGTCGAAGACTCGGCGCGCACCGCTGTGGGAGGTGAACCGGCATGCTGATCCTGCCCTACGAGGGCCGCACGCCCCGCATCGCGCCGACGGCGTTCGTTGCGCCGACCGCGACGGTGATCGGCGACGTCACGATCGGGGAGGAGGCCAGCGTCTGGTTCGGAGCGGTCCTCCGGGGCGATGTCGGCCGGGTCGAGGTGGGCGCGCGGGCGAACGTCCAGGACAACGCCGTGCTCCATTCGACCGCGCACATTCCGACCGTCGTGGGCGAAGGGGCCACGATCGGCCACGGGGCGGTCCTGGAAGGCTGCACGGTGCAGCGGGGCGCGCTCATCGGGATGAACGCCGTCGTCCTCCACGAGGCCGTGGTGGGGGAAGAAGCCCTCGTCGCCGCGGGCAGCGTGGTCACCGATGGGACGCAGATCCCGCCGCGCACCGTCGCAGCCGGCGCGCCGTGCCGGGTGCGCAAGCCGCTCTCGGGATCCTCGGCGGAGTGGATCACGCGGGCCGCCGCGGCCTACGTCGGGCTCTCGCGCCGGTACCGGGCGGCGCAGGCGCGGGATGGGCAGGCCGGGACGGCGGCCGACGGACCGGTCTCGGGCTAGCGGCCGGCCGGCGCCGGTCCCGGCGGCGGATTGATCGGGAGGACCAGCGGCGCGCGGGGCGGCTTGTTGAAGTCGAAGTCCTCGACGAGAGTGCCGAGCTGCGGCAGGTTCTCCCGCACGTCCGGCCGACGGTCCGGACGGCCGTCGGTCTTCGGATCGATGCGCCGGCCGCCGAGGAAATCGTCCTCGATGAACTTCACGTAGGCGTCGAAGCTCAAGACTTGGTGATCGATGTAGCCTCGGCGGGCGTACGGGCTGATGACCAGGCCTGGGACCCTCAGTCCGTAGCCATTCTCGTCGACAGCCGGCGGGACGACATGATCGTAGAACCCGCCCCAATCGTCCCACGCGAGGAAAATCGCGGTGCTGCTCCAGTTCGGCCCCTGCATCACGGCGTTGATCAGGCTTGTCACATAGGTCTGCCCGGCGCTGACGAGCGCGGGCGGGTGCTCGCTGACCCGCCCGTTGGGCACCACCCATGAGACCGCCGGGAGCGTGCCGTTCCTGGCCGCCTCGAAGAAGTGGGAGACGGTCTTGATGTTGCGGAGCTGGCCGTCCTCCCGGACCGTCTCGAACCAGGGCAGCGGGTTCCAGATCTGCGGTGTGCCGGCTCGCTGCGGCTTCGCAGGGCACGCCGCGGCATCGTCGTCGCAGTCCGGCTGCGTGCCTTCCGCCACGTAGTAGGCCCAATCGACATTCGCCTTGTGGAGGAGATACGTCAGGTCTGTCCAGGCGTAGTTCGGTTTTGCGACACCCTGCTTCCCGCGCCGGATGAGCCGGTCGGGGCTCTGCAATTCGTTCACGCAGCTCATCGGGTCCGCGCTCGTGCAGCGGGCCGACCATTCCGAGACCATGAACAGGTGCTCGGGGAGGCTCCACGAGGCGTTTGGCTCAAACATGTGATCTTGCAGGACGAACTCGCGGGCATAGGTCCAGTAGTTCGGGATCTCCCGTGCATCGTGGTACCCCATCACATCGGGCTCCCCCGTGCCGCCCCCGCAGTTCGGGTCGAACGCTCCCACGCACCCGCCGCGCCGGCCGCCGATCTGACCGATGAACCCGTCCATCTTCCCGCCGTCGATGTCGGCAACCGCGTTCCTGGCGCTGTGCGGGCCGCCGCGATTCAGATCGTGTGAATCGTGGAAGGGCTTCACACATTGGCCGGACCGCGGGTTGGTCACGCAGACCGTTGGCACGCCGTTTTGCATGGGGATGCCGTCCGCGCCCGGGTAGGTCCCGAAGTAATGGTCGAACGACCGGTTCTCCTGCATGATCACCACGATGTGCTGGATCTTGTGGATCCCGCTCAGCTCGGCCGCATCGGCCACGAACGGCCAGTTGCTCGGAGGACCCCAGGGGGTCAAAGAGACCATGACGATCGCGAGTGCGCCCAGCGCGCATGTACGGCGCCGCGCGGCTGCCGCCGGCCACCGGGGACCACCCCGATGAAAGAGAAACCACTTGAGCCCTGACATGCGTCGCCTCCCTAACCTACGGCCCCTAGACGGGCCGCCCGGAACAGCGGCAGACTCTCTGGGCTGATGATGCCCCCGTCCAGAGGGAGTTAGCGACCGAATGGCTCGCAAAGTTCCCAGGGCGCACAAGGGTCCCTAGTAGAAAATCATTGCTGCGCTTGTATCGGCTTGACACATCTGTTGCCTCATAGTACTATGTTGCACAAGGTGCGCAACTATCTGGTTTCAGGCAACACATCGGAACGGGCCTTGGTCTCGCAGGCCACCAAGGCCCTCGCGGTCCGGCTCCCGGCCGGCTGGCGGGCCACGCCCCTTCCAACGACCAAGAATGGGCAAGCCCAGCGCGGGCAGGCCATGGCTATGCCCGATGCCCTCATTGAGATCCGCTCTCCGCAGGGTGCAACCGGTATGTTGGTACTCGAGACAAGAAGCAGAGTCGAACCCAGAGATGTCACCACGCTCGTCGCTCAGCTCCGCGGGTACGGCAAAGGCACTCCCATTTTGATCGCGCCGTTCCTGAGCCTGCAGACCATCGAACGACTCAGAGCGGCCGACGTCGCCTACATGGACTTGACTGGGAATGCCCGCATCGTAGTCAACCGCCCAGGTCTATTCGTCGAGACCCAGGGTGCCCGGCAGGATCCCCGGCGCGAGGAGCGACCGGCCCGATCCCTCAAGGGCGCCAAAGCCGGCCGCATTGTTAGAGCGCTGTGCGACTTCCTTCCGCCGCTCGGCGTCCGCGACCTCGCCTCGAGATCGGGCACCAACCCAGGGTACGTCTCCAGGGTGCTGGACCTTCTGGAGCGCGAGGATCTCATCAAGCGGCAGCCGCGAAAACCCCTCACTTCCGTCGACTGGCCAGGCCTGATCCGCCGGTGGGCGCAAGATTATTCGGTCTTCGATGAGAAGAGCAAGACGCCTGCGCCCCTCGGCACGCGAGAAGTCCAGTCCTACCTCGAACCACGAGGGCTGCCGGCGTTCTTGAAAAAGCTACAGGGTGCTGGGAGCAAGGTAATCAATACGCCTTATGCAGTAACCGGCTCCCTCGCCGCGTCCAAAGTCGCTCCTATCGCGCCCCCTCGACTGGCCATCTGCTACGTCGATGCTCCGTCGGCCGCAGCAACCCGCCTCGGTTTGCAGCCAGCGGATGCCGGCGCGAACGTCTTCCTTGCGACCCCCTTCGACCCCGTCGTCTACGAACGCACCTGGTCCCGCGACGGCGTCACGTTCGCGGCCCTGACCCAGGTCGCCGCAGACTTGCTCACCGGCCCGGGCAGGGGGCCAGCCGAAGCCGACGCGTTGATCGCGTGGATGGGCGAGCACGAGAGTGCCTGGCGCGCCTGATCCCATCTACGTCCTCGCCCGCCGGGTCCTCCTCGACGCTCTCGAGGGACTTGGCGATCAAAGACGCGCGGTCATCCTTGTCGGTGCTCAGGCTATCTATCTGCACGTCGGCGATGCCGACCTCGCAGTCGCCGCATTCACCACCGACGGCGACCTCGCCATAGTGCCTTCAGATCTGCGGCCAGAGCCCAAACTGGCTGAAACCCTGGCCCACGCCGGCTTTCGTCCCAGCCCCAATCTCGGCACGTGGGTCAAAGAGGCGCTCCTCGAGGGAGCCACGGCGCAGGTGCACATCGATCTCCTCGTGCCCGAAGTGGTCGGAGGAGCGGGAAGGCGGGGCGCGCGCCTCGACGTTCATGGAACGCGCGTCGCGCGAAAAGCGAAGGGGCTCGAGGCCGCCCTCATTGACCGGCACTTGATGGTCGTCGCGGCCCTCGACAGAGACGACCCGAGGTCCTACGAGCTCTGGGTCGCCGGTCCGGCCGCGCTGCTGGTCGCCAAGGTTCACAAGATCCACGAGCGCGGCGATGCTCCTACCCGCCGCCAGGACGACAAGGACGCGCTCGACGTCTTGAGGCTGCTGCGGGGTATATCAACCGAAATCCTCGCTCGTTCGATACGGACGCTCCTAACCGATACAATCGCTGGTGGCGTCGTCCGCGAAGCAATAGACTTTCTAAGCCGCCTGTTCGGCGAGCCATCCAGCCGGGGCTCCCAGATGGCCGCTCGTGCCGCCGTCCCGCTCGAGTCCGCGGAAACCATCGCAGCGTCCTGTTCAGCCCTCGCGCAGGACCTCCTGCGTACCGTGGTGGAGTGACCCCTATTTCGAGACCGGGCCCCGCGAGACAGATGACGATAGGGATCAAGGAGGACGAGTCCGTGCGGAAGATCCAGGTCACCATCGACGACGAGACAGTGCGGCTCTTGGAGGCGCTGGCCGTGCCTAGAGCCGGAGACAAGAGCGTCGTCGTGCGAGAGGCGGTCAGGCGAATGGCGGAGCAGGAGGGATTCGAGCAATACCTGGACTGGCTCGAGCGACAACCCGATGTGCGCATGTCTCTCAAGAAGGCGCGGGCTGATGAGCGCCAGGGCCGGACCGTCTCACATGAACAGGTACTCAGGCGTCTTCGCAAATCCAGGTGCCGGTGAAATGGCTTCGGTGGGCGCACGAGACCGCGGTAAATCTCACGAGCCCTGCCACGCGCCCGCGCCCCCGCCGGGCGCGCCCTCGAACGGCAGGCCGGCCAGTTCCCGCAGCGCGCGGTCCACGTAGACCCGCGTCATCTTCTTGCGGTACCCGATCGTGAGATCGGCGTTGTCCAGCGGCTTCGCCGGCTGGAACGCGACCTGCGCGGCACGAGCGATCAGATCGGGGGTGGGCCGCTGCCCTCGGAGCAGCGCGGCCGCCTCTCCGGCGACCACCGGGCGGGAGGCGACGGCCCCGAGGACGATCCGGGCATCCTCCACCGTGCCGTCGGGCGCGCAGCGCAGCGCCGCCGCGACCCCCAGGATCGGGAAGTCGAACGACCCGCGCCGGCGCAGTTTCCAGTAGGTCGTCTTCCACCCATCCGAGGCCGGCAGTAGGATGTCTGTGAGGATCTCTCCGGGGGCCTTCGTCAGGTAGTCCATCCCGTCGTCGCGGTACAGGGCGGCGGCGGGCACCTCCCGCTCCCCCCGAGGACCCACCAGGCGCATCCGCGCGTCCAAGGCGATCGCCACGGGCGCCGTGTCGGTTGACGAGATGGCCCAGCACCGCGGGCTGCCGGGCGCCACGAGGCAGATGTCGCCGTCCTTCTTCGTGCAGAAGCCGATGGAACGCCGCCAGTGATACGTCTGGTTGTAGTAGTTGCACCGGGTGTCCAGACAGAGGTTGCCGCCGAGGGTCCCCATGTTGCGGAGCGGCGGCGTGCTGACGGCGCCGGCCGCAAGCGCGAGCGCGCGGTAGGTCCCCGCGATCTCCGGGTGGGCGGCGAGATCGGCCAGCGTCACCCCGGCCCCCACCGTCATCCCCTTGCCGCGATCGCCGGAGATCCGGGCGAGGTCGCGGATCGCACGGAGCCCCACGAGCACCTTCGGCTCGAACTGCCTTCGCTTCATGTTCGGGTACAGGTCCGTGCCGCCGGCCACGACCATCCCCTCGGGACCGGCCTCGGCGATACGCCTGACGGCCTCCTCCACGGTTGTGGCGCCCAGGTAGGTGAAGGACGGCAGCCGCAGCATCAGAGGTTACCCGGCTCCTCCGGCCCGGCCGGCCG
>VBAK01000181.1 GCA_005882275.1 Candidatus Segetimicrobium genomatis
CGCCAGCGCCGCGAGACCGACTCTCCCAACACTCTCTCGTTCGCGCAGCCAATACCCGATCAGCGCCACAACCGCGAACCCCAGCCAGACGACGCTCTGTCCCCATCCCACCCTCATCCTGTACACCACTGTCGTCAGCACGAAATCGCTGGCGGCCACCAGCGCGACCGGATACCAGATCGCATCCCGCCTCCTGAGGTGCGCCCCACCAAACAGCAGCGCGGCGAACACCGGGGAGACATTGGGCACATGCGGCAGGAATCGTGACAGCACCGCCCCCAGAACCACGAGATAGCTCATGCTTCGCTCCTTTTCTTACGTGATTGTGCACGGCGCCACCGGCGCCACTGCCGATGTTCTTCTTCGAGGCTCGCCTTCTTCACGTCCTGAAGGAAAACGTTCTTGTCTGCAAGGACGTCTTCCACCGGCTTCAGATCCAGATCCCAGCCGAGCACAATCTCCGCGGCCTCAATGGCGCGACGCGCCGTCGGGGTCACCAGCTCCGGCGAGCCAGGCCCGACGCCCACCAATGATGCTTTCAGTCTCGCCGGCATCACGCCACCGTTCGAATCGCTTCCCGCGAGTGATCGTGCCGGACTCTCAACGGATGCAGCACGCCTGCCAGCAGCTCCACACCATCCACCAGACGCGGCCCGGGGCGATGAAACAGGCTGCCCTTGACGGCGTAGACGCGGCCGTTCCGAACCGCATTCAGGCCACCACACAACCCCTGGACGGCCGGCTTCCGCCACTCTCTCATCGTTCTCTCCAAGCCAAAGTCGCATGGCATCAGAACAATGGTTTCGGGATCGTACGAAACCAGCCGGCCCGGCTCCAGGGGCGTGGAACCACGATTCCCCGCGCCAAGATCATCCACGCCGCCGGCACACTCGACGATGTCCGTCATCCAGTGGCTTGCCGCCATCAACGGGTCGAACCAGCTCAAACAGAGCACCCGCGGCCGCCGGGCCTGGGCGATCCCGCGGCGTACGTCTTCCAGCCGCACGCGCATTCGCGCGGTCAAGGCGCCTGCCGCTTCCTCACGTCCGGTTGCAGAGCCCACCATGAGGATGTCGTCCATCACTTCCCTAAAGCGCGTCGCGCGGAGCACCACAACCCGGGCGTCGCATCCGTTGAACGTTACCGCGTCGTCCACGTCGCTCTTGCCCACAGCGCACACCGAACACTGGTCCTGGGTCACGATCAGATCCGGTTGAAGCCTTGCCAACAAGTCCCCATCCAGTTCATACAACCTGGCTCGACCGGCCGCACTCTCTTGAACGCGGCGATGAATCTCTCCGCTTGCCAAGTCTTCCCGCAACACGCTCCTCGTCAGCCGAGGGCGATTCGTAATGCGGGCGGGGTAATCGCAGGCGTGCGAAATCCCAACGACCTGGTCCGCCAGACCCAACGCACAGAGGATTTCGGTCGCACTGGGCAGCAATGAAACTATTCGCATCTCAATCCCTCAGAAAGTCTTCGAGAGCCCCACGTAAACCGTCCTCCCCGGCTCTGGGAAGTTCAGCGACTCCTGGTACCGCACGTCGAGCAGGTTGTTCACGCCGGCCTGCAGCGCGAACGCATCACCCAACGCCCACGCGGCGTTGAGGCCGATCAGCCAGTATCCGGGAACCGGCTGCGAGTTCGCGGTGTTGGCAAACCGGTTCCCCACGTAGCTCACAACCGCAGTCACCGCATCGCCCGGCGCCCACTGGTAGCTCACCTCGACGTTCCCTTGCTGCCTGGGAATGTAGATGACATCCAATCCAGTCGCGGCATCGCGCGCCAGCTGGTTCGTGAGGTTGGCGCGGACGAACCACCGGTCATCGAGCCGGCCGGCGAGCTCGATCGACCCGCCGGTCACAATGGCGTGCCCGACGTTCATCGGGGAGAAGAGCGGCGGCCCGGTGGAGGTGATCAGGTTTGTCGCGTCCGTGTAGTACCCTGTCAGAATCACGGCGAGGCCGGGAGCGAGCGTGTACTCGAAGCCGAGATCGTCTGACAAGGCGATCTCGGGCTGCAGCGCAGGGTTGCCGCCAAAGGAGGGGGCCAGCTCGTCGAAGCTCGGCGCCCTGAAGGTCCGGCCCGCGCCGGCGCGGAGCGCCAGGCGGTCGCTCAGCAGGACGACAACCCCGAAGCGCGGGCTGACCTGGCTCCCGTAGAGCTGGAAATTGTCGTTGCGGACCCCCAGGGAAAGCAGCAGCCCTGGGGTGATCTGCCAGTCATCCTCCGTGTAAAATGCCAGGTCGCTGCCCTGATTGGTAAAGGTTGAGGGGGAATTGTCCGTGTGCGAGATGTTTTGCCCCTGGTATTCAGCGCCGAGCGTGAGAAGGTTCCCCGGCCACGGAGCGCTGACCAGCAGCCCCTGCGCTCCCCAAAGGTTCGCAACGTCGTCCGACTGAAAACTGATCCCCGGGCTGTTGAAGTTGACGTCGTCGTCGAGAACGTACAGCCGGACGAGCGCCCCAGGGCCGTCGGCGCCTCCGCGGCGCCAGGAGAGGTCCATGAGCGTCCGTCCCTCGGTGGTGCGGGCCAGCAGGTCCTGGGAACTGGGCGGGAGGGGCCCGGGGGTCCCGACGTTGTGCCAGAACCGGTTCAGCGTCAGGGTGACCCCGGCGTCCTCGGCGGTGGACCAGCGGAGCCTGGCCATACCGGTGAAATTCGAAAAGTCGGTGTCGGGGACAAAGCCGGCACCGGCGTTCTGGATCCCCTGCAGAAGATAGGTCAGGCCGGCCGCCTGGCCTCCGACCGACAGCTGGTTACCGGTGAGCCCGAACGAGCCGGCCCGGGAGGAGAGCGCGGTCTGCGGCGCGGAGCGGGTGACGATATTGATGACACCCCCAAGCGCCCCGCTGCCGTAGATTGCCGAAAATGGCCCGCGGAGCACCTCGATGCGTTCCACGTTCTGGATCGGCAGGGTGCTCAGGTCCACGCTCGCCTGATCGGGGCGGTTGAGGGGCACCCCATCGAGCAGGATGAGCACCTGAGTTGAGGCTGATCCCCGGATGCTCACGGATGTGAAAGAGCCCGGGCCGCCGCTGTCCTTGACCCGGACCTCGGGGAGGATCCGGAGGACGTCGGCCACGCTCAGCGCCCCTAGTCTTGCGATCTCCTCAGCGGTGATCACGCTGACGGAGGCGGGCGTCGTGGACGGCAGCTGTGGACGCTTACCCGCCACCTCGACCTCGGGCAGTTCGAAGGTCGGCGGCGTGGGCGCCGCGGGTGCCGCTGGGGCATTGGGCGGCGGGGGCGGGGACGCGGGTAGTGCTGGGGCAGTGGGCGGCAACGCGGGGGTGGCAGGGGCGGCGGGGGGCGCAGCCGGCGGCGGGGCCGCAGGCGGGGGCTCGGGCGCTGCGGGAGGCGTTTGGGTGCGACCGGGGAGACCGGCCACCAGGGTAAAGATCAGGGCCAAGAGCGGTGCGAGCAGCGTCCAAGAAGCGGACCGGGCGGAGATCCCGTGGGGCAGCCGAGCCATGGGTCCATCCCTCCGTCTGCGGTGCCACGCCAAAAAAACCGGCCCCCGGAAGAGGCACGGGGACCACAGCGGCGCTAGACCGCAAGCGTACTTTCCCTTCAGCCGAAGGCCACCGTACGCGATCGGCTGGGCAGGCTTCCTGGCTCCGGATCCTCGCTGCTCCCCGCCTTCCCGGTCATCCCAGTGGCGATCTGGAGAGCAGCTCCCCGTTACAGTGGCGGGACCGCGCCGGCTTTGCAGCTCCGCGAGAGTCCGCGGGCTGCGCACCGGCTTCCCTTTTACTCCCGGCGAACCGGGAGCACCCAACCGACACGGTATGAAGTTTGGTTCCGAGTATAGGGGCGGGCGAAGAGAGAGTCAATGGGTGTTTTCACGGGTGGCGCGCCGTCTAGCGCCTGCGAGGCCTGGGCATGTAGGATAACGACCCCAAAGGGGGCAGCGAACCCGTGACGCTTCGCGACAACGCGGAATCCTTCCGGCTGATGTTCGCCAACAATCCCCTGCCCATGTGGGTCTATGACCTCAAGGATCTCAAATTCATCGAGGTCAACACCGCCGCCGTTGCGCACTACGGCTATACCCGCGATGAATTCCTGGCGATGCGGATCGGCGATATCCGGCATCCGAATGAGGCCCCCCGGCCGCCCGCGGATGCGACACGGCAGCGCCCCGGACTCCAGCTGACCGGTGAGTGGCGACACCGCTGCAAGGACGGGCGGGTGATCGACGTCTACCTCGTGTCGCACACCCTGGAATTCGACGGCCGCAGCGCCGTGCTGGTGGCGGCCCTGGACATCACCGAGCGGAAGCGGGCGCTCGCGGCGGTCGAGCAGAGCGAAGCGCAAAAGTCGGCGATCCTGCGCGGGGCGCTTGACGGCATCATCACCATCGACCACCGGGGACGGATCCTCGAGTTCAACCCGGCGGCGGAAGCCATCTTCAAGCATCGCCGCAAGGATGTGCTGGGCCGCGAACTCGCCACCCTCATCGTTCCCCAAGGTCTTCGCGACGGCCACCGGCAGGGGCTGGAGCGCTACCTGGCCACGGGAGAGAGCGCCATCCTCGATAAGCGCATCGAGATCACCGCGCTGCGCGCGACCGGAGAGGAGTTTCCCGTCGAGCTCGCCGTCATCCGGGATCCTGGGAGCGATCCGCCGGTCTTCACCGGATTTGTCCGCGACATCACGGAGCGCAAGCGCGCGGAGGAGGCGCTCGTGCGGCTCGCGGGCATCGTGGAATCCTCCGACGATGCGATCTACGGCGCGACGCTGGACGGGATCATCACCAACTGGAACCAGGGGGCGGAACGGATCTACGGCTATCGGGCGGAGGACGTGATCGGCCGGCACGCGTCCCTCCTGATGCCGCCGGATCGCCCCGATGAGCTGTCCGACATCCTCGCCCGCCTGAGAGGCAGTGAACGCATCACGAACTTCGAGACGTCGCGCATGCGCAGCGATGGCCGGCAGATCGCCGTTTCCGTCACCATCTCGCCCATGGCGGATGCCGCGGGAAATATCCTGGGCGTCTCGGCGATCGCGCGAGACGTCACCGAACGCAAACGGTTGGAAGAGGAGCGCGAGACGCTGGTCGCTCAGGAACGCCAGGCGCGAACGGAGGCTGAGCTGGTGAAGCAGCGGCTGGCCTTTCTCGCTGAAGCGAGCAAGCAGCTCGCCAGCTCCCTCGATTACCGGAGCACGCTGACCAAGGTGGCGCAGCTGGCCGTGCCGGCGCTCGCGGATTGGTGCGTCATCGACGCGCTCGACGAGGACGACACGATCCGGCGCGTCACGGTCACCCACGTGGATCCATCGAAAATCGATCTGGCGGCCGAATTCGAGCGCCGGTATCCACC
>VBAK01000182.1 GCA_005882275.1 Candidatus Segetimicrobium genomatis
AGCCGACCAGCGTCGCCCCCGGCAAGGTGGAGGTGGTGGAGGTGCTCTGGCTCGCCTGCCCGCACTGCTACGCGCTCGAGCCTTACATCGGGAACTGGCTCAAGACCAAGCCCTCGTACGTCGAGTTCGTGCGCGTCCCGGTGATGTGGCAGCCGATCCACCGCGCGCACGCTCGGCTCTACTACACGCTGGAGGCGCTGGGCCGGCAGGATCTCATCGCCAAGGCGTTCGATACCATCCATGACCTGGCCGAACGGAAACTGCCGCCGCTCGTGGGCAGCAGCGACGACGAGACCTTCCGCGTGCAGCAGCAATTCGCGACCCAGAACGGCGTCAGTGCCGACGACTTCGCCAAGGCCTACAACTCCTTCACCGTGAGCTCGAACCTGCAGCGCGCCGAGCAGCTCACTCAGCGCTACCACGTCGAGGGCGTGCCGTTCTTCGTCGTGAACGGCAAATACACCACCGAGGTTGCGAAAGCTGGACACGACTGTGCGCAGACCACGCCCAGTTGCGGCGAGAAGAAGCTCATCGAGCTGATCGGCGACCTGGTCGCAACCGAGCATCGCCATTGAGTCGGCGGCAGGGCACGCAACCCTTAGAGATTCTCGTGTAGGAAAGTCTCAAGGGCCTTCAGCATCTGCACACGTGTGCCCGTACGAGAGAGCCAGTGGTCTTCGGCCGCAAGCTTCACGACGACAACTCGCTTGCCTGCCGCGGTCAACGCCTGCGCCATCCGTTCGGATTGCACGTTTGGTACTACGCTGTCACCCTTTCCATAGGCAATTAGGACTGGCGCAGTAATCGACACGATCGAGTTGATTGGTGACTTCTTATCCAGCGCCGAGTCATTGGGCGATCCGATGCGCTCCTTCCATGTGGACATTGACGCCGAAATGACGCGGGAAAGGCCCGGTTCCGACATAGGAACCCTTTCCTCAAGCAGGGCCCGCAGATCGGAGATGCCATTGACGCTGACGGCGCACGCATAAACTTTTGGAGTAAACGCCGCGCCGGCTAGCGCCGCGTATCCGCCGTATGAGATGCCAGCGATGCAGACGCGTCGGGGATCAGCAATTCCCTGCTCGATCATGGCCTGCACCCCATCGGTTACATCGTCCTGCATCAGCCCGCCCCACTGGCGGTAACCCGCTTCGCGAAACGCATCGCCAAACCCCGTTGAGCCGCGAAACTGAGGTTGCAGGACAGCATAACCGCGTGACGCTAGGAACTGAACAATCCAATTGAACGTTGGGTAGTCTCTATCGTTAGGTCCCCCATGAGGCAGCACAATAAGGGGGCCGCGTCCTGTGGTCTTATCTGCTGGTAGCGTGAGGTATGCCGGAATCGGAGTGCCGTCGCGGGATTTGTAGGTAATCTCCTTGAGCTCGCCGAGCGTTACGCCTGCCAGCCCCGGGTATTCCTCAGCTGCGATATCCGCACGATGCGTCTTAAAATCAACCAGGTAGTAAATTGGAGGCGAGTTCGGCGATTCGACGCGAGCGAGAGTCTTCGATCCATCCGTCGTCCACCCGTAGACCTCGACCTGCCGATTGGGAAAGGCGCGCTGCAGGACCTCTTGCCGATGCTCTGCAGCCGGATCAAGCCAGTGCACATTGGTCTTCAAGCCTGATTCGTAGAGGCCCACAATTGCACCGGTATATGGATCCGTGTAGGCGGCGGTGATATCGGCCTCCGGATCCTCAGCTAAGAGTTTCAGTGGAGAGCCATCGAGCGGCACTGCCCATGCTGCCTGATGAGGTCGCCCGTTGCTCGCGAGTAGCACCAGTGCAGTATCGTCGGGCAGCACCCCGACTACGTCCGGCGGGCTGCTATCGTCTCTGCGCAGGATCTCCCTGACGGAGTCTCCCTTCAGTGCATAGACACGATACGCTTGCTTGAGGTAGTCCCAATCCTCGCGTGCGATGGGCTCCCCGTTGCGGTCAACACCCCATGCCACAGTGTGTTCGTTGCCGAACTTGATGATTTCAGCTTTCCCGCTGGTAGTGTCCACCTGAAGCAGGCAGTCAGCGCCGCTGTGGCTCGCGATGCGACTCGACATCATTACCGAGTGAGGTTTCGTCGTCCCAGTACGGATGATTCGCGCCGCCATTGCAGCCCGAGCGCCTACCGCACGTCCGTTAGACGTAGGCAACAACAGTGCACCTTGACCGGTGGCGTCGAGGGCGGCAGTCAGGAAGTACTCGCGCGAGACTCGTGTCGCAGATTTCGTTTCGGCGGTTTCACTCAATGTAGCGAGTAGAGTCTCGCTATCATTCCACCTGAGAGCACGCAGTTTGGTTTGTTCCGGTAGGGCCGCCACCCGCTGCACTTTGTGCGCGTTGACGTCAAAGATGACGATGTGCGGCTTGACGTCCTGTTGATTCATCCACGCCAGCCAGTGGCCGTCCGGGCTGAGTACCGCATCGGTTTGCGCTGGGAGGGTGCCGAAGACGTCCGCTGTCGGCGCGCCCGCCAGGCTCACAGACGAAAGTGACCCGATCACCCCTGAGACCAGCAATGCTAACCAACGGAACGACGTCGGCCGGCTCGTCGACATTAGCGCACATACTCCCACAGATCGTTGAAGTAGCGCGTATTGCCAGTTCCGGCTTGTCCTTTAGTGCCGTAAACCCCCGCGGCATTCACCGTGTTAGATCCGATCCAGATACCCAAGTCCACATACCCGTCGACGGCTTGTAGTTCCACAAGTCTAGTTTGCAGTGTGGCGCGCCCGACTGGATTCGAACCAGCGACCTGCAGCTTCGGAGGCTGCCACTCTATCCAACTGAGCTACGGGCGCGGGGCGGGCGATGATACGCGGCGGCGCCGGCACCGTCCATTGAGGGGCGCCGCGGGCGGCGAGCGCTGTGCCCAAAGCCGCCGCTAGAGCTTCTTCACGACGACGCGGCCGCTCGAATCCACGAACACGTGATATCGATTGCCGTTCTTGCAGGTGGCCGTGTAGTCGCTGTCTCCATTGCGCGTGGCGGAGACGACCTTGTCGCAGGGCATGCCCTGCAACGCGATCGTCGCGGCCAGATCCTTGCCCATTGCCGGCTCCTCGGCGCGGAGTGAGCCTCCGAAGCCGAACGCGGCCACGATCGCCGAAGCAACAACAGGTGCATGATGGCGCATAGCCGTCTCCCGTGGAGCCAAGTCAGTTTCTGGCCAGTTTCTCGAATTTCTGCGGATCGATCAGCATCTCCCAGATCGCTTCCCGCGAGGAAGAGACGGCTGCCGCCAGCGGCGGATCGCCGTCCTGCAGGAGGCTCAGCACTTTGAGCAGCAGCAGGTCGTACTTCTGCCGCAGCTCGGCGACCGTCACCGCGGCCTGCCGCCGGTGAAATGCCCGGAACTCGCCGAGCAGGTCGTCGACCTGATTCTTGAGTGAGAGCTTGGTGAACACACCGATGGCGCGCGTGTCCCGGAGCCGCTGCTCGAGCGATGGCAGGTCGAGTGCCGGCGCGGGTGAGGGAGCCGGGCGAGCCGCGCTGCCACCGGCGGCGGTGCCTGGCACTGCGCCGCTCGGGGCCGCGGGCCGCGGCGCGGCGCTCGAGGTGGACTCACTGCGGCCTGGGACCTTGGTTTTGGCGCTGCCACTACCCGTGGCACCGGCCGCGCCCGTGGCGGCAGCACTGCCCCCCGTGCCGGCACGGCTCGAGGGTACCGCAGCGCTCGGCGCGCGCTCCGTGTCGGCGGGAGCGGGCGATGGTTGCGCGGCGGCCGCCGGCGCGTGTGCAGCTGCCGTCTCCGGTTGCTGCGCGCCGCCGGCTTTCTGCGGCGCCGCAGGAGTGGCTGCCGGACGCGGCGCCACGGGCTTCTCGTGCGCGCAGCCGACCAACAGCAGAAAGGCCGAAATCGCGCTCATCGCCATGTGACGCATCGTGTGATCCTGCGGGAGCCGGCAATCCCCGGAAGTATCAGCTCTCAAGCCCTGCAACGACCAGTGGGCCGAGCGGCTGACCGCCCAAACGGCGGTTTTCCCCGGGCTCGCCGGTCAACCACCCCGGCACCCGCTATACTTCGCGCCCGAATCCGCGGGGTGCGCAAAAAAACGGATGCGCTCGTGAGCAAGCAGGATACCCACTTCTTCAATGTCTTCAGCCTGGTGATCGGCCTGCTGGTGGCGGTCGCGGTAGGTCTGTTCGCGCTCGCCCGCATCGTCGCGAGCCACACCCAGGACCTGCAGGTGCTGAGCGACGCTGAATACAGCAAGAACGTGCACGCGCGCATCGGTCCGCCCGTAAAAGAGGCGATTGCCGGGCGCGACAACTCGGCGCTCGCCATCAAGCCGGCGGAGGGGACTGCCGAGGGCGGGGCGTCGGGCACGGCGGTCGCCGCCGCGATGCCACAGAACGGTACACAGCTCTTCGAGCAGACGTGCAACGTCTGCCATGGACAGGGGATCGGCGGCGCGCCGAAGGCGGGGGACAAGGCCGCCTGGGCTGCGCGCATCGCCGAGGGCAAGGCCATCCTCTACGAGCACGCGCTCAAGGGCTTCCAGGGGAAAGCCGGCGTGATGCCCCCGAAGGGCGGCCGCCTGGATGCGCCCGACGACCTCGTGAAGCAGGCCGTCGATCACATGGTGCAGATGGCGCAATAGCTTTGAATCGCGCCTCTGCGGATGCCTCACGGCCCGCTTTCCGCGCGATCCACCCGTGTGAGCCCGCCTCGTCCGCCAAGCCTGAGCGGGTTGTTAACGATAAACCCCGCGCGGGTGAAAACGAGGCGGATGCAGTGAAGTCCATCACGCCTCGCTCCTCGATTTATATGACGCACGGCAGCGTTGTCGGCCCGGACAGTACGGTGAACTGTAGCCTTGGGTTCATCATCGGGATGGAAGATCAGATGAAAGGATATTTCGCCCTCGCTCTCCTGCCGTGGCTGATCGGGACCGCCTTAGCGGATGTGCAACCGCCACCGACGCAGGTCTCACAGAAGCAGCCGCGCACTCTCGGCCAGAAAGCGGTGCTGCACGTCTACTACTACTCGCCAAAGACGCTGGAAATCACCTACGTCGACTCCTACCTGTTCAAGGACCAGGAGGCCTGCGTGAATGCAATCGGCGCCGCTCTGCAGATTGCCATGCCCTACGCTGGCGACGGCGACCTGGTGACCGGCAAGTGCGTCGGCGTGAATCCGCCGGACGAGATCACCAAACCCGACAGGAAGCGCGAGACCGCAGACAGCACCGAGCTGTAGGGATCATCCGGCCCCCGCGGCGCGCGCCGGCGCTACCGAGGCGTCCATACAGCGCAGCATCACCGCGCCGGCGATGTGCCCGGCGCCGATGCCGGTAGCGCCCTCGAGATCCGCGATCGTGCGCGCGAGGCGCAGCAGCCGCGCCCGCGCGCGTCCCGAGAGCCCCCGCCGACGCATCGTTTCCTCGAGCAGATGCCGCCCCGCGGCATCGGCGGCGCACCAGCGCTGCACTTCCAGATCGGTGAGACGCGCATTGCAGCGCCCCTGGCGCTCGAGCTGCACGCCGCGCGCCAGCGCAACGCGTGTGGCCGCGGCCGCCGTGCTCTCGCCCCCGCCCGCGGCGGCGTCGAAGTCGGCCGCCGTCACCCGCGGCACCTCGACGTGCATGTCGAGGCGATCGAGCAGGGGACCCGAGATGCGCCCGCGATAGCGCCGCACTTCGGCGGGCGTGCAGCGGCACTCGCCCGCCGGATCCCCGAGGCGCCCGCAGGGACAGGGGTTCATGGCGGCGATGAGCTGGAATGCGGCCGGATACTCGCTCTGCAGGGCGGCCCGCGACACGGCCACGATCCCGGTCTCGAGCGGCTCGCGCAGCGCCTCGAGCACCGCACGCTCGAACTCCGGCAACTCGTCGAGAAACAACACGCCGTGGTGCGCGAGGCTGATCTCGCCGGGTCGGGCGCGCGCACCGCCGCCCACCAGGGCCGCGCTCGAGGCGGTGTGGTGCGGCGCACGGAACGGGCGCTGCCCGAGCTGCCCGGGCGTGAAGCCCGCAGCGCTCACCGCAGCGATTGCGGCCACCTCCAGCGCTTCGCTGCGCGTGAGCGGCGGCAGCAGCCCCGGCAGGCGCTGCGCCAGCATGCTCTTGCCGGAGCCTGGCGGACCGATCATGAGCAGGCTGTGGCCGCCGGCGGCGGCGATCACGAGCGCGCGCTTGGGCATGAGCTGCCCGCGGACGTCGGCGAGATCGAGCGGCGCGCCGCGCGCGCTCGGCGCGTCCCGGTTCTCAGCGCCGCGCGGGGACGCACAGGCTGGCAGGGGCGCCGCGCCGCTGAGATGCCCGCACACCTCGAGCAGGTGACCGGCCGCGCGCACCCGCTCGGGAGCCACGACGCAGGCCTCGGCGGCATTGGCCCGCGGCACCACGAGCTCGTGACCTTGCTGCTGCGCGTGCGCGGCGGCGAGGAGCAGTCCTCGCACGGGCTTGAGCTCGCCGGTGAGGCCCAGCTCGCCGTAGAACTCGCGCGTCTCGCAGCCCCCACCCCCTCGAGCGCCGCGGGGCCGAATCTGCCCGGAGGCGATGAGGATTCCGAGCGCAATGGGGAGATCGAACCGTCCGCCCTCCTTGGGCAGATCGGCGGGGGCGAGATTCACCGTAATCCGGCCCGCGGGAAATTCGAAGCGCGAGTTGAGGAGCGCCGCGCGCACCCGCTCCTTGCTCTCCTTCACCACCGTCGCGGGCAGGCCCACGATACAGAAAGCCGGCAGACCGCTCGCGAGGCTCACCTCGACGTGCACGAGCGGGGCGTGCAGCCCAACGAGCGCACGGCACGCGACCCGCGCGACCGACATCTCCGCTCCGCTGCCGTGCTGTGTGAAAGCCGGCCGCGTCAGCTCCGTCGGGAATCGGAGCGCGGCGCCGCGCCGGCCGCGGGCGCGGCGGCGGATCCCGCGCCTTCGAGCGAGGCGAGTCGGGCCTCGAGCTCCTCGAGACGGGCCCTCGTGCGCTCGAGCACCCGCGTCTGGGCGTCGAACTCGTCCCGGGTCACCAGATCGAGCTTGCCGAGTCCCTCGCGCAGCACCGCGCGGAAGTTGCTCTCGAGGTCCCGCTGCATGCTGCGCAGCGCCGGGGGCACGCGCTCGAGCAGGCGCCGTGCGAGCTCATCGATGCGAAATGAATCCATGGTCTGACCTCAGCGCCTTGGCGCGCCCCGAATTGAGGCAAGGAGTACCGCGGCAGCTCCAAAACGGTGCACCTGACGGCGTGCCAGCTCGCGCAAGCCGCGGAAACTGCTCCGAAAGCCGCAGTGGCACGGAATCTGCACCCTTTCTGCGCACGTCATCCGCGCATCGAGCCAGAGCTTACGCGCCGGCGACCGCCGGCGCAGGGGGCGTTTTGTCATGCGATCGACCGGATTTAAGGAGAGAGCGATGCCCACCGCCGCGAGATTTGCCCGAGCC
>VBAK01000183.1 GCA_005882275.1 Candidatus Segetimicrobium genomatis
ACAGGCGGGACCAATCTTCCGGCGGGCCGAACCGCGCGCCGTCCTCGACGGGGCCGCCGCGGCCCTGCTGAATCAGGCCGAGGAACATCCAGGTGGCCTTCGCCTTCATGACGAGCGCCAGCGCCTTGTTGTGGGGGTCGGCGTTGAAGTGCCGGTGCACCGAATCGTTGTGCACGACGACGAGGTCGTCCTTCTCCCAATCATACCGCCGGCCGTCGTGGATCTCGTACCCGCGGCCTTCGAGGATGTAAAAGGTGGCCTCGTTCTGGTGGCCGTGCCCGTGGTTGGATCCACCCGGCGCCAGCTCCACGAAATGGGCCTGGACGCTCTGGGTCAGGAAGGGGTCGTCGCCCGGTCCCAGGATCCACCAGGTACGCGACTGGTCGGAGTCGCCGGAATGGGCGACGCGCGCATCGTCGACCACCGTGCCCGCGGGACGCACCCGGGGGGCCGCCCGCTGCCGCCGCCGGAACTCCGAGAGGCCGTACTGCTCCGACGTGATCCCCCGGAGAAACACCCGCCCTTCGATATCGCCCACCAGTGCCACCTCCCGGCCTGCGCCCGCCGCAACCATCCCCGTTCGCGTCCGCCGCCGCCGGCCCCTCCACCGGTTCAAAGGAATGAAATTTGCGCGCCCCGAAGTGTGCCTCGTCCGATGCGGCCACCGGAGACGCGCACGCCTCAGCCGCGCCGCCTGATCGTGGCGCTGTCGGGATCCACGGGTCCCCACTATGGGGTGCGCCTCCTCGAAGTGCTGCGCGCCCACACCGGCATCGAGACCCATCTCATCCTCACCGCGGCCGCCCGGAAGACCATTGAGTTCGAGATGGGGAAGGATCCCAACGCCGTCGCCGCCCTGGCGCACACGGTGCACGACGAGAAGAATATCGCGAGCGCGATCGCGAGCGGCACCTTTGTGACCGAGGGGATGGTCGTCGCGCCGTGCTCGATCAAGACGCTGTCGGCGATCGCCAACAGCTTCAGCGACACCCTGACGATCCGCGCCGCGGATGTCTGCCTCAAGGAGCGCCGCCGGCTCGTGCTCGTGGTCCGGGAGACGCCCCTGCACGCGGGTCACCTCCGGCTCATGCTCAGGGCGACCGAGGCCGGCGCGGTGATCCTCCCGCCGGTGCCGGGGTTCTACCATCTCCCGAAGACGATCGCGGAGATCATCGATCACACCGTCGTGAAGATCCTCGACCTGTTCGGCATACACCTGGACCTGATCCGCCGCTGGGATGGGCTCTCTTGAAGGGGGTGCGGGGTGGCGGGAGGAGGCGGCGTCCCGCCGCGCGGCCGGGCGCGGCCGCGCGCCGGCGAACCTCCGCGGATTCGCGCGACGAGGTCGAGCGGCGGAAGGCCGAGCACCTCAGGCTGGCGACGAGCCGGGAGGTCGGCAGCCGCCGGGGGCCCGGGTGGTCTGACATCCAGCTGCTGCATCAGGCCCTGCCGGTCGCGGACCTGCCGGCGATCGATCTGAGCGCGGAGTTCCTGGGCCACCGCCTGGGAGCGCCGCTGGCCATTGCCGCGATGACCGGAGGGCACGAGGGCGCGGGCGACGTCAACGCCCGCCTGGCGCGCGCGGCGGAGCGGTTCGGCCTGGCGATGGGGCTGGGGAGCCAGCGCGCGGCGCTGCGCAACCCCAGGCTCGCCCGGACCTATGCCGTGGCGCGGGAGGCGGCTCCGCACGCCTTCCTCATCGCGAACGTCGGGGCCGCTCAACTGACGGCCCAGGACAGCGGTCCTCCCCTGACCCCCTCGCAACTCGCGAGCGCCGTGGCGATGGTCGGCGCAAACGCCCTGGCCATTCACCTCAATTTTCTCGAAGAGACCGTTCAGCCGGAGGGCGACCGGCTGGTGACGGGGCTGCGCCGCGCCCTTGCCGCCGCGGTCGCGTCGCTCGCCGTGCCGGCGATCGCCAAAGAGACCGGCGCGGGAATCTCGCACACGGCCGCCGTTGAACTGCGCGGGCTCGGATTTCGGGCGCTGGACGTGGGGGGCGCGGGCGGGACCAGTTTCGCCGCGATCGAGACGGCGCGCGCCGAGGCCCGGGGCGACCTGCGACGGGCCGAACTCGGCCGCGTGTACCAGGACTGGGGAATTCCGACGGCGGTCTCGATCGTCGCGGCCGGCGCTGCCGGGCTTCCGATCATCGCCACCGGGGGCGTGCGGACAGGTTTGGACGCGGCCAAGGCGATCGCCCTCGGGGCGACGCTGGTGGCGGTGGGCCGTCCCCTGCTGGCGGCCGCGCTCCGGGGAGAGGCGGCGGTCGAAGCCTGGATCACGCAGTTTCTGGAAGAGCTTCGGGTGGCCATCTTTCTCAGCGGCGGGAGACGCGCGGCCGACCTCCGATCGGCGCCCCGCGTGGTGTTGGGTGAGACCCGGCGCTGGATCGAGGATCTCGGCTGCGAAGCCGGGCTCGCACCGGCGCCCCGCCCGGCCGGCGGCCTGTGACCCGGGACCGCGTGGGCGGCCGTTCGACGAGGCGTTGGGAGTCGCGAAAGGAGCGGTGGAGATGAGCAGGGCCGGCGCGTGCGGTGAGGCGGGTGCCCGGCACGCGTCTTCGTTCCGGGACGTGCTGTGCGGTCTGGTGGTCGCCGTCCTGCTGGGGACGGCGGGACCCCCGGCCGCCGGCGCCGGGGCCGCGCAGATCAAGCTTGTCTACGCTCAGGCCAGCGCCGCCTTCACGCCGGTCTTCGCGGCGCTGGACCAGGGGTTCTTCGCCAGGGAGGGTCTGGACGTCGGCTTCACGCAGGTCACCGGCAGCACCGCCGTCGCCACCCTGACGTCCGGAGAGTCGCAGGCTCTCTTCATCGGCGCCACGGAGGTCGCGGACTTCGACGCCGCGGGGGGAGACCTGGTGATGGTCGCGGCCGGCTCGAACTACCCCGTGTTCTCCCTGTACGTGAACAAGAGCGTGCCTTCGATCCAGGGGCTGGCAGGCCGGAAGATCGCCGTCACCAGGACCGGCACATCGACCGACACCGCGGCGCGGATCATCCTCGAACACTTCGGGCTCACCGGCAAAGTGGAGATCGTCACCGCGGGCGGGACGCTGGCGGGGATCATGGCCGCCATGAGCGCGGGCATCGTCGCGGGCGGGATCATCTCTCCGCCCACCACCGCGCAGGCGGCGGGGGCCGGATTCACAGAGCTCGTGAACGGCGTTCGCCTGGGGATCCCGATGACCCAGAGCGCGCTCACCTTCAGGAAATCGTATCTGGCCCGGAACCGCGAGACCGCCCTCAAGGTGTTGAGGGCCTATCTGGCCGCGTGGGCGTACATCCGGACGCCGGCGAACGAGGCGGGGACGGAGGCTTCCATCGCCCGGTACACCCGGTCGACCTCCGAGCAGGCCGCCGTGGCGTACCGCGCGTTCTTCCCGGTGTGGCAGGACAAGATCCCGCGCGTGGATCCGAGAGGGGTGAGGAACGCGATCCGGTTCGGCGCCAACCCGCAGGTCCGCAAGATGACCCCGGCATCCCTGCTCGACGACTCGCTCCTGCAAGAGCTGGTCCGGTCCGGGTACGTGAAGTCCCTCTACTCCGAATAGGCCGTCGGGCGCGGCACGGGAGGTCAGGAATGGACGCCACCGATCTGTGCTTCACGCCGGCGACGGAACTGAGTCGGCTGATCCGCACGCGACAGCTCTCGCCGGTCGAGCTGACCAACGCCGTCCTCGGCCGGATCGAGCGGCTGAACCCGGTGCTCAACGCGTTCCTGACGGTGACGGCAGACGCCGCGCGGCGGGAGGCCAGGGCGGCCGAGGGCCGCGCCCGGGGGGACGGGGCGGCCGGGCCGCTCGACGGCATCCCCTATTCCATCAAGGATCTCGAGCCGACGGCCGGCGTCCGCACGACGTACGGATCGAAGTTCTTCGAGCACAATGTCCCGGCCGAGGACGGGGTGGTGGCTGCGCGCCTCCGGGCGTCCGGGGGCGTTCTCCTCGGCAAGACGAACACGCCGCACTTCGGTCACCGGGACATGTGCGACAACCTGCTCGGCCCGCCGTGCCGGAATCCCTGGAAGCTCGATCGCACCTCGGGAGGATCATCGGGGGGCGCCGGCGCCGCGGTCGCCGCCGGGCTCGGGCCGCTGGCGCACGGGTCGGACGGCGCGGGCTCGATCCGCATCCCGTCGGCGCTCTGCGGCGTGGTCGGCTTCAAGCCGTCCTTCGGCCGGATCCCCTACCACCCCAACGCCGACTACTGGTCGGCCCGGTCGCACAACGGTCCGATGGCGCGGACCGTGCGCGATGCGGCGCTGATGCTGAACGTCATGGCCGGGCCGGATCCCCGCGACCCGCTCACCATCGATGTCCCGCCGGAGGACTACCTGGCGGCGTGCGACGGCGGCATCACCGGGCTCAGGGTGGCGTGGAGCCCCGACCTCGGCTACGCGGCGAACGTCGTGCATCCCGAGGTGAAGGCGATCGCCGAGCGGTCCGCCAGGCGTTTTGCCGAGCTGGGCTGCCGGCTCGAAGAACCGAAGATCCGGTGGCCGGATCCGCGGGCGTTCCACAAGATCATCTGGGAGGTGGGCGTGGCGTCGCGGTACGGCGACCGCGCGATCGAGCGGCCGGACTGGGTCGAGCCCTCGCTCATGCAGATGGTCCTCAACGCCGGCCGGCTCAGCGCCATCGACTACGGAAAGGCGCTCGTCGCCCGCAGCACCTTTTACCAGGCTGTGCGCGAGTTCTTCGAGACCTACGACCTGCTGCTCACGCCCCAGATGCCGGTGACCGCCTGGTCCGTTGAGGCCGGTCCCAACGGGGGGCCGAGCGACGCCGAGGGGCGGCCGATGCCGTTTCTGGACCGGGTCCCCTTCATGTATCCCTTCAATTTGACGGGCTACCCGGCGGCGAACGTGCCCTGCGGCTTCACGGCCGAGGGCCTGCCGGTCGGCCTCCAAATCGCCGGCCGCTGGCACGCCGACGCGCTCGTGCTGCGGGCGGCGGCGGCATTCGAGGAGGCCCAGCCGTGGGCCCAGCACCATCCCCCGGCCGGCTGAGGAGGCGAGAATTCCCGTGCCGCGGCCACCGTTATGCCAGGCAGTCCGCGACGGCCCTTGGCGGCCGCCGATCGCGAAGATCGCCGGGCGGCTGCGGACTCGCCGCCGGGAGAAAGTGGTGCTGCATGCGGGGCATTGAGCGGATTGTCCGGGGGCGTCTGCACTATGGCTGGATCGTCGCCGGCGTGACCTTCCTCACCCTGCTCGCATCCGCCGGGATCCGAGCGACTCCGGGCATCCTCATCATCCCGCTCGAGAAAGAGTTCGGCTGGACGCGGGCGACGGTGTCGTTTGCGGTCTCGATCAACATCCTGCTATACGGGCTCTTCGGCCCCTTTGCCGCGGCGCTGATGGACCGGGTCGGCGTGCGCCGGGTGATGATGGCCTCGCTCGGACTGGTGGCCGCCGGCGTCGGTCTGACCACGGTCATGCGCGCGTCGTGGCAGCTCGTGCTTCTCTGGGGCGTCGTGGTCGGGTTGGGCACCGGCACGATGGCGCTCGTCCTCGGGG
>VBAK01000184.1 GCA_005882275.1 Candidatus Segetimicrobium genomatis
TGATCGGCTGCACGTCCGGCTGGCTCGTCACCGTCACGCCAAACAAAAAGTCGTTCCAGATCGACGTGAACTGCCAGATCGCCGCGACGACCAGCGCGGGCGGCGACAGGGGCACGATGATCCGCTGGTAGATCCCCCAGAGCCCCGCCCCGTCCACGGTGCCGGCTTCGATGAGTTCGTCCGGAACCTGGGCGTAGTAATTCCGGAAGATCAGCGTCGTGATCGGGATCCCGTAGACGACGTGCACGAAGATCAGGCCCGGCAGCGTCCCGTAGAGGCCCAGGCGCTGGAGGGTCTGCACGAGCGGGATCAGGATACTCTGGTAGGGGATGAACATCCCGAACAGGATCGCGGGGAACACCACCTCCGAGCCTCGGAAGCGCCACTTCGCGAGCACATAGCCATTCATCGAGCCGAGCGCCGCCGAGATCGCCGTGGCCGGGACGGTAAGTTTCACGCTGTTGTAGAAGTTGGCGCTGAGCCCGCGGAAGCCGTGGGCCGCGTTCCCCTGCCAGGCCTGGGCGAAGCTGGAAAAGTACAGCCCCGACGGGAGGGCCCACATCCGCGCGAGGCTGACCTCCGCGAAGCTCTTCATCGACGTGACGGCCAGCACGTAGAGGGGGAGCAGGTAGAAGACCGAGGCGGCGGCCAGCACGGCGTAGGCGGCCGCGCGGGCGCCGGCGCGATCCCGACGCATCAGCGGCCCGCTTCGGCCCGCGTGCTGTAGATGAGGTAGGGGACGGTGAGCAGGGCCACCAGCACCAGCAGGACCTCGGCGATCGCGGCGCCCTGGGCGAAATGATTCCCCCGGAACGTGGTGTCGAACATGAAGTAGGCCGGGACGTCGCTGCTGAACCCCGGTCCCGATCCGGTCATGGCGACCACGAGATCGAAGATCTTCAGGGAGATGTGCCCGAGGATGATGACCGCGCTCAGGGTGATCGGCTGCAGCAGCGGCATCAGGATGCGCCGGTAGACCTGCCACTCCCCCGCCCCATCCACCCGGGCGGCCTCGCGCAGCTCATCCGGGACGCTCCGCAGGCCGGCCAGGTACAGCGCCATCGTGTACCCGGACAACTGCCAGAGCGCCGCCAGCGCGACGGCCAGGATCCCGATCCGCGGATCCGTATACCACCCGGTGCGCAGGGCGCCCAGGTGCGCCCGTTCGAGCAACAGGTTGATGCCCACGCTGCCGAGCTGCGCGCTCCCCGGGTTCAGCAGCCACCGCCAGACCACGCCCGTGACGATGAACGAGATCGCCAGCGGCGCGAGGAAGATCGTGCGGAAGATGGCTTCCCCCCGGAGTCCCCGGTCGAGCAGGACGGCGAGGGTGAAGCCGACGCCGAGGCACCCGGCGAGGAAGGCCAGCGTGAACCTGAGCGTGTTGAGAAGATCGATGCGGAAGCGGAAGGTGTCGAACAGGTCGGCGTAGGTGCGCAGCCCCGCCCACGCGTAATTGGGCAGCACATCGTTCCACCGGGTGAGCGACACATACCCCGTCCATCCCACGAACCCGTAGACGAAGACCGCGATGGCGACCACCGACGGCAGCAGCATGGCGGTGGCCGCCGCGCGATCCCACATCCGGGCCCGCCGGCGCGGCCGGCCTGCCTGCGCGGACCCTGCGCGGAAGGGCCGCCTCGAGGCTACTTGCACACTCCGGCGTTCACGCAGGCCTTCGCGAGCGCCTGTTGAGTCGCCGCGGTATCGCGGGACGTCACAAACAGCGCAATCGCGTCCTTGTAGTCGGTGGCCCAGCCCTCGCTGGCGGCGGCGCCGTGGATCACGCTGGGGACGATGGCGTCGGTGGTCCACTGCGTCATCGCCCACCGCTGGTACGCGCCGAAGACGCTCGGGCTGCAGTCGGTGCGGGCGCAGATGGATCCCTTCAGCGGGTTGAAGGCCTGCTGGCCTTCGCGCGAGCCGAGGACGCGCAGCCACGCCATCACGTTCTCGCGGTCCCGGACCTTCTTGGGGAGGCCGAAGCTGTCCGAGAGCGCATCGTAGACCCCCATGTTCCCGGGCGGCGGGGCCCATCCGTACTCATTGAAGTTCTTGGAGGTGAACCACCCGTTCGCCCAGTCCCCCATGATCATCATGGCGCCCTTCCTGCCCATGATGTACTCGCCCGCCCCGTCCCAGGTGAGGGCGGCGTGGTCGGTATTGGCGTAGGCCAGCATGCGCTTGAAGATCTCCAGGGCCGCCGTCACCTTCGGGCCGGTCCAGGGCGTCGTGCCGGTCCACAGGCCCCGGTAGCCGTCCGCCCCGAGCGCGGCGATCAGCACCGCCTCGAAGGCGTGGCCGGCTTCCCAGCCTTCCTTGTCGCCCAGCGCGAACGGCACGATCCCCTTGGCCTTGAGGGCGTCCGCGTCCTTGAAGAACTCGTCGAACGTCGCCGGCGGGGCAAGATGGGCGTCGGCGAAGATCTTCTTGTTGTACCAGAGCACGTTGGCCCGGTGGATGTTCACCGGCACCGACCAGATGTCGCCCTTGTACGAGAGGATGTCCAGGAGGCCGCGCGGCATGGCCGTGGTCCAGCCCTCCGCCTTGAACAGACCGGTCAGCGGCTCCATGGACCCGTTGCGCACCCAGGTATCGATGAGCTCGTGCCCGGCGTGCACCTGGAACGAGTCGGGCGGGTCGCCCCCCAGCATCCGCGTCTTCAGCACGGCCTTGGCATTGGTCCCGGCGCCGCCCGCGACCGTCGCGTTCACGATCTGGACCGCCGGATAGCGCGCGTGGTAGATGCCGAAGACGGCGTTGAGGGCTTCCGCTTCGCCGCCCGCGGTCCACCAGGAGAAGATCTCCAGTTTCCCCGCCGGTGCCGCCTGAAGGGCGCCCAGCGAGCCGAGCCCCACGGCCACCGCCACGGCGGACGCGATCAGGCTTCTCCGAAGCACCCGTGTCATGGAGCCGCCCCCTCCCCTCTCACTCGCGTGACCGGCGCCCGGTCCCGGGCGCCCCGAGCCGACGCGTCGCTCCGACGCGCGGTCTCGTTTGGGTGAATGATTGGCAGTCTCACGGATAGATCCCTCTCGTCGTCAACGCGTCTGCGACCCGGCTGACGGCGGCGATCAGCGCGGCGGTCCGGAGTCCCACCCGCCGCTCCGCGGCCAGGGCGGCGACCCGGTTGAATGTGGAGACCATGATGCGCTCCAGGTGCTCGTTGATCTCACCCTCGCTCCAAAACCAGGACTGGAGATCCTGGACCCACTCAAAGTAGGACACGGTCACCCCCCCGGCGTTCGCCAGGATGTCCGGGACGACGAGGACGCCGCGGCCGGCCAGGATCGCGTCGGCCTCGGGCGTGGTGGGTCCGTTCGCTCCTTCGACGACCACGGCCGCCTGGACCCGGGCGGCATTCTCCCCGGTGATCTGGCCTTCGATGGCGGCGGGGATGAGGAAGTCACAGGGCCGCTCGAGCACCTCGGAGTTGGAGACCGGTTCGGTGCCGGGGAACCCCTCCACCCGGCCCGTTTGCCGGGCGTGCTGCCGCACGGCGATCGGATCCAGCCCCTCGGGAGCGTAGATCCCCCCGTAGATGTCGCTCAGGGCGACGATCCTGCATCCCTGCGCGTGCATCAGCCGGGCCACGGCCTCGCCGACGTTCCCGAAGCCCTGCACCGCCACGCGGCTGCCCGCAAACGGCATCCCCCGCAGGCGCGCCGCCTCCCGCGCCGCGATCATGACCCCCCGGCCGGTCGCGTCGCTCCGGCCGACGGAGCCGCCGATCGAGATGGGTTTCCCGGTGACCACCGAAGACACCGAATAGCCGCGGTGCATGCTGTAGGTGTCCATGATCCAGGCCATCACCTGGGCGTTGGTGCCGACGTCGGGGGCGGGGATGTCGCTCTTCGGGCCCATCAGGATGCTGATCTCGGTCGCGTAGCGCCGCGTCAGCCGCTCGAGTTCGCCGGGCGAGAGCTGGCGCGGGTCGCACGTGACGCCGCCTTTGGCGCCGCCGAACGGAAGATGCATCAGCGCCGATTTCCAGGTCATCCACATGGCGAGCGCCCGGACCTCGTTGAGCCGGACCTCGGGGCTGTACCGGATCCCGCCTTTGGTGGGGCCGAGGACGGGGCTGTGGTGCACGCGGTAGCCGGTGAAGATGCGGACCGATCCGTCGTCCATCCCCACGGGGAAGTGCACCACGAGCTCCCGGTGCGGGTAGGCCAGGCACTCGCGGATGCCGCGCTTGAGCGACAGATGGTCCGCCGCGACCTGGAACTGCTGCAGCGCCATCTCCCAGGGGTCCTGCGGGGGCATGGGGTCCCGGAGTGTGTTCGCGGCGCCGGGGGCGCCTCCTCTCCAGCGCGTGAAACATCGGCCGCACAGGGTCTGCGCGCAATCGCCGCGGATCGACCAGGGAGATCGGAAGAACAGGCAGAAGAGTTGACGGCGAGTTCCCCCGGATCCACGGCCGATCGGTGCGACGCAAGGCGCAAAGGGAAGGCCGCGGCCGGGGACGTAGTGTCTCGCCTAGACATTCCAGCGAAGGCGGTGCGACGATGGAACGGCTCGATGTGCTTGTCCGAGAGGACCAGGAGCATCTCATTCACCCGCTGCACCACCCTCAGGACCACCAGCACCCGCTGATGATGGTCGAAGGTCGGGGGGCGATCCTCAAGGACGCCGAGGGACGCGAATACATCGACGGGCTGTCGTGTCTGTGGAACGTGAACGCCGGCCACGGACGGGCGGAACTGGCGCAGGCGGCCGCCGAGCAGATGGCCCGCCTCGCGTTTGTCTCGAGCTATGCGGGCATGTCCAACATCCCCGCGGTCCATCTGGCGGAGCGCCTCGTGGCCCTGGCCTACCCCAACACCTCGGGCGTGTACTTCACGACGGGCGGCGCGGAGTCGAACGAGTCCGCGTTCAAGATGGCCCGGTACTACTGGAAGGTCCGGGGCCGGCCGTCGAAAGTCAAGATCATCTCCCGCACCCACGCCTACCACGGCCTCACCCTGGGCGCGATGAGCGCGACCGGGATGGCGGCGTTCCACAAGATGTTTGGCCCGCTCGCCCCGGAGTTCTTGCAGATCCCCGCTCCCTATGCCTACCGCTGGACGGGCGGGGGCGACGTCGGGATCGGGGCGGCGGACGCGCTGGAGCAGGCCATCAAACGGGAGGGACCCGACACCGTCGCCGCGTTCATCGCGGAACCGGTGCAGGGCGCCGGTGGGGTGATCGTCCCGCCTCCCACCTACTTCCCCCGGATCCGGGAGATCTGCGACCGGCACGACGTGCTGTTCATCGCCGACGAGGTCATCACCGGGTTCGGCCGGACCGGCAGGTGGTTTGCGCTCGGGCACTGGGGTGTGCAGCCGGACCTGGTCACGTTCGCCAAAGGCGTGACGAGCGCGTACCTGCCCCTCGGCGGGGTGCTGGCGTCCAGGAAGGTTCACGACGCGGTGCTGGAAGCGCCCCCGGACAAGAAGTTCATGCACGCCGCGACCTACTCCGGGCACCCCACCTGCTGCGCCGTCGCCCTCCGCAACCTCGACATCCTGGATAAGGAGGGGCTGGTCGAGCGCGCCGGCCCGATGGGCCGCCGCCTCCTCGCCGGGCTGGAGACGCTGCGGGATCTGCCGGTGGTCGGGGATGTCCGCGGCTTCGGCCTGATGTGCGGCGTGGAACTCGTCACCGACAAGAAGGCCAAGACCCCTGCCCTGGGTCTCGGCGGCCGCGTGATCCAGGAGGCGCGGTCGCGCGGCCTGCTGCCCAGGCTGCGCGTGGGCTCGGCCGATCCGCCGATCGGCGACACCATCTGCCTGGCGCCGCCGCTGATGACCCCGCCGGAGACGATCGACAAGATCGTCGAGATCCTCCGGGCGGCGCTCACCGCCGCGGCGCGCTGACAGGAGGCGTTCACAGCAGGATTCAGGCGCTCTGACGGGCGGCCCGCCCGGAGACCCGGGCGGGCCGCGACACAGGAAATCGCCGCGCGCGGTGCGAACTATGCGGCGATCGCGGCAGGTTCGCCCCTTAATCGTACCAGTGGTTGCAGCTTCGTCGGAGGATCATGCGATGCCCGGACGGCGGCACCTGCGCTCGCCGGTTCCTTCCGCCCACCCGCGGCTCTTGGAGTGGTGGACCGACCTCGAAGGGGAAGACCGGGGTCTCAACACCCGTCTCGCCTACGTCCGCGATCTCGCGGACTTCGCCGAGTACGTCAACGGCGATCTCGAGGGCGCGCAGGCTGAGGATCTCGTCCGCTTCGCCCGGCGCATGACCGAGGCGGGACTCTCGGTGGCGACCCGCGCCCGCCGCATCACGGCCCTGCGCCAGTTCTACGAGTGGCTCCGCAGGCGCCGGGGGCGCCCCTACTCCATCGCCCAGGACCTCCACCCTCCCCGTCGCCCCCAGCGGGTCCACCGCTGGTGGACCGAGGATCAGGTCGCGCAGTTCCGGTCCGCCTTCCAGGGCGACGCACCGCGGGTCCTCAGAGACCGGGCGATGGCCGAGCTGGGGCTGATGGGCCTGCGGGTCAGCGAGGTCATCCGCCTCGATATCGAGCGGCTCGTGCACCTCTCGGACCCGGAACGGGCGGCGATCGTGGTCCTGCGCAAGGGAAACAAGGAGCAGGTGCTCCCGCTCACCGCCGATGCGCGCGAGGGGCTCCTGGCTTGGCTCGCCGTCCGCCCCGCGGCGCCGACGACCGCCCTCTTCTTCCGGCTCCCGTTTCAGCCGCGCCGCGCCCGCCTCCACTACGCGAGCGTCGAAAAAATCTTCAAGCGCTACGCGGCGGCCGGGGGGGTCCCGATTCCCGAGGGGATCGCGTTTCACCACCTGCGCCACACCGCCGGCCAGCAGATGGCCACGGTGGGGCTCGGCATCGAGGAGGCCCAGCGCCTCCTTGGGCACGCGAACCCGTCGACGACCCAGGTCTACTACGAGGTCACCGACCAGCGCCTGCGGAACGCCGCCAGGCGCCTCCGGTACAGGGGACGGGTGCCCAAGACCGCTCCTCCAGCGCTTTCCGCCCTCCCCCCTGCCCCCGCAGCCCGACGTCGGAAACCGCCGGCCACCCGCGGCGCCTCCGGCGGTGCGCGGCCGACGGGGGTGGGGTCCAGTCCGAGTTAGCGAGGCCCCCGGGGGCACCCCGGGCTCCTTTCCCGATCGCACATCTCGGAATCGACTCTCACCGCTTGCCTTGGCGACAAAGTGTTTGCCCGTTGACTTCCTGAATGATATTCGGGTACTATCTTTAAGGTATTGATTGATCAGCCGATTAAAGCCCGCCCGACCCAAAGCCCATCCGCAGAAACATGCCCGCATCAGGATCGGTCAGACATTCGAAGAGGGGGTGGCCGATATGGGATATTCGCTCCAAGGGAAGCTGCTCGAGGTCTGCTCGTGTGGAGGGTTGTGTCCGTGCTGGGTTGGCGACGATCCGGACGGCGGCACGTGCGACACGATCGTGTGCTGGCATTATGACAAGGGGCACATCAACGACATCGATGTGGCGGGCC